>JALHRI010000008.1 GCA_022841525.1 Alphaproteobacteria bacterium | reverse complement strand
CACTCGCGATATTACGGTGGCCAATACCGGTCGCACGATTACTACGGGTGCCGGTGCTGTTGGGTTGACCTTAACTGCGGCAGGCAACAACGTACTGGGCGTTGGCAACCTTACACTCAATGATGCGATTTTACGTGTCGGCACCGGTGCGCTGAACCTCACCTCGGGTGTGAACGTTACACGACCAAGCTGGACGGCGACGACGACCAACCTCGTGCGTCTGGGTGGGACGTTTGGTGCGGTCACCATTCAGGGCTTTCTCGATACCTTCATTAACCGCGATATTAACAGCGCAGGCAACCTCACGGTGCTTGGATACCGCGATGTTACTCTCAATGCTGCCAACACCTTGACTGGTGGCGGCGCGAATGCGGTGATCTTGCGTGCTGCAAACGGTAACGTTGCAAACACTGGTACACTGAATTTGAATGGCAATGTAAGCGTTGGCTTGGGTGGTCTTACCCTGCTTTCGGGACAAACGGGCGGGGTACGTCCAAATTATACTGCCACCACCACGAATCTGGTGCGTTCGGGCGCGACCTTCGGGCCAGTGGATATTCAGGGCTTTAACGATTTTACGCTCAGCCGCTTACTCAATTCCACCGGCACCATAAATTTTGCCAATAATATACACACCATCTTGAATGCGAATGTGAGCAGCACCGCCGGTGCGATCAGCTTTCTAAACCCGTTGGTAGTGGCAGAAGGCGCAAGCCCCACCGTCTCGAGCACGAACCAGAACATCACCTTTAATAGCACCATCACCGATACAGCAGGTGGGGTGACAGAATCACTTACCGTTAATCCGGGCACGGCCTCGGCCATTTTTAATGGCGCGGTTAATGGTGTTGGCCTGGCGCTCACCGCAGGCAGGGCGACTATCAATACCCCCTTCGGCGCGACGACGGCACTGGGTAACACCACCATCAGCACGACGAACAGCCTTACGCTTGCACATTCCATTCGCGCCAGCGCCCTTAATATCCAGACAACGGGGGCGGGCAGTTTTGTCTCGATTGATTCCGGTCTGGAAACAACCGGTGCGGGTAGCGCACTCTCCGTCACCGCGAATGGCGTGTTGATGAAGAACGGACCTGCCAACATTGTCAGCAATAATGGTGCGATCACGCTTACGGGTGGAACATTCAACTTTTTGGGTGGCGGCTATAACATCCTGAGTAACGGTGGCGCCGTGAACCTCAGCGGCCCTAGCGGTATTTTCACCAGCGGCACGCTGGGCATCGCCACCAGTAACGGCAATCTGAACATCAACGCACCGCTGAGCATTGGCGGACCCTTTACCGCTACGCTTGGCACGGGCACCCTTACGCTGGCGAGCACGGTGAATGCCATCGCGAATCTATTCAGCAATCCGGTCAATGTACTGGTGGTAGGTGGCGGCGGCGGTGGCGGCGGTCGTGATGGCCCTAACGGCGCAGGCGGTGGTAGCGGTGGTGCCGTGGATACCGGCTTCAACGCGGTTGCCGGGCAACTTTATACCATTCTTGTTGGTGGCGGCGGCGGTGCTGGCGTGAATCAGGCATCACTCGCTGCGGGCGGCGCGGGCGGCGCCAATGGCGGTGGCAGTGGCGGCACAGCTGGCGCAGGTGGCATGAGCGGCGGCGGCGGTGGTGGCGGCGGTGCCTCGTCGATGTATGCAGGAACCACGGCAATTGCTGTCGGCGGCGGTGGTGCCGGCGGCGGCGGTAGTAATGAAGGCACCGCAAATAATGTCAATAGCCCCGGCGGTGGATCGCAACCAAGCGGCAATACCGGTGTGGCATCTGGCGGCGCAGGCGGCAACTACGTAGGCGATGGCGGCGGCGGTGGCGGTGGCGGTGGTGGCTATTTTGGTGGTAGCGGCCAGACCAATCTGCTCACCAGTGGTCAGGCAAGCGGTGGTGCCAACTATGCGAATGCTGGCAATATTTTCTCAACGATTACTAACGGTAATAATGGTCTGTCGCAACCCGGTGGCTCGACCCCGGGTGCTGCGGTTTCCATCGCGGGTCCACGTGCGACCTTCTATAATTATGCAGGCAGCGGTGCAGGTGGCACCGCAGTCGGTGGCAGTGCCGCCGGAAGTAACGGGGTGGTGGTGATTCGCTTCACCGGAACGGCGAGTCAGATTATTAATGTGGGCGGTACCGTGACCACCGCGGGAGCCGATACGATTGTGACTTACGCCAATACCTCACAACTTAACCTGTTTTCACCGCTTGCAGGATGCGCTGGCAATTGCGACTTCACGGTCACGGCAGGCAACGTCAGTTACGGCGGGGCAATCGGAGGCGTCGCGCCGCTTAATAACGTATCGATCACCACGACGGGTAGCCAGTCCCTGCCGTCGATTACCGCAGCCAGTATTTTAGCGCGCACGACAGGAGCCACCGCGGATCTGACCATCAGCCCCAGCGCGGTGCTGAGCGCCTCGGGTGCGGGGAATGCGCTTACACTGGTTTCAGGGCGCAACTTCATCAACAACTCCGGCGCAGGCGCACTGAGTACACCAAGCGGCCGCTACCTCGTTTACTCGACCAATCCGGCAAACGATACGCGGGGTGGCCTTACCAACGATTTCCGCCGCTTTAGTTGCAGCTTCAACGCCAGCGGCACCTGCGCCTTCAATGCAGCCGTGAACCAAACCGTCACCATGCCCGGCACCACCAATGGCTTCCTGTACAGCACCACTCCGCTGATTACCGTTACGCCTTCCGCCATCGCTTCGTTCGTATACGGTACGGCGGCGCCCTCGCTCGTCGGCTACACGTATAATACCATCACCTCTGCTCAGTATCTCACCGCGGGCGACTTCGCCGATGACACCATCACCGGCACCATCACCGGCAGCACCAGCTACGCGCCGGGTCCGATCAACGGAAATGTTGGCACTTACAACATAAACTATAGCTCCGGTAATCTCTTCTCGGCACTGGGCTACGGCTTCACCTATGCAAACAACGCGAGTGCGATCACGGTCACGCAGCGGCCACTCACCGTATCGCTCACAGGAACGGTGAGTAAGGTGTATGATGGCAATGATAGTGCGGCACTGGCGGGTGCGAATTATTCCATCGCGAATATCTATAATAGCGAAGCTATCAGCATTACCAATACGAGCGGAACGTATAACAATAAAAACGTCGGAGTGGGTAAGAATGTCAGTGTTACGGGGCTAACGCTTGCGGGTGCAACCTCTGGCAATTACAGCCTCACCTCCACTAGCGCATCAGGAAATGTGGGGACGATCACCGCCCGCGCCCTCACCGTTTCGGCCAGCGGCATCAACAAAGTATATGATGGCAACGACATCGCCAGCATCACGCTGGGCGATGACCGCGTCAGCGGCGATGTGCTCAGCTTAAGCTTTGCCAGTGCGCTGTTTAACAATAAAAACGTCGGCACCGCAAAACCCATCAACGTCTCCGGCATTAACGTCACCGGCACCGATGCGGGCAATTACACGTTCAACACCACCGCTACCACCAATGCCAATATCACCACCCGCGCCCTCACCGTCTCGGCCAGCGGCATCAACAAAGTATATGATGGTAACGACATCGCCAGCATCACGCTGGGCGATGACCGCGTCAGCGGCGATGTTCTAAGCTTAAGCTTTGCCAGCGCGCTGTTTAACAATAAAAACGCCGGCACCGCAAAACCCATCAACGTCTCTGGTATTAACGTCACCGGCACCGATGCGGGCAATTACACGTTCAATACCACCGCGAGCACCAATGCCAATATCACCGCCCGCGCCCTCACCGTCTCGGCCAGCGGCATCAGTAAGACTTTTGATGGTAACACCAGTGCCAGTGTGACGCTTAGCGATGACCGTATTAGTGGCGATATGTTAATGCTGGGTTACACGAGTGCGAACTTTGCCACGCCGGCCGCTGGAACGAATATACCGATCTTCGTGGCAGGCATTTCCTTAAGCGGGGTGGATGCCGGTAACTATAGTTTCAATACCACTGCCACCACCAGCGCCGATATTTTAGCAGCGCCAACACCGGTGACCACCCCATTCAACCTGCCCAGCACGTTTACGATGGTGAGTCAGGAAAGCGGCCTTATCCTCATCAACCAACCGGATGATGCCACATCCAGCGCACCGCGATTAAGCAGCACGCTCGTACATCTGCCAAGGACAGCACCTCAGAGCAACATACTGCGCAATAGGCCCGTGGGCAGAGCTCTGGAGAGCAGAGAAAAAGTCCCAACTACACAAGGACTCGGCAGATGGGTGATGAATCTTCGCACCGCCCCTCCCACTTCTTTCCCACGTAAGGGGCAGACATACGCCTCGCCTTCAACTCCGCACGCTGCCAGTGAATGTGAAGGCAGCAATCAACCCAGCTGGTGTGCGGTGTAACCCCTTCTTTGCTGACTCTAAAACGTGCGGATAACGCCTCTTCCCCTGTGGGCGCAGTTGCAGCAAGGCACCCACTTAAGCACGAATTGTCAACAAACTGTCACACGCAGACCGAGAGTTTTAACGTATAGGTTAAAGATGACGTAACCATCATGGAACAGCCAATGACCGAGCAAGCAAAATCTTCAGAAAAACCTATTAATAAATTTAAGGGCATTCTTGCGGACAAAGAAGGCCGCAGATGGTGCGAACAGCATATTAAAGGCTTTCCCGCCTGGTCAATGCCCGAAAAGCGCGCCGCCGCACATTTGGTTGGTAAAATCACTGAGCATCATGAGACGCTGGCGGAAGCGCTGGCAAGCTATCCTCAGCAGGAGCGGTTAAATCCAACGATTGCCGAAGCATTGGAAACTCATGCAGCATCCGTGCACAAACATGCCGAACATGCTCTCAAGTCCGGACTGTGTGATACGAAAATACAAGGCGTGATCCAAGCACATTTGCAGCATTGCTTGAAAGAAAAAGGGATCGATCCCAGCCAGCTTACGCTTTCTATCGACAGTTTTCTGAGCATTGGCGAGAATATGCAGCGTGCGCATCAGAACGATAGAATCGCCCTCACAATAGGGCGCTATCTGCCCGCTTCTTCTTATACAGGCCGTGGCTAAAGATGCGCCCTCACGCAAATGTCAACAAACTGTCACACAGGTGGCTACGAGGATGTGTTAGTTTAGGGAAATTTTTTGAAGGAGAGTCAAAATGGCTGATGATCGCAACGGTGAAGTACCTATTGCATTAGGTGTTAATTATGCAGGCGAAGGGTGCTTTGTTGCTCCAGATAGTCTAGAGCGCCTACATATGTTTAAGCACCTGGCGCAGTTGCCGACCGCTTGAATCAATTAGCCCTAACACAAGCCATCTACCCAAAACCTGACTTTGCTTTATTTACGGGTGAAACCCAGCATGTTATCACCAGTGGCTGCCACCTAGATCTTGACGCGATGGCAAAAGAGCTAAAGGGACATAAGAAAAAACCCGGCGCGGTTGAGCCCGTCCCTGCCACTGTATCCACCATCGCAAAGATGCTTCATGACCGTCTCGAAAAAGACCGTATTCAGTTGCAACAGGGAGCTGAGCTTTCAAAAATCATCGCAAACGGCCTCCAGCGCTGCGAGTTATTTATTCCAAGTTCGGTCGAGAGCCACGAAGCCCGTGCAGGGTTTGAAGTGTTTTACCGCAGCTTGCTCTTAAGCCTTGATAAAAAAGTGCACGAATCCAAACAAACCAGACTGCCGAAAGCTGAGCAAACTGATTTTGCACAAAAGAGGCTTGCCGAGCATAGACAAGGGATTGAGGCTGCGATTGAGAAACTAAATGCCGCAAGAAGCCACCACCAGCCAATAGACAGTGCTGAGGTTGCTGAAGCAATCTCTACGGCCATCCTAAGCCAGCAACAAGGCATCAGCCGCTAATGCCCTAACCCATCGCCACTACCCCCAGCGCGTGAAGCTGGGCGAGCAGTGCAGTGAGTGGCAGGCCCTGAATCACGTCTGACTCGCCCTCAACATGGCTGAATAAATGCCGTCCCAGCGCCTCGAACTTATAGGCACCGCAGCTATGCAGCGGCGCATCGGCGCGCACGTAGGCGGTAATTTCCGCATCGCTTAGGGCACGCATCGTCAGCGATGCACTGGCGGCGTGTTGCCACAGCACGTCACTGCCACGCGCCAGCACCACCGCGCTGGTCTGCAGGTGCGTTTTTCCTGAAAGCTGCCGCAAACTAGCGTGCGCATTTTCGTAACTACCGGGCTTGGATAGGATCGTGCCATCCACACTGCAGATCTGATCGGCACCGATCACGAATGCATCCGCTACCTGCGCGCTCACGCTTAAGGCTTTGCCGCGCGCCAGTGCCAGCGCCTGATCCGTAATCGGCGCGCGCTGCATCTGTGCCTTCACTGCCGATTCATCAAAGCCAGAAGGCATCACGCGAAAGGTGATGCCCACCTCGCGCAGCATCTGCTGGCGAATGGCGGAGCCGGAAGCCAGTACGATCGGGTGATGAGTGTGGATAGGGTGGGTCATGACTAATTCCTACCTCGTCATTGCGAGCGACAGCGAAGCAATCCATTGGCCATCACCACGGTCTGCGATGATTGGCTTTGCGGCTGGACTGCTTCGTCGCACTCGCTCCTCGCAGTGACGAGAGCAGGCCATCACACCAAACCCAATACATCGCGCATGGAGTAAAAACCGTTAGGCTGAGAAGCAAGCCAGAGCGCGGCTTTCAGCGCGCCTGCTGCAAAAATATCGCGCGACTGCGCACGGTGCGATAAGGTAATAATTTCGCCTTCCGCTGCCAACATCACGCTGTGATCGCCCACCACGTCGCCACCGCGCACGCTCGCAAAACCGATCTGCCCCGGTGCACGCGCGCCGCGGCGATCTGTCACGGAAATATCAGCAAGCGCAGCACCGCGGGCGCTTGCTGCCGCCTCGCCCAAAAGTAGCGCGGTGCCTGACGGCGCATCGAGCTTATGGCGATGATGCACTTCAAGGATTTCGATATCCGCATCCGGCAATGCACGCGCCGCCTGCTCCACCAGCGCCGCCAGCAGATTGACGCCGAGCGACATATTGGCCGAATAACACACCGGTGCGTCCCCACCGGCATCACGCAGCGCGTTCATTTGCGCCGCGCTAAGACCGGTCGTACCCACCACCAGTGCTTTACCGGTGCGGGCGGCTTCAGCAGCGAGCAACACGCTCAGCTCTGGGCGGGAAAAATCAATCACGACTTTAGCGTTTTCAAACAAGGCGCGCGGGTCACGCGAGGGCACATCGTGCAGATCAATCGTCGCATCGGCGGCGATCAGACGGCAGATGGCCTGCCCCATACGGCCTGATCTTCCGGCAATGGCAATCTGAAGCGGTGTCGTCATAGATTGGTGCTAGCGGTGCAAGGTAGCACTGACAAGTCAAAAGGCACTCCGCGCTGCGTCATTGCGAGAAAGCAGGGCTTTCGAAGCAATCCATTGACCATCACCACGGTCTGCGATGATTGGTTTTGCTGCTGGACTGCTTCGTCGCCATTGCTCCTCGCAGTGACGCGGTATCCTTGCTCATTCTACCCTAGCGACTGCATCAGCTTCTGATGCGCCTCCAGCGGGTAATGTTTGGCAATGCGGCTGGCAGTGGCAGGATGCTTCATGCCGCGTGCGAGATCATCGATCAGCGCGGCATGCATCGGCAGCGTATCGGCCAGATTGAAATATTTGACCACACTACTGCGGGCATTGGCAGAAAGCAGTTTGGAGAGTGCGGGTTTTTCCAGCACCTGAATCACTTTGGCCGCGACTTCTTCGGGTGAGAAAAAATCGGCCAGCAATCCGTTTTCCCCGTCGCGAATCACTTCCATCACCGGCTTGGTGCGCGAGGCAATCAGCGGTGCGCCGCACGCCATCGCCTCCAGCAGTGACCAGGACAGCACAAACGGATAGGTCAGGTAAATATGCGCTGCGGAGATCTGAAACAATGTCATCAGCTGCGCGTATGGCAGCGTGCCAACAAAATGGATGCGTGATGTATCCAGATTCACGCGCTTCATCCACTCCGCGCGGTAGGTGGTGCCTTTCGCAGGCTGTTTGCCGTAGCTGACCCCGTCGGCACCGACCGCAATAATATGCGCATTAGGACGCGCCTTGAGCAGCAACTCGGCCGCCTGCATGAAGGTGGGAAAACCGCGATATGGCTCAAAATTGCGCGCGATATAGGTGATGACTTCTTCACCGCGCGTAAAACGGCGCGAGCCATCGGGCAGCGTAAAACTGGCCTGCTCATCCGGCGTAGCGACACTCACATCAATCCCGTCATGCAGTACCGAGATTTTGTGTTGAAACTCGCGCGGGTGCACGGCGTATTGCCAGGCCGTGGGGGTAATGCCCCAATCCATCGCCTCTAGGTTTAAGATGTTGTTGGTGTTTTTAATGCGTAGTCGCACGACATCGTCTTCACTGGCCGGATCGGCGGGATCAAAATTCACATCCGCCCCGTGCGCGCGGTAATAAAATTCGCAGTAATTCAGCAGCGGCACATCGGGGAATAAATCTTTGAGAAATAGCGCATCCCCCCAGCCCGGATGCGCGCAGATCACGTGCGGCATAAACCCATCTTGTTTCAGCTTATGCGCCACGCGCCAGACCTGCTGACCCTGAATCACCGCGCGCTCAGCAGGCAGCAAATAACGGTGCGTTTTTTCATTCGCCTCGCGCGTGTTGCCATAGGTGACGCGCGTGACACCAGGAATGTGCGCGCTTTGATGTTTGGTGATGAACATCACTCGGTGCGCGCCGCTTTCGCCAAAATGTCTGGCCAGATGTTTATACTGACCGGGCATATTGGGATGAACGAAAAGAATATTCACCGTGAAAATTCCTTCTACACTGTCTGCGCGATCATCGCCTCACGGGCTGCCAGCTTACGGTTGCGCTGGGCGTTATACAGCGTGCTCACCAAAATAATGACGGCACCAATGAACGTCCAGCGATCAATCAGCTTGCCATAAATCAGGTAGGACGCCAGCGTGGAAAATACGAGCGACACGAAGTTAATCGGGATCAGCACCATGAACGGCACTTTCGAAATTGCCTTGGCCACGTAGACTTGCTGCAGGTAAGCGATCACGCCAATCACTATCAGCCAGAACCAGCCGTCCAGCCCCGGATTCACCCAGTAGGAAATCCCCAGCGGCAGGGCTAGCACGGTCGTCATCGCCAGCATGTAAAACGCGATATGCTGCGACGATTCGGTGCTGGTGAGCTGTTTAATCACCACCCCGCACAGCGAGAAGCACAGCGCCGCACCCAGCACATACAGCACGCCTGGGCTAAGGGCGATCATGCCCGGACGGGTGATGACCAGCACGCCCAGCACACCGCATATCAGGGCGATCCATGTGTGCGCGTAGCTCTTTTCTTTGAGGATCAAAATGGTGGCGATGGTCGCAAAAATCGGCGTGATAAAATTCAGTGCCGTATGCATCGGCAGGGTGAATACATCGCCCAGATAGCCCAGCGAAAAAAACGAAAGCGTAAAGCCGCCATATTCCAGCACACCCCGCAAGGAATAGGCCTTGATGCGCGAGGTTTTCAGGCCGCTAATGCCCTGCCCTAGCGCCCAGGGAATCATGCAGGCAGTCGCCACCGCGCCGTAGCAGAGCATGATCTGAAACGCATGCAGCGGTGCAACGTAACTGACCCCATCGCCCAAGCCCAACGCACCGGCAAATGAGGCGCGTAAATCGACCAGAGCCGCCGAGCTTAAAAACGGCACAATGGAAAAAATGGCCACATTGCCCAGAAGCACGCCGGTGAACATGAGAATCGCTATCGTCGTCTCGCGGGAGTGGCTCATAGAGAAGTCCTTCAAAAGTGGGGAAGTGCGTTGGCGTCATTGCGAGAAGGCCACGCCTTCGAAGCAATCCAGTCTGGATTGCCGCGTCGCTTCGCTCCTCGCAATGACGTTGATAGTTTGTCCATACTAAATATCACCATAGTTACACACTAAATTGTTCGGCGGTGATACGTTCTTCTAAATTACGCTCAGGGTCAAACAAAAGCGGCACCCGAATGGCGCGCTCTTCAAACACCGAAACGCTTTTCACATCGCGAATCTCCAGCGCATCAGCCACCGCGCTCACCGGACGTTTGGCCGCATCTAGAATTTCAAACGTCACGCTCGATGACGCCGGCAGCAGCGCACCTTTCCAGCGGCGCGGGCGAAACGGTGCAATCGGCGTCAGCGCCAGCAGCTGCGCACTTAAGGGAATAATGGGGCCGCCGGCGGAAAAATTATAGGCCGTACTGCCCACGGCGGTGGACACCATCACGCCGTCTGCGCGCAACTCCTGAATGCGCACCACGTGATCGATACTGATGCGGATTTTCGCGGTTTGACGGCTTTCACGAAACAACGAGACCTCGTTAAACGCCAGCGCCTGCTTGGTTTTTCCGTCCATGGTTTCTGCAAACATCGACAGCGGATGCACGATGGATTTGCGCGCATCGGCAATGCGCTCGAGCAAATGATCACTCGAGAATTGATTCATCAAAAAGCCGACCGTGCCGCAGTTCATACCGTAAATCGGCATTTCGCGGTGCATGGTTTTACGCATGGTGTGCAGCATAAACCCATCCCCGCCAAGCACCACCAGCGCATCGGGCTTGGTGCGCTTGCCGGCAATATCGATGAGATCATAGCGCGCGGAAAGCTCGGCATATGCTGCCTGCGCCTTGGCGGTATCATCGGCAACACAGGCAATTTTTAATGGAGATGAGGTCATGAGCGCAATCCTAACGTGCTGATACTAAATGTCGAGGGCAATACAGCAATAAACGCAGCCATATCGGCTATTTACCAAATCTTCACGAAAACGTAACACTTGTTTAACCAAGTTTATGTTAATTTTATTTGCATGATTACAGAACCAATAACACTGACATCAGAAAAAATCCGTGAGCTTTTTTTACAGAAGCCACGAAGAACAGTCGTGCCAGCGCCCGAAGGCAGATTTTTGCTTCATGTCCCTGCGTTGAATGATGGTAAGGGGCCAATTTACACGCCCAATGTAAAGGACATGAACATCCGGTTAACCGGCGGCACTACTGGTGAAATTGACATTCTGCGCAGTGAATCAGGTACGCAAGCAATTCAAACAGACGGCACGCAAGTCATCGTTATCAATAAAATTGATGAACATGTGGGGCTAGCACTGAGCTCAAAATATAATGCGATTGTCAAAAAACATGGCACACTGAGCCGCGAAGCAATTGAAGAGTTTTTAACTTACGCCAGAGGCTTCAGCTTTGATTCTGAAACAGGCAAGGCGCATGTCGCCACACCGCGGGTGGGATTTAACCCGGATATTTATTTCCAAGCCGTCAGTGCTGCAAAGAAACTGCACTGCAATCCGGCGGATCCAGGCCTTGACTTACGCAAAAACGAAGGTCCGCTGGTCGCTGGCCGCTATATCAAAGTTCCTGCCACTACGACCGGAATTTTTATTGATTCACCATTTACCTACCGCAACCAGACATTTGAACATGGCGCGATGATTCAAATTTCTGGGCCAAATGAACAAGATCAGCGCTCGGTTAGTTTTATTGACCCTACCGATATCAACCAGTGCTACACAGCAATTGATGGCTCGCCACTGGTAGATACGAGCGGAAAAATCTTGCTGCCGCATTACTCCATCAACCCCAACAACGAGGTAACGACCATGGCCACTACATACAGCTTTACTGAGCAAGATGTGCTTCCACTAGAAGCAACGAAAGTAAAAATTGACTCTTCGCGGGTTTACATCAAACCCAAGGCTGCGATTTTTTCCGGCGCTGATATGGCTACGTTTATCAATGAAACCGACAAGGTGACGCAAAAGTTAGAGGCAGCAGACGGCGTCATTATCAATGCTTTCAATTACAGTTCGGCAAATTCGGATTATACGGAAAAGGCAAACAAGTTTCGTGACGCTATTGAGGCGGCGCATGCAAAAGCCAACACCATACCAGAATTGATTGCCGCCATTCAAGGAGTGTATAGTGATTTGCAACTCGGCACACCGGATATTTATACATCGACCAGAGCAAAAATGAAGCTCGACGGGCTAGAAGGCGTCACCAAAGATGTGGTTTTAAAAACGGCAGATGCCGAAGTACTGCGCATTACTGCACCAAGTGATACACTACAATTATTGCGTGAATCGGAACATCGTGATGAAGCCCAAACTTATGCGGGTGATATGTTCGTTCAGATTACGGATCGTGGCAGTAAATACCAAAAAGTACGCGGCATTCACCCCAACTTTGCCGCAACGGCGTATAAGGATTTGGAAGGCAAGCCTCTGGATTTAAACACTGTTCCCACCTATGAAGCGGCAGCTATTGCAGTGCATCCACAAGGCGTTGCTGGTGGCACAGCAGAGGTTGCAAGTTCGCAGCCGCAAAAACAAGTAGGGTAGCTATGAGCGCTCTCACTAGCGCAGAGCATGATGAACTGATGCGCCGCGTCGCCAAACTGGGCGAGGTGGATGTTGCGGAAGATTGTTGCCATCATCTGGGCGAATTTACGCTTAACGGCAGGCAGGTAAAGGCGCATATTATCCATGCTGTAGATGCGATCATTACCGATGGTGAAAGCGTGGTGATGATTAACCGCAAGAATGACCCCGGCAAGGGCAAACCTGCCCTGCCAGGAGGGTTCATTGACCCGCAGGCAGGTGGTGCCGAAGGCTCGGTGATAGCTGCTACCCGCGAAGCACAGGAAGAAGCGGGCATTAGCCTGAATGCAAGCGATGGTAAAATGGTGGGACACCGTAGAATGCAGCGTCCGCACGATATTCGTATCGCACGAAAGGATATGCCGCAATACGGCATTAAAGAGGGCGACGTGTTTACGGTTTCTACACAATCCGTATTTTTCTACGTGCCTGATTTGAAGCAAAAGAAACTCACTGCCGGTGATGATGCATTGCCTGGCAGTGCGCGGTTGGTTGCACTAAGAGACATCACCTCTGAAAGTGTGGGGATAGTGGATCATGAAGCCATGATCGTAGAAGCGATGGTTGAAAATGCCCCTATGCTTCAGGCCAAAGGCATTAACCCTGAGACCATGATCGTGGGTTCTGCGGCCAAGGAACGTTGTCGAGCATGAGCTTCACCCAGCAACTTCTGCATTCACGAAGCAGCCAGATTCATCTGGTGCGTTGCAAAGACCTTTATGATCGCGCTGCATTTTATGTGGTGCAATGCCCAAAAGAAAAACTCACCCTGTTACGAAAATCCGAGCAGAACATTACCACATTAGAAGATCATGTGCGTGTGATAGCCAGCGGACTTGGCCATGAGCCGAGCGATGACGTATGGAAGATGTTGCAAGCGACATACGGTCTGAGCAAGAAAGACTTCGACGCGTAACTCTATTGCCCTCACCGCCGCGGCTGGCCGCGCAGTAGTGCCATGATGTAGGGCAGATTATCCACGTCTTTCGCGCGCGGATGGGTGAGCAAGCGCTCCACCGCCATATTGGCGTAGGCCTGTGATCCGGCCATTATATGCTGCGCCTCAAGCTCATGCGCGATGGCGACCAGCAAACTCACCGCGCCGTACATACTGTCTGGCATCTGGGTGCGGGTGTACAGCGCGCGCACCCCAAGCTCGCCTTTATCCCCCAGCAGTTTGGTTGCGTTGCTAACTGGAATATCGGCCAGTTTTGCCAGCGCGTGCCGCACAAAATGCAGATGCCCAAGACACAGCGCCGTCATGATGATGGAAGCATTCAGCCGCCCCTCTGTGTGCATTTGCGCGCACAGCTGTGCCATATCTTTATCACTGACCGGTTTGGATAAAAGCTGCGCGAGTGTGGTTTCCTGCACCGCGTGCGCGGCTTTTTCAACCAGCGCTGCGCCGAACTGATAATTTTTTTTGAGCGCCTTGGTAACCGAGGCACTGGCCTGCTGCATCAGACGATCGACCAGTGCTGCAGGCAGATGGGCGCGCGCCGCCATCGCCATCATCACCGATTCTTCTGCCGCAAATTCGCTGCAAATACTGCTCAGGCTTGTTTCCGAAATGCTGGCACCATCATTGGCAAGCAGGCTGGAAATCACCTCAGGGTAGCGCGTATCAATCAGCGCGTCGCTCAGGCGGGAGGAGACTAACGGGCGTCCGGCAATGGCGTTGAGCTTGATGATTTCCTGCGTCGATTCGATCATCTGAATCAGATCGGCATCGGAAAGCACGCTGGAGGCACTCAGCACCGGGGTGGCCACCTCGTGATGATCGTTTGCCAGATGCAGCACAATATCGCGCGGCACGCCGGGATTGGCTTTCAGACGCATCGCCAGCGCGCCGCGCACCAAGCGCTCGGCATCTCTCATCAGCAAGCGAAAAATCTGCTCGGCGATCAGGCCTTCACGCTCGGACAGTCGGCCCGCATTGTAATGGCCGGAGACTTTCTCAAGCACGCCCACGCGCGACTCTGCCGAGTCATCTTTCAGCAGCGCTTCCACGTCAGAAGGCGTTAAAATCATCGCTGCTGCTTGCATAGATAACTATCCCGGATCGTGCGGAGGCGAGGAAGATTAATGAAGGGTTCGGCTGTCATGCACCGCACGACCCACCATCGACAGCAGGCTTGTCATATGCGCGATACGCTTGTCATGACCTTCGGCGGTAATGCGCTCGATCATGCGCTGGCAATAATCCGAATCTCTCGCATCCCCGTAGCTGGTTTCCTCCTGCGCGATGCGCAGCATCACCTGCACGGCGGGAAAATATTCTGGTGGCAGATGCGCAGAATCATACAGCGCGCGGAAGCCCAGCGGCCCCGGATCGAGCAGCAAAATCCGCGCATTGGAAATCGGAATGCCGGCCATGCTGGCGAGTGCTGCTTCAAAAAAGCGCAGATCGCCAATGCAGAGCGAACGGATCAGCACCGAGGTAGACAAGCGCTTGCTGGCAGCCATTTCCTGCACCAGCTCGGCAATATCCTGCTGACTCATCCACGGCGATAAAAACTGCAGCGTCGCGGTTTCGCGCGCGGCATGCGCCATGACCTCGGCCTGCGCGGGGCTGATGCGGTAGCGCTTGGTGAGTTGCTTGCGCAAATTTTGCGACACATGATGAAATAGCTTTTCCGCAAAGCCGTAGGGCAGACCGCCGCGGTAAACCAGCGCTTCTAAAATGCCTTCCTGACGGCGGTACTGATCAAGCAGCACCGATAACGTCGTATCCGAAAGCGCCGCACCCCGGTTCATAATCAGCGATTCGATGACGCGATTTTCGCCGCTTTCCACCAGCGCGTGGGCGAGTGGTTTGGAAATCGTAGCGCGTCTGGAAATCGCCATCAAGCGCCCTACTTCGCGGGTTGCGGCGACCATCTGCATTAAATCCTGCTCGCTTAACACCGGCGAATACTCAAGCACCGGAGCAGCAACTTCCAGCGCATCGCCCGCCATATTCATGATGATATCGTGCGGCACAGAAAGACTGTCTTTCAGGGCGAGTGCGAGTATTTTGCGCACGCGTACTTCCGCATCGCGAATCAGCAGG
Organism: Alphaproteobacteria bacterium; assembly: GCA_022841525.1. GTDB lineage: Bacteria > Pseudomonadota > Alphaproteobacteria > Rickettsiales > UBA3002 > JALHRI01. The sequence continues at coordinate 36,560 of JALHRI010000008.1, read as the reverse complement.
CGAAAAATATCGGTGGCCACTTCGCGCTCGGAAGTGGTGAGCGCGCCGGAATTGTAGTCACGGCATATTTTCTCAGCAATTTCAGCGCGGACGAAGCCCGAGCGCTCCTGAATCAGCTGCTCGATATCCTGCGCACTAAGGGTGTAGGAAGCTATGGGCGAAATTTCAGCACCTGCATTTATGCTCGCGCGTTCCATGGCTTCTCCTGACTCAGACTAAACTAGCATAATTTTTAATCAATTACCAGTCATTCGCAAGGCTTTCACTTGACCTTTGCATGTCGGTGGCTACAACAGCCTGCTCATTGTGGTATTGAGGTAACGATGAATAAACTGTGCGCAAATGCGGCCGAGGCGCTGGCCGGAAAACTGTTTGATGGCATGACCATTATGTCGGGCGGGTTTGGCCTGTGCGGCATCCCTGAGAATTCCATTGCTGAACTAAAACGCAGCGGCATCAAAGGCTTAACCATTATTTCCAATAATTGTGGCGTCGATGATTTTGGCCTCGGCATCCTGCTGAAAGACCGCCAAATTGCCAAAATGATCTCTTCCTATGTGGGCGAGAACAAAACGTTTGAAACTCAGTATCTAAGCGGCGTACTGGCGATTGAGTTCAACCCGCAGGGCACGTTGGCTGAGCGCATCCGCGCTGGCGGCGCCGGCATTCCGGCATTTTTCACCAAAACCGGTGTCGGCACCGTGGTCGCCGAAGGCAAAGAACTGCGCGAGTTTAACGGCGAGACCTACGTGATGGAAACCGGTCTGACGGCGGATGTCGCGATCGTAAAAGCCTGGAAAGGCGACAAGGCAGGCAATTTAGTGTTCCGCAAAACCGCGCGCAATTTCAACCCGATGATGGCCGCCGCCGGTAAATTCACCGTCGCCGAAGTGGAAGAGCTGGTGGAAATCGGCGAGCTGGATGCCAATGACATCCACACCCCAGGCATTTACGTGCAGAAAATATTCAAGGCCAGCTTCGAAAAGCGCATCGAAAACCGCACCGTCAGGGCGGCATAACACTGGCCACTGGCCACTAACCACGGGAGACTAACTATGTGGAATCGTGACGATATGGCAAAGCGCGCTGCAAAAGAACTGCGCGATGGCTTTTATGTAAATCTGGGCATCGGCATCCCAACGCTGGTGGCGAACCATATCCCCGCCGGTATGCACGTGACGCTGCAATCGGAAAACGGCATGCTCGGAATGGGCCCCTTTCCGCTGGAATCCGAGATTGATGCTGACCTGATCAACGCCGGCAAACAAACGATTTCTGAGCTTCCTGAGAGCGTGTATTTTTCCAGCGCCGATAGTTTCGCGATGATTCGCGGCGGCCATATTGACCTCACCATTTTAGGCGCGTTGCAAGTGTCGGAAAAAGGTGACCTGGCCAACTGGATGGTGCCGGGCAAAATGGTCAAAGGCATGGGTGGGGCGATGGATCTCGTCGCCGGTGTCAAACGCGTGGTGGTCATCATGGAGCACAACGCCAAAGATGGCTCTGCCAAATTAGTGAAGCAGTGCGATTTGCCGCTCACCGGTCTGGGCGTGGTGGACCTGATTATCACCGACCTTGGCGTGTTTGAAGTAACGCCGTCCGGCCTTACGCTGATTGAGCTGGCACCGGGCATCAGCGTCGATGAAATTACCGCGAAAACCGAGGCAAAATTCAGCGTGCAGCTGGAAAAGAAAGCAGCGTAAGCGCGCATGCATGCTGCCGAGCGTTTAATCCTCACCCTTTCTTGTCCGGATGCGCAAGGGATTGTCGCGCGGGTAAGCACCTATTTATTCGAGCAAGGCGGATTCATCGAGGAATCCACCCAGTACGGCGATCCGGATACCAAGCGTTTTTTCATGCGCGTGCAGTTTACGCTTGAAAAAAACGATGCGGACATCCGCGCCTTTGAAGCGCGGTTTGATACCACAATCGGCGCGCCGCTTCGAATGGATTACGCCTTCCACCGCGCATCGCAAAAAACGCGCATGCTGGTGCTGGTCTCGAAGCACATGCACTGCCTCAATGACATCATGTACCGCTACCGCACCGGCCAGCTGAACGTGGAAATTCCAGCCGTGATTTCCAACCACCCGGATGCGCGCGGCATGGTGGAGTGGCACGGCATTCCGTTTTTTCATTTTGCGCTCGATGACGGTAAGCAAGCGCAGGAAAAGCGCCTACTTGAAGTGATTGAACGCGAGCGGATTGATCTGGTGGTGCTGGCGCGTTACATGCAGATTTTATCCCCCGCTTTGTGCAACGCACTCAGCGGCCGTGCGATCAATATCCATCATTCCTTCCTGCCAAGTTTTAAGGGCGCCAAGCCCTACCATCAGGCCTATGCGCGCGGCGTGAAACTCATTGGCGCGACCGCCCACTACGTCACCACCGATCTCGATGAAGGCCCGATTATCGAGCAGGAAGTCGAGCGGGTTGATCACACGCTTACGCCCGATGCCCTCGCCCATATCGGCCATGATAGTGAATCGCTGGTGCTATCGCGTGCCATCAAGCTGCACACCGAACATCGCGTGCTGATGAACGGCACCAAAACCGTGGTGTTTCGGTAGAGCCAACAGCCAACAGCTGACAGCTCGTACCCACTCTCCCATTGAGAGAGATTTTCCCGGCTAAAGCTTTAAGCTGCTGGCTGCTGGCTGCTGGCTGTTGGCTGTAAGCTCTCAAATGCATTTTGCATTCGACTGTTGCGCTCTCAGTAGCTATCACTAGCAGCATGAAAACACCCTACGTTCCGTTTGCCACACTGCTTAAATCGGTGCTGCTGCTGTCTTCCCCGGCGCTGATCGTGATGGCGATTTACGTGCTGATGGGCTTCATGATTTTATCGCATGCCGTCTATGCCTACGGCATTATTTTCATCGCAAGCGGGCTGCTGATTTACCCCTTCGTTGGCAACATGTCGCTGCTGGCAAATTACGTGCACGACCTGTCGCAGGACAAGCGCGTGCAAGCGCCGGATCTGCGCTTTATCGCCACCGTCGCCGAGCTTTCCGACGCGCTGAAAAAGCTGCAAACCAGCTGGGAGACTAAGAAAAAACAGATGGAAACCATCATCACCGAGCGGGAAATTCTGGTCGATACCCTGCCCGATATTTTGGTGATGGTGAATGATGAAGGCAAAATTGTGCGCACCAACCGCGCCGCACGCGCCATTTTCGGCCAGAATCTGGCGCAAAAACATCTGCGCGAAGTGATCGATAATGGCTACATGCTCTCTTCCGTGGAAGCCGTGATCCGCGATCTCAAAGGCCGCGAGGTTGAGTTTCGCATCGAAGAACCGGTGATTCGCGATTTTCTGGCGATTATTGAGCGCTTTCCGGTGCCTTCTGCCGGCGGCATCACCACCGTGATTACCATGAACGACATTACCGAGCTGAAAAGTGTCGAGCAAATGCGCGCCGACTTCGTGGCCAATGCCAGCCATGAAATCCGCACGCCGCTGGCGAGCATTAAGGGCTTCATCGAAACGCTGCAAGGCCCCGCCAAAGACGATGAACCGGCGCGAACAGAGTTTCTGGGCATCATGCTCGAGCAGGCCAACCGCATGCAGCAGCTGATCAACGATCTGCTGTCGCTATCGAAAATTGAAATGAATGCGCATAGCGTGCCCACCGATCCGGTGGATCTCGCCACTGTGGTGCGCCGCGAGCTGGAGCATTTCAAACGCCCCGCGATGGATAAAAACATGCGCCTGAGCGCGCAGATTCAGGATAATCTGCCGAATGTGAAAGGCGAAGCCAACGAGCTGGCGCAAGTCGTGCATAATCTAGTCGGCAACGCAATTAAATACGGCTACCGCGACTCGGAAGTAACGGTGACGCTCAAAATCACCACCGAATTGCCGCAGGATATTAACATGCGCAATCACACCCGCGTGGTGATGCTTTCCGTGCGCGATCAGGGCGAAGGCATTCCCAAGCAGCATTTGCCGCGGCTGATGGAGCGCTTCTTCCGCGTGGATTCTGCACGCACCCGCGAAGTGGGCGGCACCGGGCTGGGCCTGGCGATTGTGAAGGGGATTATCACCCGCCACCGCGGTGCGATCACGATTGATAGCACGCAGGGCGAAGGCAGCGTCTTCACCGCATTCCTGCCGATTTACGAGGCGTAAAACCGTCATTAAACTGTCATGAAGTGGGGCTAAGCTATTTGTCATTAGCGAATGGATTATTATGACAAAACTTCAATTGCGTTCAATAGCTTCATCATCCACCTACGACTTCTCTGCCTTAAAAACAGAGATGCTGCAAGCACTTGCCAAAGGCATCGATGATTGGGCTAATCGCTTGCAAGAAGCAGGCGAAATCGATGCAACAGCACACAAAGCCATCGCAAAAATGCGCGATGACATGATCGAAGCGTGTAACAACACTGACAATCTGAGTAACTTGCTAGCCTGTTTTTTAGAGTTCACAAGCGGGCAGGAAATCACCACACAGTTTAATAATGGTATGCAGCTAAAAGTGCCATCTGGCGAGATGTGCGGAATATTAGTTAGCGCAGTCAACGCAGGGCTCCACTATCTTCACGAACATCATATCAATGGCGAAGTAGCGGCACGCTTACATCAAGCGCGCCAGCAACTACAGTGGACACTCAATGCCAACCGTTTCGATGACCCGTCGCATCCAGATGATGTTGCCTTTGCACGAAAAGGATATTGCAGCGAAGAAGAGTTCCTGCGCGCCGTTGACGCCGCCGCCGCTGAAACATTTCACAGCATGAAACAGGCGATTGATGAGCAAGACGCCTGTGATGACATAAAGCAGCAGATGCACGATCAGAATCTTGAGATTTATCGAGGGCTTAATCTTAATCTACTCAGTCAAGGCTCGGGCTATTTTCGTCTCCAGAATTTCATCGATCAATCAGCAAATGCCTATTTTAAAACATTACCGCGCGATGAGGCCTCGCAGCTCTCGCTTTCCTGGCCTATGCGCTTCCTGCAAGTATTGGAAACACGGCTTAAGCACAATCAAGTAAATTCAGAGCCTGAAGTGCAAGGCAACAGTGTCACTTCTTTTGCTGCAAGAATTAAAAATCAATCAGCAGCCACCGAAATAAGTGGCGATGATGATACGATCAAAAGCCGGATTCAGATGCTGGAACATCTGCATCGCTATGCGGAAACAAGTGAAGAAGCCGTGCAGTTATGTGATGCCATTATCGTCGAAGAACTTGGTGGCAATCATGGGGAAACGATGCTTGATGTTGTCGCAAGGAATAAGGGCATTGCAGCAGATGAACATCCTAGCATTGAGCAAATTGACAAATTATTTGATGCAGTGGATACCGCCCTGATCGAATACATCCAGAATCACTTCTTTAACCGGGTAAATGCGGCATACCCTGGCATGGAAACTTCGGCACTGACCTGTGAATATGACGACAATGGTTATGAAGTCCCCTTTCCGCTACATAGCTACTATCTGGTGCGCAAGGCTTACGCCATGGCCAAAGAAGCGACCCATGCAAGTGGGCTTCCCGAAGGCACAGATCTTTACACGCAGCTCCTTAGAAAAAATGAAAATACCATGCTCAAAGCACTCGCCGATTCGGATGCTTGGCAGTGCGCGATACCAGAGGATTTTTCTACCGCTGAGCTCGCGCTTCAGATAAATTTTCAGCAGCTTAAAGCGGGGCGTTCAGCAGGAGTGTAACTGCCTACGCACGACCGCGAACTAGACAAAACCCGCCGCGCTGGCTACTAGCTATGGCATGCTAGGCCTACCACAGAAATTTTCTCGTTACCAGCGCCGGCCGTTACAGGCGGTGGTGATGGCGGGTTTATGGCTGGCCGCCGCACTGGCGGTGCTGCTGACCATGGCCATTATTTTCAGCGTACTGAGCGAGTCGCTCAAGTTTTTTGGGCAGGTGCCGCTGGTTGATTTTCTTCTCGGCACGCATTGGAGCCCGCAGTCCGCTGGTAGCGGCGACGCAGAGGCCATCCGCCACGCATTCGGTGTACTGCCGCTGCTGGCCGGCACGTTCATGATTACCACCATCGCCTTACTGCTTGCGGTGCCGGTGGGTCTGTTCTGCGCGGTGTATATGGCCGAATATGCAAGTAGTCGCGCACGCACCATCGTCAAGCCTGTGCTGGAGTTGCTCGCAGGCATTCCCACCGTTGTTTACGGCTTTGTGGCCATTACGATCATCGCGCCGTTTATGCGTCAGGCAGGTGCGGGCGTTGGACTGAACATCGCCGCTGAAAGCGCCCTCACCGCCGGTATCGTGATGGGGATGATGATCATTCCGTTTATATCGTCGTTAGCAGACGACATCATCACCGCCGTGCCGCGCAGCATGCGCGAGGCGTCGTTTGGCCTCGGCGCTACCAAAGCCGAAACGATCACCAAGGTGGTGCTGCCCTGCGCCCTGCCGGGGCTGATGGCATCTGTCCTGCTCGCCGTATCGCGCGCGGTGGGCGAAACCATGATTGTAGTCATGGCCGCAGGGCTGGCTGCCAATCTCACCGCTAATCCGCTGGAGTCGATGACCACCGTAACGGTGCAGATCGTCACCATGCTGGTGGGCGATCAGGCGTTTGATAGCGCCAAGACGCTCTCAGCCTTCGCGCTGGGCTTAAGCCTGTTTATGTTCACGCTGATGCTCAACCTGATTGCGCTGCGTATTGTGCAACATTACCGCGAGCATTACGCATGATCGCGCACCGATCAGATGCGCGTATGCGCCGCCGTTACCGCGCCGATGCGCGCTTTGCGCTATACGGCAAACTCGCCGTATGTTTTGCCGCCGCCGTGCTGGCGCTGATGCTGTTTAGTATTGTGCGCCCTGCGCTCTCGGCGGTGCAGCAATATCATCTCACGCTGCAACTTCCTGCCACCGATCTTGGCGCAGGCACCGTGGCGCAACAACTGGAACACTCACAGATCGCGGCTATTGCTGCACTGCAGCAAAGCCTGCCGGAAAAGCTTACCGATTCGCCCAACGCCCGCCGCCAGATGCTCGCACTGGTCGATAATTTTGCAGCGCACCATGTGCGCAACGCGTTAAAGCATGATTGCGCCAAAGGCTGCAGTTTAAGCATTCCGCTTTCCAGCAAGGCCGAGATGGCGCTGAAACACGCTGCAGCATCCTTAAGTGCGCCGCAGCAAGTGATGCTCACTCATTGGCAGCAATCGGGGCGGATTTCGCGCCACTTCGCGCGCGGATTTTTCTTAAGCGGCGATTCGCGCAGCCCGGAAGCTGCAGGCTTTGCCGCGAGTATTTTAGGCAGCTTGCTGACCTTGCTGATCTGTATGGCGGCGGCGTTTCCGGTAGGGGTCATGGCTGCGGTGTATTTGGAAGAATTTGCGCGCAAAAACCGTCTGACGAATCTGCTCGAACTGGCGATTAATAACCTCGCCGCGGTGCCCTCGATTCTTTACGGGCTGCTCGGGCTGGCGGTGCTGATTAATATGCTGGGCATGCCGCGCTCATCGGCTCTGGTGGGCGGCCTGACGCTTTCGATGCTGGTGCTGCCGATGATGATTATCGCCACCCGCAGCGCGCTGCGCGCCGTGCCTTATTCCTTACGTGAAGCCGCCTACGGGCTTGGCTCTTCGCCGCTGCAAGTGGTGTGGTTTCATGTGCTGCCCTACGCCATGCCCGGCATCATGACAGGCGCCATTTTGAGCATGTGCCGCGCGATTGGCGAAACCGCGCCGCTACTAATGATCGGCATGGTCGCGTTCATTGCCGATGTGCCGCGCGGCATAAGTGATGCCACCACCGCCATGCCGGTACAGATTTATCTTTGGGCATCGAGCCCTGAGGCAGGCTTTGCCGAGAAAACCGCGCTCGGCATTGTGGTGCTGCTGAGTGTATTATTTGTGTTAAACTTAAGCGCTACTATTTTGCGCAAGCGCTTCGAGCAGCGCTGGTAAAGGAGATGATCGTGCAAGGATCCATTCGTGCGACGAACGTGAGAGTGCATTACGGTGCAAAGCAGGCACTGTTTAATGTCAGCATGGACATTAGGCCGCAAAGCGTCACCGCGTTTATCGGCCCGTCAGGCTGCGGCAAATCGACCTTTCTGCGCTGCATTAACCGCATGAACGACCTGATTCCCGCTGCGCGTGTGGAAGGCAGCATCTTGCTTGATGGTGAAGAAATTTACAGCTCGCAGATGGATGAAGTGTGCTTACGCAAACGGGTGGGCATGGTCTTTCAAAAGCCCAATCCGTTTCCCAAATCGATTTACGATAACGTCGCCTACGCGCCGAAGCTTCACGCACTTGCCAAAACCAAATCCGACATGAATGCGCTGGTGGAAGCCGCGCTCACCAGCGCCGCATTGTGGGACGAAGTGAAAGACAGGCTGCATGAGCCAGGCACCGGCCTTTCCGGCGGGCAGCAGCAGCGTTTGTGCATTGCGCGCACGCTCGCCGCCCAGCCCGAAGTGGTCCTGATGGACGAGCCCTGCAGCGCGCTGGATCCGATTGCAACGGCGAAAGTGGAAGAGCTGATCGGCGAACTGGCGACGCGCTACACGATTATCATCGTCACCCATTCGATGGCGCAGGCGCAGCGCGTATCGAAGCAGACGGCGTTTTTCCATCTGGGGCAGGTGATAGAAATGGGCAGTACGCAGCAGCTGTTTGAATCCCCGCGCGAGGCCAAAACCCGCGACTATATTACCGGCCGGTTTGGTTAGGGTGTCATTGCGAGAAAACAGCGTTTTCGAAGCAATCCAGTGAACGTTACTGCTCCCTTTTAACCTTCATTCTACCGCTGGACTGCTTCGTCGCTTCGCTCCTCGCAGTGACGGGCTAACGCGCTATTTCTCGACGCGCTCGATCACAACGAAGCCCTGCTTTTCGTAGGTCTGCACGCACTGGGCATCGTTATCTTTTTGTACATGGTAGCCAATCGCGCCGCCCACGAATGAGCCCGTCGCGCTGCCACCACAGGTAACCACCTGCTGGGTTTTTGGGTGCTTCAGTGTGGTGGCTGGCGTAGTGCACGCGGCCAGTACGGCGAGCGTGGTGACGCTGAAAATGATGCGCATAACGTTCTCCCTTTTCCACGCATCAGCTAACAACGCACTGAAGAGAAAGTAAAGGGGCGATTCGTCATTGCGAGAAGGCAACGCCTTCAAAGCAATCCATTGGATGCCTCCACACTTTCGCACGTTTCGTTTTACCAGTGGACTGCTTCGTCGCGTCGCTCCTCGCAGTGACGAGAGCTACTTCGCCAGTTTTTTCTCAATCGCATCCAAGCGGGCTTTCAGCGCAGCGTTTTCAGTTTCGAGAGCTTTGATGCGCGCATCGTGGCCATCCAGACGCTCAGCCAGTTGCTGCACGGCAAGTACCAGCGGCGCGATCAGGCGGTCATACTGCACGCCCAAATAATGCGAACCATCTTTGGCTTTTTCTGAAAGCGTACTGACGATGGATGGAATCAATTTCTGCACCTCCTGCGCAATGAAGCCGATTTCGGTTTCTTTGCTGCGGCCATCATTCCAGCCGTAAGTAACGGGGCGTAGTTTGCGCACCGCATCCAAGCCTTGCGCTTTATCCAACGTCGCCACGTCTTTTTTCAAGCGTGCATCGGAAACACCAACACTCGGGCCATTACATTCAATCGCATTGGTAGCGGTGCCGATGGAGCAGCCGCGCGCACCGCCATGTTCATTCATCGCTGTTATCGCGGTGGACCCCGCGCCCCTAACGATGCTGCTGATGCCGTTAGCACTTGTACCTGTCATGGTTAGATTAACGCCTGTGAAATATTCGCTACCGGAACTGCCAACAAACAACGAGCCGCCACCAATACCATTATTGGAGCTTTCTTGTACGATCACACCTTGGGGGTCACTATGCTGCGCATTTTGAATTTCGATTTGAATCCCTTTCCACGCAGAATCAATGCTTAGCGCAATAGGCGTCATATCTGCTTTGGTTCTAATCGTATTTTTAATGATGTTGTTTCCCTGGCCAATACGAAAAAACTCATCCGGCCCTTTGATCGCTTCAATCGCCGTACTAGTATTGTTATAGCTTAAGGTAGCACCCTTACCGTTGTTGCCAGTAGCGCTGACATCAAGGCCTATCGCGTTTACTCCTGAAGCAGCGATGCTCACACCCTTCGTATCTTCCCCCGACATATCGAGAAACATGCCGACATTCAGATTGTCATCGCCGATCCCTTCAAACAACCGGCCGCCCCAGCCGTTATTGTTGGCGCGGTAGCCGGCGCCATTCTGATCATCAAATTCCGCTAGAAAACTGGGGTTTGCCCCCTGGCCAATGCCGTGGATCGCACTGCCGTTCATGGTGTGTGTCGCCCTAATGGCCGGTTGGCCAAAGGTAGCGCCCACCACGCGCAGTTTGCTATCGGTCGGCGTTGCCGTTCCCACCCCCACATTGCCGGTATTGGTGTTGTTGATATTCGTGCCATTTGCCACCCAGAGATGCTGTTTAGAACTACCTGCTACATCAGCAGCCATGTTGACCATCTCTTTGCGTGAGAAGCGAATCGTGTCGTCGTAAAAATTGGCCGCGACCGAGCCACGATTAAACCGCGCCTCGCGGAAGGTGGCATCGCCGTTGCAGTTGGCCGCATCCATGCCGGTGGCGCCGCACGCCACGTTGGCACTAGCGGTTTCGTAGCGAAGAGCCCCTTTACCATCATCGCCGTGTGACACTACGGCATACGCGGCATCGTTTACATATGGGGTATTGGTGCTGTCCTGGATAATCACCGCACCGTTATTCGCCACGCTGCCCGCCGTATTTGCGTAACCGGTTTGATTGGTCATCGCCGCCGTGACCGCGTAGGTGTAGCGGTGGCCGTATTCATCGGCCGCGTAGCGGTTGCGCAGCCCCAGCGTGCGCACTGGCAAGCCGCCAACAATCACATTGCGGCCACCCGTGCCTGGTACAGGCGCAATATTGCAGGCGCCAGTTGCTGCGTTGCGATTTTCTTCACCAAAATTCGCCGCTGTGGTTGCCGTGTTGACAGTGGCCGGGCATGGCAGACGCCCGTTCGCCGCCACGAAGGCCGCGAGCGCTTTTTCTACTTCATCCATCTGCTTGCCGGTTTGTACATAAGCATTTCTGTCCACCATACTGGTGCTCATCGATAATCCGCCTGCGACCACCACACCAATCACCGCTAAGGCTACGGAAAGTTCGATGAGGGTAAAGCCGCGCTGGCTGGCTTTGATGGTGGGGATCATGGCAAACTCCATAAAATGCTGGATAAGATTTACTAAAGATACGCCCATATGCTTAACAAAGCGTTAAGATTAGGCGAAGAGTTTTACCATTTTGTGAGATATTTTCGGCAGAAAAACTCACGAAAGCGACATATGGGGTACAGGGGAAAGCTTACAGGTTTTAGGTGACAGGTTTTAGCCTGACAGACTCCCTCCCCCTTTACGGGGGAGGGTTGGGGTGGGGGTATGCGCATGAGACATGATACGTTTCCTTTCACGCCCTCACCTACCCTCTCCCCGCAAGGGGGAGAGGGACTTTACGGAGTGCCAGCTGCAACCTATAACCTGAAACCTATCAGCCCACGCGCAGGCGGCCATCGTGCGGCGCGTCGGCCTCGCACAGCGCGAGGATGGCCTCGGCCACCTGATCGGGTTGATGGAGTGTGCGCGCATCTTCCCCGGGAAAGGCCTTCGCCCGCATGCGCGTGGCGGTACCGCCCGGGTCGAGCAGATTGACGTGGATGTTGGTGCTGGCCACTTCAGCTGCGTAAATGTGTGTGAGGTTTTCCAGCGCCGCTTTGCTCGCCGCATAGGCCCCCCAATAAGGAATGGCTTTCGTAGCAGCGCCAGACGTCACCATCACCACCCGCGCGGCTTCCGCGCGTTTCAGTAGCGGATCAAGCGCGCGCAGTAGCCGTGCGTTGGCATGCACATTAATGCGAAACACGTCTTCCCACTCGGCGGGGTCATGATGCGCAATCGGGGTGAGCGTTCCGAGCATGCCGGCATTGCCGATAAATACATCCAGCTTACCAAAGCGCTCGTAAAGTTGGGCGGCCAGGCTATCGATCATCGAAAGCTGGCGCAGATCCAGCGGGCAGATGGTGGCACTGCCGCCCGCTGCGCGAATTTGATCGTCCACCTCTTCTAAACCACCGACCGTGCGCGCCGTTAAAATGCAGTGATAGCTGGCCTTCGCCAGCGCCCGCGCGGCCGCCGCGCCAATCCCGCGCGATGCGCCGGTAATAAGCGCAACAGGCATCATAGGCTCCATACAGCTTCGTCATTGCAAGCGTTAGCGAAGCAATCCAGCTCAAAAAAAGAATGGATTGCCGCAGAGGCTACCGCCTCCTCGCAATGACAGATACCCATCGGCATCGGCACTAACGTACTTCCGGCGAAGACGACGCCAGCATCATAAATTCGCGGCGCATCGCCTCTGAGCTTTTAAACAGCCCGTGAAAGCGCGTGGTGATGGTGCCGGTTTCCGATTTATGGACGCCGCGCGTGGTCATGCATTGATGCTTGGCATCGATAAACACCGCCACCCCTTTGGGTTTCAAATGCTCCTCAATCGCATCGGCGATTTGCATGGTGAGGATTTCCTGCGTCTGCAACCGTTTGGCAAACACATCCACCAGCCGCGCGATTTTGCTAATGCCCACCACTTTTTCTGCCGGAATATAGGCGATCGTCGCGTAGCCCAGAATCGGCACCATATGGTGCTCGCAGTGCGACTCGAGGCGCATATTGCGTAGCAGTACCATTTCATCGTAACCAGCGACATCTTCAAAGGTGCGCGCCAGCAGTTCGGCAGGGTCGTCCTCGTAGCCGGCAAAAAACTCGCGGTAGGCTTCCACGACACGCTTAGGTGTATCGAGCATGCCTTCGCGCATCGGGTCATCCCCCGCCCAGCGGATGAGCGTCTTCACCGCCTCCATCGCCTCAAGTTTACTCGGGCGCGCCAGGGGGGCGTTTTCATTCGCCGCCGTCATCACGGGCGAAGTAGGATTTGCTGAGGGTTTACGCATGGTTGCCTGCCTTGATGGTACGTTGCAGGCTATATAGGCTCAGCCTGCCACACATGCAAGTGAGGAAATGGATAGGTTGGGTGGTTGGTGGTGAGTAGTGGGTGGTGGGTGGTTGCGTCCAGCGCCGCACTCATTAATGAAAAAACTATGCCTTGCCCATGCCAGTAGTTTGTGACCGGACATCCGGTGAAGGAGAACAGGTAACGCTCTGCGTATCGCAAGCCCCGCCGACACCGGCGTTATGCAAAACGGCTTGCGGGCTTAAACTGCAGGCGTTTGCAGCCAGTCCAAGCGCACTCGTGCAGCGAACAAAGCCGATCCCTTCATGGTATAAATCGACAATTGACCGGCAACGTTCCAGATTGGCGCTTTCAAAGCGGGTGTGATCATCGATCTTGCACCCAACCAATGAGCATCCTGCAAACGAAGGGTTAAGATGCGCCGCGCAAAAATCTACGTTCTTAAAGCAGGTGTGGCCATGAAAATTAGCGCTGCAAATAAATGCACCTCTAAAATCGCTGTTGGAGATGTTCACATCATTGCCGCACTCCAGCGATATAAAACATGTGCCCCGGGCATTCCCGCCGTTAAGGGTGCAATCGTTGCCCAGCTGTAGCGTACAACGCTGACCCTGGATGTTTAAGTTCTCAAATTGGGTACCGTTTAATGCCCTTACGCAGCCACCATCACTGATAATGGTTATATCTCTGCAATGTCCACTCAGTACGAGGGTTTCACCAGAGCCCACGTAATAGGTACAGCCCTCACTGCGCACGCCAGCTTGCGGCGAAAAGCCCTCAAAATCGCATCCCTGAAAGGTGGCGCCATTAAGATTCAGCATATCGTTCACAACATCCGTGCTCATGCGTGCCCCCGCATGGTGCTGAATTTATTCAGCTCGGTCTGCGCGATCGCAAAATCATCCGAGGTAAAGGCAAAACCGTCAATCGTCAGGCCGGATAAATCCAGCACGCTGCGCGCGGGCAAATGCATGCCGTATTCGCGGCAGACACTATGCATCGCGCGCACATAGTGCGAAAGACCGGGTTTATTATTGAATGCCGCCGCCTCGCGCCCGCTGCTCACCGCGGTTTTCGCGCGCGAAAGCGCCTCGTTTTTCATGGCGCGCACCTGCGCATCCAGCGTCAGGGCTGAGCGCGCCGGAGTTTTCGGCGAGGTTTTGGGTGAATGTAGCCAGCGAAGCATCCTTTCACTATAGGGATAGATAGTTAACATTTTATTAAATTGCCGGAGGGCGCTGCTCTATATTTTTCAATCACTTATTTTTCTCGCACCTGCAAAAATGGTAGTTTTTCGTTGTCAAGTCGCCCCCTAGTCACTACAGATTCCGCCGGATTTTATTTTTCAGGAGTACCGTATGACTCAGAGCATATCTACGCCCCGCGCCAGTACCGTTGTTGTTATTCCCGGTCAGGGCATTGGCCCAGAATGCATGCGCGCGGCGCAAACCGTGCTCGCCGCGACCGGCGCGCCACTGGAATATCGCTACGGTACGCTCGGCTATCCTGACGCGGCAGAGCTTTTTACACTGCTGCAACAACATAATCCAGGAGCCTACGATGCACAGTTTGCAGGCCGCACGCCTGAGGAAGTCGCAGCCACGCTCGAGCAGGAAGCCAAAAACGAAGCCCGCGCACTGGGCAACATCAACGAATTTTATAAGCGCCTGCTGCTGCGGTTAAAGCCTGAAGTCCTAGCAGCGGTCAAAGCCATGGTCACCGCCCTCGAGCGCGAGACGCTGCAGCTGGCCATGAAGTCCGACGCGGTGCTCAAAGGCGCGCTGCGCACGCTGGATGAAGGCGATGAGCCCAGCCGCAACGTGACCATTCGCAAAGCCTTCGAGCAATACGCCAATATCCGCCGCTGCGTGACGCTGGATCCGATTGCACCAGGTGCACCGGGGGCAGATATTTTATTCGTCCGCGAAAATGTGGAAGACCTCTACGCCTCGATTGAGCACCGCTTAGCGCGTAACTATCCGCAGGCGCTGCGCCACCAGACACCTGAGGGCTGCGAGCTGATCTGCCGCGCCGCCTTCGAAGCCGCCCTGCGCGATGGCCGCAAAAAAGTCACCGCGCTGGAAAAACCCAATATCCTGAAAATCACCGGTGGCTTGTTTAAGGAAACCTTCCTCAAGGTCGCGAAAGATTACCACCGCGACGTGCTGGGCGAGGCGGCGATCGAAGCGAATTTCATGATCATTGATGATGGTCTGGCCGCCATTGCCGCCAACCCCGAGAAGTTCGATGTGGTCGTCACCAGTAACATGTTTGGCGATATTGGATCGGACATTGCCGCCAAAGTCACCGGCGGCGTTGGCCTTGTCAGCTCGAATAACACCAACCCGGCCAATCCGCGCGCGGTGTCGATGTTTGAAACCATGGGCGGCACGGCGGATGATATTGCGGGGCAAAACCTGGCTAATCCGGTCGCCCTCATCGATGCGGCCGCCGAAATGCTGCTGCATATTGGCGGTGCACACAACATTCTCGCCGCCGATCTGATGAAAGCAGCGGTGCTGCAAGTGCTCGCTGACGGCGAGTATGTCGGCGATATTAAACGCGGCGCCTATCAGGAAAAACTGAGCAAAGAAAAATCCGGCACGCAGGAATTTGCTGCAAAAATTGCTGCAAAAATTAGGGCGCTGCGCGAACTAAAAGCGGCACATCCAGAGCGCTCGGTGAAGGCATTAGCAATGGATAGCGCGCCAGCAACCCTGCGACCGCTTTTTGACCGTATCTTAAAAAACTACGAGCATTATGCGACGACGCTGGCACCAGCAAGTCAGGGCTGGTCGGCCTATAGCCTGCGTAATACGCCGCCGAATCCGCCGCGCGCAGATTCGGAAATTCTGGGCTTCGATCTGTTCGTGGATGATTCAGGCATGCAGTGCAAATTCCTTCCGGACGGCAGAGTGGATGAGGCAAACACCCGCCTCGACCCTGAGGTCAGCCGCGCGTTTACCGATGCTACCGGCATCGTGCTGAGCGATCTGTTTCATGAGGGCAAAGCCTCCAGCCTGCAATCCATCCGCAGTTTTGGCGATTATAGCGCGCGCAGCCTGCGCACTGCTGCAGGCGCCAATCAGGCGCTGCTGTCAGGTGATTTTGCAAGCCTGCTCAGCACACTGAAACTTGAGGCCTGGCAGGCGCGCTTTGCTGCGTCGCTGCTGAAGCAAAACGCTGCCAGCGCGCTTAGTGTGCTGGATCAATTTGCCGCGCGCAGCCGCGAATTGACGCAGGGCTTTTACCGCACCCGCGCGGGCGTCATTCGCCCTATTCTTGCTAAATACGGCTTTATGCTGGTGCGCATCACCAGCCGCGGCACCGAAATTTACCCGACCATGGGTGACTTTGAAAAACGCGATGTCGATCGCTACCGCATCGAGATTGACCCCAAAGGCAAGCTCGCCGGCGCTGAGCGTAAGGTAGCCAGCGTGCAAACCGCGATGATGCAGGCCGTGACCGAGCTGGTCGAGCGTGGGTGGATGATTTCTGAAACCATGCTCAACCGCCGCTTTACCGATGGCGAAGGCGCAAAACAAGGCGTGCCCACCGCCGGTGTGTCGAAGCCTTATGCGATGGGGCTTGGCACCTACTACGCCGACGATGCCCAGCACGCCAGCGACGCCGCGATTTCCAAAGCGGCGTAAACGTCGTCCACTCTCAGCCTTAACGGAAGAGATGCGCGTTCTCCGTCATTGCGAGAAAACAACGTTTTCGAAGCAATCCAGTGGGCGTCACCATCTTTATTACCTTTCGTTCTGTCGCTGGACTGCTTTGTCGCTTTGCTCCGCGCAGTGACGAGCTTGGGGCACCGTCAGCTGCGAACGCTTCACGAAGGAATTGTGAACATCACCCTTCAGAAAAGGCTGAGGCGGCGGAAGGCACCAGTGCGGCGCTACGCAGTTTCACAGATGCCTTATCAGTAATGGCCGCGTAGATCTGCTTTTCCGCCTCGATGATGCGCAGGCTGGCCGCACACGGAATCACCACGCTCAGCAACATATCCAGCATGCGCCAGAAGCGGCTGAAGAAACTATGCTGCAGCGGCGGCATGACGCAGCAACTGCGCGCATGTACCCACGTAAATCCCGCCTGACGCATCAGCTGCATGAGCTCGCGCGTGGCAGGTGCCCGCACGCTGCGTAGTGGGGTGTGGCCTAGCCAGCGCCAGGTGCCAAAACGCCGTGGGATGATCAGCCATAATTTGCCGCCGGGGGAAAGTACGCGCCAGGCCTCGCGCAGCATATCGGCGGGATAAGAAACGTGCTCAAGCGCATGCATCATGAGGATATGCTGGGCGGCGTGGGTGTGCAGCGGCCAGTGACCGCTATCCACCAGTACGCAGCGGTTATCGCCCTCAACGGGCCAGTAAATCGCCCCTTGCGCCTCTGGCATCAGCGCGATGACACGGCGACCCTCATCGAGCAACGGGCGCAGCAGCGGTGTGGCGTAGCCCACGCCGAGAATCAGATCATCCGCCTGAAGGTGCACCGCGTGCGCGATAAGGGCGCGCAAACGTTTTCTCAGCGCGATGCCCAGCGGCGAGGCGTAAAACCCACGAATGCCGATAATATCCACGATCCCCTCGTCGGTTATCTTCTGATGGTTATGGCATAGCGAGAGGATTGTGTCATTGGCCTCAGCAAACTCTCGCAGAAGCGTTTTGCCATTTACTGCTTATGCCAACCGCCTGAGGGGTCTTGCACATACAGGCCGCGGCCGGTTTTGGCGTAGGCTTTTTCAGCCGCGAGTTTTTCAATCACCGAAATGTTTTGGCCATTCTGCGCGGCGATGCGCTGATATTCGCTGCGACGTGCATTATTAATTGCTTTCACAAGCGTCACCACATCCGGCGAGCTGGCGCCGACAATGCCCAAATACCCATCCAGCCGCTCGCCGACCAGCCCTTGCTGTTTCGCCTCTTCCAGCGAGATCGCCTGCGCACTTAGTGGCATGAGGGAAAGCACGGCGATCATCATCAACCCCAGATACGATTTTCTATGCACCATCTGTCTCTCCTAGAATAACGGCGAATCTTTGGAAAACACGCGGCGATCAAGATCGCGGTCAACCTTCACCCGCACTTCATGTTCAATTCTGACATTAAGATTAATCTCAATGGGCTTATCGGGCGCTTGCACCTGCACCGTGGGCGTACACGCAGCGGCAAGCAGCAACCCCAGGCTAAACGCGGCTTTTAATACTAGCTGACGCATCATGGCTTAAACGCCCCCTCTCGCAATCGAAATGCTTTTTAGCATATCCATCAGATTGGTGGAAATGTTTATATTGATAATCACCTCGCGGCCGAGTGCCGGACTATTCCCGCGCATTCTGCCCCGCATCACGATTTCGCCTTTCGCATCGGTACTCAGCGCGTTTAAATCCAGCTCGGAGATATTCACACCATCTAACACGCCTTCGGGAGTTTTTTTACCCAACAGCGCCGCAACGGTTGACACCGCATCCGCCTTTTCCTGAGGGATCAGGCCAAGGCGCATCGGCCCGTCATTACGCACATCGCCGTCTAAAATCCGCCAGCCGGCCGGGGTAATTTCAAATGGCAAACGCGCGCGCAGCAAGCCTTCCAGCGACCCGTACCCTTTCAGCGCTTCTTCCAGCAGCACGCCAGAATCAAGTGCTGCAATGCTCAGCGTACCGCGCACGGATTCATAGCCCTGCCTGCCGAGTTTCACCTTGGCGTTTAGCTTGCCACGCATTGAAGGGGTGGGGCGCTCGGCATCCATCGCGGGGAGTAAATCGCTGAGTTTTAGCGCCGCCGCAGCGCTGCCAAAGCTTGCGTCATCGGTGGTGATATCCACCGTGCCCTCGCCGGTACGCAGGCGATAGTCAAACGTGCCGGATGCGCTAAATTTTTGACTAGGGTCACGGCCGTTGAAGCTGCCGCGTAAGGCGCCGCTGGCAAGCGTAAGCAGCGCGTCTCCGCGCAGCGATAGCGGCGTGAATACCAGCCCCTGCTCATTCTTCACGCTCGCCGCGCGTACCGCAAACGGCGTATGCACCACTTGTTGAGCCACACGAAATTCGGGCTTCAGCGCGACCTCCTGAAGCATCAGCACAGTTTGCGCGCTCTGATATTCCAGCGCCTTGGCCTTGACTTCTGCGCGAATCACGCCGGCAAGCGAGCCACGTGCCGAAATGCTCGCCTGGCGCACCCAGAGCTTGGCTTTGGCGCGCTGATCTTTGCTTAAAGTGGGCGCACTCTTCAGCGCCTCAGCGCTTTGCAGCACACGCTCGATACCGCCAAAGCTGAGGCCGTATTTGGTGTTTCTGGCGTATAATTCGACCCCCTGTGCTTCCAGCGTAAACTCTGCCGATCTCAGGCTGCGGCCTTTGAGGCGGTGAAGCACTACGCGCTCAGCCTTCACGGCGCTGTCTTTACCCAGCGCAATTCCGGTCATAATAATTTCATCAGGCGTGAATTTCTCTAACGTGAGCGCATGGACTTCAACGCCGCGTGACTCTAAAAATCTGCGCACCTCGTTACCGGCAAAGGTACGAAATCCTAGCCACAGCCCGCCTGCCAGCACGGCAATGATTGCAACGATAATACCAAGGCTCTGGTTGCGCCGACGCATGGTTTTCTGATACTGGAAGGGAACGCACAACTCAACGAGAAAGCCATGAGCGAACCTTCTATCTACGATGCGTCGATGAATCCGTTGGATCTATTTGGCGAGTGGCTGGCCGAAGCCAAGGCCTGCCCTGCCATCAGCGAACCCACCGCGATGACGCTGGCAACCGCAACGCCCGATGGCACGCCCTCAGCGCGCATTGTGCTGCTCAAAGCGCTCAGCGCCGAGGGTTTTGGTTTTTATTCCAATAATCAAAGCCGCAAAGGGCGCGAGCTTAGCGACAACCCCAAAGCCGCGCTGGTGTTTTACTGGATGCCACTGAATAAACAGGTGCGGATTGAAGGGGTGATTGAACCACTTCCAGACGCGCAGGCGGATGATTATTTCGCCTCCCGTGGGCGGGAAAAGCAGCTGGGAGCCTGGGCTTCGGTTCAGTCTACCCCCATGCAGGCGCGCGGCGATTTAGAGGCACGCATCGCCGAGATGGGCGCACGCTTTGCAGGCATGAGCGTTCCCCGTCCGCCGCACTGGTCAGGCTGGCAGGTAATTCCGCACACTATCGAGTTTTGGATTCAACGCGATTTCAGGCTGCATGAACGCGTGATTTTCCGCCGCGATGGGTCTCGCTGGGCGCACGCGATTTTATACCCCTAACGCCGCATGCAAACTGTTAGTAATCTTGTGCACTAGTTTTCTATCAGCCTAATTTAATGGCATTTTTGCATCATTAGGTCGTCGACATGCATTGACTACCCATGACTTGGCATTATTTGCGGGCAGGCTTCCCCCATTATCATTATTCTACCCTTGTGAGACGCGAATTTCGTTAACCTTTCGTTAAGGAAGTTCTTGTACTCTCAAAATGGGAACAAATCCCAAAATAAGAAAAACATAAAACAACGGTTGATATCATGAAATACTCTGCAAGCACGAGCGCGGCAAAGCGCATGTTCGACATTGTTTTCAGTGCCTTACTCATTATCGCCACGGCACCGCTGATGCTGCTGAGCATCGTGCTGTGCTGGATCGATGGCCACCAAAACCCTTTCTTCACCCAGACCCGCCTAGGTCGGCATTGTTACCGCTTTACCATATATAAGTTCCGCACCATGCACCCGCAAGCGCACCGTAAAGGCAGCACACCACAGCATGTGGGATTTAGCGGCGACGGGCTAACCCCCATTGGCCGCTTCATGCGCGCCACCAGCCTCGATGAACTGCCGCAATTATTTAACATTCTAAAAGGGGATATGGCCTTTATTGGGCCACGCCCGCACGCCATGGTGTATGCGCAGCATTATGCCAGCATCGCCCCCAATTATTACGAACGCTACAAGGTACGCCCCGGCCTTGCCGGACTGGTGCAAGTCACGCCACTGCGCAATCTGACCGAGTCTGAGGAACATATCCGCGCACGCGTTGCTTCTGACCTTGATTACGTGCGCCGCGCATCACTGGCGATGGATTTTACCATTTTTGTGGCAGCGGCAATCATTGTGATGAAATCGCTGACCCCTGGTCTGGTGAGCTTGCTGGCATTAAGTAGCGAGCAGATGGCATCCGCTTAGCAGATGCCCCAGGCGGGCTAGCGAGCACCATGCCTAGATAAATCCACACGATCGCCAGCGCATCAATCGTCAGGCTGAAACCAAAGACGATGATGACCGTTAACATCATAAATTTAGCCAGTGACGTAGCGGGCGCTTCGTCCTCTTTTAACGCTAAGATACGGCGCAGTATCGTGATCATCATCGCCGCAAAAAGCAGCAATCCAACGGCACCATACTTAATCATGATCGCAACGTAGACGCTGTGCGGGGCGTAGGCATAGGATTGCTGTAGCGCGCTATCATAAAACGTGGTGGTGAGCACCTCGCCACTGCGCACGAAAATGGGCTGCGCACCATAACCCAGCAGCGGACTTTTCTCGGCGGCCTTCAAAAACTCTTCCCAGATAATCGTGCGGCCGGTGAGCGTTTCATCTTTGCCCAGCGCGCGCAAAATATCGGCGCGGTAATTAGAAACAATCGTGCTCGCAAACACGGTCACCAATACCATGAGGGGTAGCATCACCACCAACCGGCCGGGCTTTGCGTAAAGCATATAAAATAGCGGGATCGACAGCACGATCACCATCATGCAAACCAGTCCTGTGGCAGAGCCGGAAAAAACAATCATCCCTGCCGTAAGGATGATCAGCGGAGCCAGTATCGTGCATTTTTTCCATCGTTGCGATGTCAGTTTCCACTGCGCAATCCATACTGAAAGCGCCAGGCAGGCATGAAACGCCATTTCGTTACGATCACCAAATGCACCCCGCCAGCTGCCATCAATGGCGTAGGTTCCAAGATAGGGGTAACGCACAATAAAAAATAGCCCTGCAAGCATCACGATTGCGTAAAAAAGGGCAAATATGCGTAGCGTATTTTGCGCACTCACCTTGAGCGCGAGATAGCTTCCAAACGCAAACGATATCAGAAGAATTTTGGCAACATCCATGCTGCCGTCCGCATCGAGCGACCACAGCGTCGAAAGGGTAATATAAAAAAGCATTACCCACCCGGTCAAGGCGTGCCGCATGCTACCAAGCATGCGGGGCAGCGCGATGATCATCAGCACCACCGCCGTGCCGTACATACTATAGGAAAACAGCCGCATGAAGGCGGAATCGATAGCACCTCCTAAATGCTTGAAGGTCTCAGGCGGGCCAAAAAACCATAGCTGAAAAATAGCACCGGTAAGATAGCATAAAATGCCAATCAATACGCTGCGTTTGAAGAGACTAAGCGGCGCGTCTTTCATCATGCCATCAACCCCAATGCTTTCAGATAATCCACCGCCGCATGCTGCGCACTGTACGCACGCGCACGCGCCAATCCCTCTTGTTTCTCGGCGTCCGAAGGCTTGCTGCTCAGCGCGCGGGTTAGCGCCTGTGCCATCGCATCGACGTCGCCTACCGGCACCAGCGTCCCCAGACGCCCCTCTTCTAAAATCTCGCGCGGACCCGACGGGCAGTCCGTTGCCACCACGTGCAGGCCGCAGGCGAGCGCTTCAATCATCACGCTCGGAAGCCCTTCATAATCAGACGAAAGCAGTAGCGCCTGCGCTTTGAGCATCTCGCGCTCAGGGTTTGGCACGTAGCCAGCCATCGAGACATATTCCGCCATATTGAGCGATGTAATCAGCGCCTCCAGCGCTTCGCGCTCTGTCCCCTCGCCCACAATCACCATCCGGCAATCGAGCGTTTCGCGCACCTTCGTAAAGGCGCGAACCGCCAGGTCAAAGCGCTTCATGGGTTTGAGGCCCCCCACGCAAATCACGGTGGGTATCGCTGCGCGCTCAGCGTCACTGAGAGCTGCTTCTTCGCAGGCTAACAGCGCATCATCGATGATCGGGTTTGCAATCGTGATAATTTGCTGCGGCGCAGCATGTAAAAATTGCTGCGCATCGCGTGCCACTGCTTCGGAGACTGCCACCAGCATCATGCGCTGCATGCAGGCGCGCATCCAGCTGAGGCGAAGCGGGTGTAGGGAGTGCCAATGTTTGGACAGTGTGGTGTGTAATATGCCCAGCAATGCTGGCCGCCTCACGCTGAATACGCTGCTAAGATAGGCCACCGGATGCAGTGTTTCAATGCCTGCAATCAGGCCGTCTCGCCGGTGGCTGCGCAAAAAGCGCGCCAGCGCAAAAATGGAATATAGCGTGCCAACATAGCGCCGCTGCGAACGCAGCTGAGTAATACGAATGGCAGGATGCAGTTGCGGTGCCGCATCCATCTTCGAACCCGTAATCGCCAGCTCTACCTTCACGCCTAAGCCATAAAGCGCATTGGCAAGTTTGATCACCACCCGTTCCGCACCGCCTGCCGCCAGACTATCCGTGACTATCAGCAGCGAGCGCGTATTCAGCGGTGGATACCACGCACGCACATAGCTGGCGCAGGCGGCCTCAGGACGATAATCTTTCAGTATTTCCTGCGGCGGATGGTAGCGCGCGACAGGCTGACTCAGCGCGGAGAGCATCGCTGCTTTCAGAGCAGATACATCCCTCAGCGGCACCAGCTGGCCGCGCTCGGGAGGACTCAGCCACTCACCAAGAATGGCGGCGCATTTAGTCGCAATCACCGGTAAGCCCATCGCCATGGCCTCGAGCACCACACTTGGCAGCGCCTCATGATGCGAGGTGAGCAGCAGCGCGCGCGCATGCGCCATGTACGCGCAGGGATGTGCCACATTGCCCAGCATCTGCACACGGTCATGCAGAGTGTAGCGCGCGCAGATGTCCTCAAGCGCGCCACGCTCAGGCCCCTCGCCCAGCATCAATAGCCGCGCCGGCGATTTAAGCTGCGCAAAGGCTTCCAGTGCCAAGGCAAAATTCTTCTCCTCGCTTAAGCGGCCAACCGTAATGAAGACCGGAATCTCTTCCGCCAACCAGGAATGCGGCGGCGGCGCACGGCGCGCAGCTTCCAGCTCTTCAGAGATGATGGGATTACGCACTAAGCCAATAGAGTCTGCACGCATGTGCATCAGTTGCGCCGCTTTGGCGGCAACTTCAGAGGATACCGCCAGCACCTGATCGGCGTAAGGATAGGCGAAACGGTAAATCGCATGTAGCGCTGCACGTTTTACGCCGCGAGATTGCGCGAGCACCGCGCAGGCATCTTCGTGCAGCACCACGCTGACACGCGGGCGGCAAAATCCAGGCAGGCCGATCATCGCCAGCGCCACGATCATCACGTTGTGCGGCTTGGATACGAGCAGATGATCGTAGCGATGCTGCCTGAGATGGGCGCGCAAATATTGCACCGCAGAAAAACTTTGTTGCACCTGCTTAAAGCATGAAATACCCGCTTCAAAGCGCCCAACGTGTGCATCCAGCGGGTAGGCATCTGCTGCAGATGACTTCAAAAAACACAGCACATCCACCTGGTGATGCTGCGCAGCAAAACTATTCGCCAGGCCGGCTACCACACGCTCAACGCCGCCAGTGTTTAGATGATCGTTGCAAAGTAACAGCCGCATCACGGAGCATCCTTGCGCTGATATTCGTTCAACGACAGACCGAAAATACCCACACACGTACCCAGTGTTTGCGCGGTAAAAAACGCACCATCGACCAGCCTGCAGCGATCGAGCGTGAGGAGTCCTGCGAGTAACGTCATCACCGCGCGCCCACCGCGCAGCACCGCGTAGGCGCTCACACGCATTAGGCCTAGTGAACCGTGATGTAGCCGTACCGCCCTGCTCCAGGCACTGCCCCCACGGTAGCCGCGGCGCAGCACCCACGCCATGCGCCCACGCGATGGCGGAATGAGCGAATGCACCCATTCTCCCGCGCACCAGCGAATCTTGCCGCCCTGCTTGCGCCACTGCATCGCGAAGGCTTCGTCTTCACCACCGGTGTGATTAAAGTTCAGATCAAAGAGTGGATGATCGCCCACAAGCACCCCATGCGGCAGTAAGAGATTGCCGGTATACGCGGCCGTGCACAGACTTTCATTCACGCGCACCAGCGGCTTAAAAACTCGCGCTCCGCGCATCCATGGCGGCACGTTATCTTGCGGCGCAAAATATTCTCTCACCGCGCCGGTGATGATATCGTGAGGATAACGATCCGCCGTGCGCAGCATGGAAGCTAGCCACTGCGGGTCTACGGTTTCATCATCATCGATAAAGAGTAAGCGCTGCGCGCCGAGCGCGCGCGCTTTTTGCACCGCAGCATTGCGGGCATAGACAATGCCTGCACGCGGCTCATGCAGCGCATAGAGCGGCAGCGTAAGCGTGGCACGCGCCTCTTCAAGCGCGGACTGACTGGTACCACCCGCACTATTATCGACAACGACAAGTGCCAGATTGACTTCTAGCGGCAGGTGAAGTGCAGCAATGCTCGCCAGACATGCGCGCAGCGCTTCAGGCCGCGCGACCGTACATACTGCAATCACCGTTAATGCCGCTGTGTCATCCACGTGCTGACCTTCAGAGAAATTCGCCGCAGCGAATGTAGCACGATTTTGCGCACGAGATAGTGCAAAAAGCCATCGATGCGCACCGCGCGTGATACCGGCTCGCGAGCGGTGATCTGCCAGACATCACGGGCGTTACGCCATTTATCACTGCTACGCGAAGTCGCACGGATGCGGTAAGCGCCCAGCACCTCAGGCAAACAATGGGACATGGCGCCACCACGCATCAGCGCGAGCGACCACGCAAAATCTTCCTGCGCACCGGCTGCAAACAACGGCACCTCCACCATGGTGCGATCCACCATCGTGCTCAGGCAATCAATACGCTCGCCGCGCAGCAAATCGCGGTAGGCAATGCTGCGCGATCGTTTTTTGACGGTGCCTGATCGCGCACCCTGTTCGCTGATAATATCATACCAGCCATGACAGATGGCCGCCTGAGTGCGCTGCATGAACGCGAGCTGATGGCTCAGCTTATCCGGATACCATAGATCATCACTATCCATCAGCGCCAGATAACGCCCCTTAGCGCGTTGAATCGCGGCATTACGCGCGGCGGCAACGCCTTGGTTATCTTGTAAAATGACGCGCACGCGCGCATCCTCAGCGGCTATGCGGGCCAAATACTCGCGGCTTTCATCGCGCGATCCATCATCGCAGATTACCAGTTCAAGATTTGGGTGACGCTGCGCCAGCACCGAGGCGACTGCCGCCATTAGGTGCGGCATGGCTTGATAGTTCGGCATGATGACCGAGATCAGCGGCGTCGCGGTCTCAGAAAAATTAGACATCGCCCTGCAAATACAGCACCGAAGCACCGCGATGTTGACTCAGGCCAAGCTGCTCAAGCCCGGCAAGCGCGCTGGTGCGCATGCCTTCTTGTAGCGCTATAATCACCATATGCGCATGGCGGAAAAGTGAAGGATTCCACATCGCGTGATGGAGCGGCGGATAGCAGATCACGATCACATCAAAGCCGCGAACCAGCGGCGCAAGCAGCGCCGCCATGCGCGTATCTTCCAGCAGCAGGCGGAAATTAGGCGTCGGCGTGCCGGCAGGCAGCAGGAATAAATTGGCGATTCCTGAGGGAATCAGTGCCTCATCAATGGTTGCGTGACCGCAAATCACATCGGAAAGGCCTGCATTGTCCTCACGGCCATAGAGATGGTGAATCTCTGGATCACTCAGATTCGCATCCATCAGAAGCACACGTTCACCACGTGCCAGCGATTCTGAGAGCAAACAGGCAATCGTGGTCATATCGCCGCTGCCTGCCAGCGAGGCCAGCGCGACCACTCGGCCACCTTGCTGTGGACTGACCACAAAGCGTGACTGACGCGAAAGCTCTTCCACCATCCGGCGGGTAGAGGCGGAAGCATCCTTGATCGAAGGCTGCACCCAACCGCGCTTGCGCCAACGGAAACGGCGGCGCATCCTGCGGTCGCCACCAAAGACACCAATAATCGGCAGCGGGGTAAATTGTACCAATTCCTCCGCACTGTGCACCCGCGAGAATCCCGGCATGGCTTGAAAGAGCGCGAGCAAAAACCACGGCAGCATGCCGATCAGGATGCCCGCGCCTGCAAATAACGGTGTGCGCCGGAACATGCCGCGCACCTTGGCCATCGGCGCAGAAATGAGCCGCGCATAGCCGGTGATCATCTCGACCTCCGCGCGCAGCTGCGCGATGTTGCGCGTATTGACATCTAAAATGCGCATCTGGGTTTCCATCTCGCGCTTGATCGCCATCAGCTTACGTTCTTGCAGCGGAAGCGCGATGGTTTGGCGTTGGAGGCTCAAGAGTTTTTCGCGCAGTAATTCTTTCCTCGTCAGCAGCGCCTGCAGTGCAGGGTGTGCGGGCTGATACGTCATTTCCATTTCGCTGATCTCAAGCGCAAGCTCTTCTGCCGCGCGCTCGCTGCGCTGAATATCTTCCGCCAGCATACGCCCCTGTGACGACAAGTCAGCGATGTTATGTGCGGACTTGAAATTTTCCATGGCGCCTTCAATGGCTTCGATTTCTTTTTCTAATTTCTCGCTCGCGCGCTCTAGATTTTTCAGCGCATTGATTTTCCCCAGCGAGCTTCGGTCATAGGCCTGACGCAAATAATGATCGATGTAGCGGCTTAAAAACTGCTCGGCAAAGACCGGATCGCCGCTGGTGAAACTCACCATCAGTACGCCGGAACGCTCGCGAAAGCCAAGGCGCGTAACGCTGATGTGCTCATGCACACTGCGAATCATTTCCTGGGTCGTAATCGGGGTGATGATGAATTTATCACCATGCTCGGCCGTACCTGTATCAAACTGCGCGGTGATCTCATGCGTGGTGCCGTTTTTGGCAATACTGGCACGGCACACACGTTTCGCCGGCACATTGCACAATAAATTCCCGCCCGGATCCCGCAGTTCAAACGCGCCGTCTGCTTTCATCTCCAGCCGAAACTCTTCATAGAGGTACCCGCCCTCCGGCGTGATCGCAAACTGCTCGATGCGCGGATAATGATCCCTTTTCTCAGGTTTAAGGTGGGGGGGTTGCTCTAGCCTTGCTTTCAATTGCTGCTTCGCCTTTGCAATCACGGAGGGTTTTTGCGAGGCATCGCGGCGCACCCACACCATACGCTGCATATCTTGCAGTGTGGTTGCCACCAAGCTCCAGGAACGCAGCACGTCCATCTCGGCGTCCAGGCTGGTTTGCTCACCCGTCGTACTGACTTCCGGCTCGATGCGCACCACCGCATCAAAGGTGGTGCCACTGCTTAAATACAGCGACGCAACCATCGCGGCACCGCCGCAGACTAACGCGCTGACGAGAAGGACAAAACGCAGCGACCAAAGCCGCGCCATCAGTGTGGGTAGATGAATCTGATCGGGCGTCGCCTGATGCTCGTGCAGACTAATCATAATTGACCGCCGCATTAAGTAACAACATCGAGCTGATCGGGAAAATGCCGTTGATAAAATCGCTCCAGCGGCTGATCGCTGTAGGCGACACGTACACAATATCCATTGG
Source organism: Alphaproteobacteria bacterium (assembly GCA_022841525.1). Classification (GTDB taxonomy): domain Bacteria; phylum Pseudomonadota; class Alphaproteobacteria; order Rickettsiales; family UBA3002; genus JALHRI01. Next base: position 7,967 of record JALHRI010000008.1, on the reverse strand, counting down.
CTGCACGGGCATTTGCCCCGCCAGCGCGAGTCCCTGCGCCGAGGTCAGGTTCATACGGTACACGGTGGTGGTCATCGGGTCGGCTTGCTGTGCAGCGATGGTGGCGGCAATCGTTGCATCATCAGCACCGGAGCTTGCCAGGCTGGCATCAATCGCACCGCGAATCAGGTACACATGGGAATAAGAGGCGCTTTTTTCCAGCCCATCCGCACTGGTGAGCATTTCCATCACGCTGACATTGCCCATCCGCAGCGTTACGAGTTGCGGTTTTTTCACTTCCCCCAGTACGAACGCGCGGTTGCCGCTGGTGGTCGCAAGGGTGAGACGGTCACCATCGCGCAGATAGATTTTGGCGGCAGCACTTTTGCCACCCTGCATTGCTGAGGTAAGGCTCAGCACGTCTTTGGTGCCATCGCGGTGCAGAAGTTCAACGCGCGACAAATCCGCAAGCTCCGTCGCGCCGCCAGCTTCTGCGACTGCTCTGAGCACGCTGATGGGGCGGGCTTTGAGCGCAATGGGACCCGGCTCTTTTACCGCACCCAGCACATACGCTTCCTGACTGCCGTAGCGCGTCACTTCAATGCGTGACTGGAAATTTTTATAGTAGGCCTCAAGCGCCTCATCGAGCGTCGCGCGGGCTTCGACCAGCGTTTTGCCTGCCACCGGAATATCGCCCACCAGCGGCAGGGTAATGCTACCATCCGCACGCACCGGAAGGGGTGGATTCTCGCTCCATTCCGACTGCCCAGCTTCTGATTTGAGTCTCGGCGTCCAAATGCGTACCTGCACTTCATCGCCCGCGCCTAAACGGTAGGGCTGAGCAGTGGCAGTCGCCGCCTCACTTAATTTTTCGGCGCTGGGGTTAAGGGCGGCCAGGCGAAGCTCGCGCGCTACCTCTGCGGTGACGTCAATTTCCTGAAACTTAGCATTATCCCCGGGAGCCCACCCACACCGGAGGGCAAATCCGTCGCGCGATCATCGCAAGCTACAAGCGACAGCAGCATGAAAGCTGCCACTAACCAAGAGCCAGACGCCTTCGTCATGTTACACATGCCGTTTCTCGTGTGCGAAGTGAACCGAACCATGCTTGAGCGCATGTTTTATTTTGTTATTATGCACCTAAGGGCAAAATACGTGCCAAAGCAACACCAAAGAACAAGTTATTCATGTAAACCGTGGTTGTCTGCGATATCTCTCTTGCCTGCGTGAGCGTCTCTGCCCATAGTCGCCCCATGCATCGCTTGATTCTTAAGATATTGGAAAAACTTTATCTGGCAAAAACTGCCCTGCGCGCGTTTTACCTGCGGCAGATCCTGCGCATGGATATTCACCCCAGCGCCCATATCGCCTCGCATGTTAAGCTCGATAAAAATTTTCCCTCAGGCATTCATATTGGCGAATATAGCCATATTGGCTATGGCTGCGTGGTGTTAAGCCATGATTTTGTCCGCGCCATCTATGCCCATACGCGCATTGGCAGACATTGCTTTATCGGCATTCGTTCGATCATCATGCCCGGCATCACCATTGGCGACTGCGTGATTATTGGTGCGGGCAGTGTGGTCACGCACGACATCCCGCCGCGCTCGATTGCGGCAGGCAACCCTGCAAAAATCATTCGCACACTCGATGACGATTTGAGCCGCTTCGGCCAGTTCACTAAGGCGATGCTTGCCGCTAAGCGTGCAGAAAGCGAGGCCGCATGAGCACCCGCGCCTACCAGTACCCGATGTGGGTGTCGCAACTAGCGAAACTTTTACCGCGTGGGCTGAAAGATCAGATTCGTGGCAACTTACGGCTGCATCAAAAATTACTGGCCATCACCAACCGTACACCGATTCGCCGCATCGCGTTAGACACGCTGCTGCTGGGCGGCGAAAACGGCATCCGCGCGAATGATGTAGCGCGCGTCTTTGATGAACCGCTACGGCCTTCCACCCTTGCCATCCACAGCCACCATGTGGATTTGTTGCGCCGCTATGCGCGTGAGGGCGACGCACTCCTGGAAGACGCAGCACTGCAAGCCACCGCCTTTTATCAGAACATCGCCAAGTGCATGGCTTTTACCGGTCACTACCGAGGCTTTAGCCGCACCAGCGATATTGCTGCTATCGCCCGCCATTTCATCGAGCAATATCTTGCCGATCAGGCCGCTGCCCAACGCGGCAGACGCAGCACCATCGATGACGAACCGGTACTATTGATGCGCGTACAGCACTCCTCCTATTTCCAGGTGTTCGACGGGCATCACCGCATCGCCCGCGCCATCATGCAAAACGCTACCACCATCCGCGCCATTATTCTGCCAGAGGTCGCCATCACGCCGATTCAAGATGCGCTCGCCAGCGTGTTGTGGGTGAGTGGGCGGCGCGAGATTTATCAACCGATTGCCATGCCGGAAGTGCAGGAAGGCTGGCACCTCGTGCGCCGCTGCAGCGACCGGCTGGCGCATATGCAGACCTACCTGAAACGCCTCAACATCACGCCGCCATCTAGCTACCTTGATCTGGGATCGAACCATGGCTGGTTTGTGGATCAGATGCTTAAAGCCGGCTTTGATGCGCGCGGCGTTGAGCGTGATTATTTTGGTCGCCAGATTGGCGTCATCGCCTACGGCCTTGACCTTAAGCGCATCACCTTAAGCGATCTGGAAAATTATCTAGATAGCAACCCTGCGCCCACCGACATTGTCTCGTTCTTCAGCGTGATTCATCACACCCTGCTTGCAGGCGAGGAAGAAGACGCCGCACGCATCATTCGCAAAATTGACCGCATCACCGGCAAGGTACTGTTTTTTGAAACCGCGCACGGCCATGAAAATATTCACCCCAAACTTGCCAAATGGAATGATGCCACCATCGCGGAGTTTTTACGCGCGAACACCAGCTTCACCGACATTACCCTGCTAGGCCATGACCGCGACAATGTCGGCGCGTTTGCCCATGCTTACGGCCGCGCCTTATTCGCCTGCAGGCGTTAGACGCGTTACATCCTTCACGCCGAGCAAGGCGAGCATCAACAGCGACGCCATGCCCCCTGCCAGCATCAGCACTGCGTAGAGCTGCGCGGCAACCACCGCCGAAATATGCGGATAAAACCAGAAACAATAGCCTGCCATCAGGATCAGCACACTTAAAGGCGCAATCAGTTGCCAATGTTCTTGCCGGTGCGCAGAAATAATCGTCTGCATCACAAGCACCACGCTGTAGCCCACCACGCCCAGCGCAAGCAGCGGGAGCAGCTGAGCTGCAGGCGCGAAATCCTCGCCGAATAATATGCCAATCACCCACTCAGGCATCAACACCAGCGGCAGCGCGCCCAGCGCCGTGACGCCGACAGTAAGCAGCAAAAGCAGCCCGCGCGCGCGCGAATAATCACTGGTTGTGTGCTGCGCCATCATATATTGCGGCGCGTAAGAGCCAATCGTCAGCGGAATGAGTGTCAGCATATCGGCAAGCAATTTTGCTACCGCAAAATAGCCCAGCTGCGCCGCAGATACCGTATGCCCCAGCACCAGCACCAAAAGCGACTGTGTCGCCAGCAGTGCCAGTGAGGCGACGTAACTACTCACCATCATCCGCCGCATTACTTTCAGCAAACTGCGCACTTCATCGCGCGTGATACCGCGGCGAGCAGGTACGGGCAGTACGCGCAGGCCATAGGCCAAGCGCACCAGATTTGCGAGCACGGCCGCCATCACCAGACTGAGCGCACTGAGCAGCTGCGTGATCAGCAGACCTGCACTGAGTAGACTGGTGCCCGCCTTCTCGATCATCATGCTTACGTGAAACGCCCGCTGCTTATCCAGCCCGAGCAGCATATTGTTCTGTAGCGCCGCAAAGGCACACAGCGGAATCAGCACCATGGCCAGCAAAAACACTTCACGGTGCGAACGTGAAATCGGCGCATCCGCACCGAGCAGGAAGTAGGCCGCCATCACCAGTGCGCTGGTGATCAGTATCAGGGATGAGGAAATCAGGCCAATATGCCCCGCCTGATGGGGAAGCTGCGCGGTATATTTCTTCGCCGCCAGCGGAATGCCTGCCAGCGCCACATTCACCCCCAGCGCGCTGTAGGTCATCACCCACGAGAGCGCCCCGCGCTCAGCCGCCCCAATCGCGCGGGTGATTAAAATAGAAATCACCGTCGAGACAACCAGCAAGCCCAGCTGCACGCCAAACGTGCCGCCAGCCCTGCGAATCAGGGGGTGTGCGCCTAGTGTTTGATATAAAAGCTTAATGCCCATGGGGGGTAGTCTAGGCCAGCTATCCCGCCAAGCCCAGTTTTTTGTGAAACTTGTAGAATCTTTAGATTTTGTTAGCGATTTTCGGGTAGTTTACAAAAAATGCACAAAGTTCTGAGGCGGTGATGGGTGATAAGAAAGTAGTCGATTTTACAGAAAGGCTTCGACGCAAAGCTGGTGGTACTTTACCTGCACCTCCGGTGTCCTCTGAAGATTCTACTTCACCACCGCCGGTGAGCACCCGCCTACTCGAGAGGCGTACCACAGTAGATGATACGATGGATGCGAGAATTCTCTCCATACTCAGATCTCCTGAAAAAAATGCGAAAGATGAGTTTTGGACATTGCAGGATGCTGCACCGGGCTATCGCCGCTTAGGTTTGAACTCGGCCTTGACGGAAAGTGAAATCGCCTCACTCACACGTGTTTTTCGTAAGTTGGGTATGTTAGGTGAGTCGGATGATATTCCGCGCGGCGTAGCGCCCGCCTTAGCAGATGGTGGCAGGAATGTTTTTTTTCATGTGGATCCTGGAACGCAGCAAATAAAAAGTCTTTACGTAAAAAGCGGCAATAAAAAGGGGATCGAAGCGGGCGATGATAAAAGGGGGATCAAAGCGGACGATGATAAAAGGGGGATCAAAGCGGGCGATGAAGACAAAGACAACATCTTTGGGGCAAAGTTACTACCAGCCCTTGCCGATCCGGTGGCAGTGATTCCTGCAAAAGGTTGGCAAATGAGAAGGGATGAAAAAGATTACCGGAGGATATTTGATGCACCACTTTTTCAGAGTCCGTCCACTCCAGAAAAGCCCAACCCAACTGTCTTTGGTAAAATTGTTTTGGATGCATTAGTAAAACTTGGACTTACTAAAAAAGATGTGGTGTTGCCTCATGTGCACGCAACATCAAGCACCGAAAACGATTCCACGCTTAAGCTCACCTCAGCAGGCTATGACAAAATGAATGCAGGCCTTGCGAGTCTTAACCAAGGCGTATCGGTATAGCCAGTGACACATTCGGATGGGAAAGGCGAAGAAGGTACAGACGGTCAACCAATAGCACTGGCAGAGAATCTTTTTAGTGCAGGCAGAGATCGTCGGACTCCACCTCCGCGCTATAAGGATGCTACAGTCATTGTTCCGGCCGAAGGGCGCTTTGGCGCACGCAGAAGGGCGGTTGCAACTGAACAATCTGCATCGAAGCTTGCACTTGAAACCGCTCTCGAACCACATCTGTATAACAGTACGCAGCGAAGCTCTTTCTGGCGAATGACGCCGGTGCCTGAAGGCACCCAGCGCGTCATTTACTACGAGAAACGCTTTGATCCGCCTTTAGACAGCTGCCCAAATCGTGATGAACGCCTTGCTCTATTACAATCGCTCTTCAGGAAAGGGATTATTAAGCATTACTCTCCAAACTGCCCGCTAGATAATGATCAGGTACAATGGGAAGCAGACGCTAGTGGCAAAGTGACTGCTATAAAATTACACGTGGATATTTATGGTGCCTTAGAACATTACGTCGTCCAAGAAAACCTCCTACTTGGCAATCAAACAGGTAGTCAGTGGCAATTACACAGCATCAATGGGCATTCTTCACCTATAAACAATATAGTCAGGATCAACAGTTCTGCGCAGCAAGCACATTATCTTTATGCTCGAACATTTTTGGAGCCGCTTTATGAACACACTGAGCATGGGTTTGTTCGCACGCGCTTTGGAGAGACGATCGTAAAAACGCTTACCCAAAAAGGGCTTGCAGAAGGCGTTGATTTTAGCGTGAGTATTGACAACCCATGCATGATGACTGTTGGGTACAATGCATATAATCGCATTGTAAAAAAATTTGTAGGATTAGATAGCAGCGGGCCAGGTTTCTAAAAATACGCCTCTACGGCTCTTTCAAATCTTCCCAGAATTCTTTGACCTTGGCGAAGAAACCTTCGGTCTCAGGGCTGGTGTTTTTACCGCCGGCGCTATCAAAATCTTTCAGCAGCTCTTTTTGTTTCTTGCTTAAATTGCGCGGGGTTTCGACCTGCACTTCGATATACATATCGCCAAACGCGGCGGATCGCAGCACGCTCATCCCCTTGCCACGCAGGCGGAATTGGTGGCCGGTTTGCGTGCCTTCGGGAATGGTAACTTTCACCCTGCCACCATCAATGGTGGGCACTTCGACATGGCCGCCCAGTGCAGCGGTGGTCATTTTTAGCGGCACGCTGCAATAGATATTCGCGCCGTCGCGGCTGAAAAGTTTGTGCGGCTTGATACTTAAAAATACATACAGATCGCCTGCACTGCCGCCGCGCATGCCGGCTTCTCCCTCGCCGCTGAGGCGAATGCGCGTGCCCTCTTCCACTCCCGGCGGAATGGTGACGGACAAGGTTTTATCCTTACGCACGCGCCCCGAACCCGCGCACGGCTTGCACGGCGTTTTGATGATTTTACCCGTACCTTTACAGGTGCCGCAAGTACGCTCGATCGTGAAAAAGCCTTGCTGCGCGCGCACCGTACCCCGGCCATTACACGTGCCGCAGGTTTCCGGCTTGGTGCCTTTTTCTGCCCCCGACCCATCGCACGCCTCACAGGTTGCAGAGGTGGTGACGGTGATATTCTGGGTTTTGCCCTTAAACGCCTCTTCAAGCGTAATGGAGAGATTATAGCGGATATCGTTACCGCGTGCGCCGCCGCCAGCATCCCCGCGCGATGCGCCGCCAGTTCTGCGACCGGTAAAATCACCGAACAGATCTTCAAAAATGTCGGAAAAACTGCCCGAAAAATCAAAGCCCGCCGCACCCGCGCCGCCACCGGCCGCGCCCATGCCGCCCTGAGTAAACGCCTGATGACCGAAGCGGTCATAGGCCGCGCGCTTTTGCGGGTCTTTCAGGACGTCGTAGGCTTCGTTGATTTCCTTGAACTTCTTTTCCGCCGCCTTATCGCCCGGATTTTTATCGGGGTGATATTGCATCGCCAGCTTACGGTACGCCTTTTTCAGCTCGTCTTCCGAAGCGGCTTTGCTGACACCGAGTAGGTTATAAAAATCACTGGTCATGAGAAATCAGGCTTTAGGTTTTAGGTTTCAGCACTCCAAAGCTGTAACCTATCACCTGTAACCTTACCACCTACTTCTTCTCATCTACTTCTTCAAAGTCCGCATCCAGCACTTCGCCTTCGGTGGCTTGTGGCTGATCGCCGCTAGAAGCGGCTTCTGGCGATGCACCCGCTTCTTGTTGCGCTTTGTACACGGCTTCGCCCAGCTTCATCATCGCTTGGGTCAGCGTTTGCGCTTTGGCCTCAATCGCCTCTTTATCGCCAGATTCTAGCGATGCACGCACGTCTGCCACGGCGTTTTCAATCGCCGATTTTTCATCCGCCGATAGTTTATCGCCGTGCTCTTTCAGATTTTTCTCTGCCTCATGCGCCAGACTTTCGGCCTTGTTTCTCGCCTCAATCAGCGCGCGTTTTTCTTTATCGGCAGCGGCGTTGGCTTCGGCGTCTTTGACCATTTGCTCAATATCCGCATCCGATAATCCGCCCGATGCCTGAATGCGGATTTGCTGTTCTTTGTTCGTCGCTTTATCTTTCGCGGAAACATTCACGATGCCGTTGGCATCGATGTCAAACGTCACCTCAATTTGCGGCATGCCGCGCGGTGCGGGCGCAATGCCCATCAAGTCGAACTGGCCGAGCAGCTTGTTATCCGCCGCCATTTCGCGCTCGCCCTG
>JALHRI010000007.1 GCA_022841525.1 Alphaproteobacteria bacterium | reverse complement strand
GCATGAGCAGATCGAGCGTGCCGCCGTAATAGCCTTGCAGCGCGCCGAGGGTCACGCCAATCACGCTGGAGATGGATACCAGCAGCAGCGCAAAGGATAGCGACGTGCGCGTGCCGTAGAGCGCCCGCGCCAGCACGTCGCGCCCCTGATCGTCGGTGCCTAACAGATTCGCCCCGTCCGGCGGTGAAGGCGCGCGCTCGATGTTGAAATTGATGGTGCGGTAACTGAAGCGAATCGGTGGCCAGATGGCGTAGCCGTGGGCGTTAATTTCCGAAATCGTCCATGGGTCGGTGTAGTCGGCTTCCGACTCCAGCGTGCCGCCAAAAGTGGTATTTTCCGCGTAAGATACCGCAAACGGAAACAGCCAGCGGCCTTTGTAGGATACGAACACCGGCTTATCATTGGCGATGATTTCCGCAAACAGGCTGGTGAGAAAAATCAGGGTGAGCAGCACAAAAGAAATAAAGCCGCGACGATTGGCGCGAAAGGTTCGCCAGCGGTGATGAAGCAGTTCTCTGCGAGCGCTCTGCATTAGCTACGCCTTTCAAAATCAATACGCGGATCGATCAGCATGTAGCAAATATCGCCGAGAAGTTTGAATACTAAGCCGATAAGCGTGAAGATAAACAGCGTGCCGAACATCACCGGATAGTCGCGGCTGACGGCGGCTTCAAAGCCCAGCAGCCCCAGCCCGTCGAGCGAGAAAATGACCTCGATCAACAACGCGCTGGTGAATAAAATGGATAAGAGGGCTGCGGGAAGCCCGGCAATGACAATCAGCATGGCGTTACGAAACACGTGGCGGTACAGCACGCGGTTTTCCGGCAAACCTTTTGCGCGTGCGGTGAGCACATAGTGCTTGGAAATTTCTTCGATGAAGGAGTTTTTGGTGAGTAACGTCAGCGAGGCAAAGCCACCAATCACCATGGAAAGCACCGGCAGTACCAGATGCCAGAAATAATCGGCGATTTTCATCGGCCAGGAAAAATCATCCCAGCCTTCGCTGACCAGTCCGCGCAGCGGAAACCACTGCACGTACGAGCCACCGGCGAACACGATTAAAAGCAGTACGGCGAACAAAAATCCGGGCACGGCCTGACCAATCACCACCAGCGTGCTGGTAATCATATCAAAGCGCGATCCGTCTCTCACGGCTTTGCGAATGCCCAGCGGAATCGAGATCAGATAGACGATCAGCGTGGTCCATAAGCCCAGCGAAATCGAGACCGGCAGTTTATCGGCAATCAGCGAGATCACGCGCTCGTCGCGGAAGAAGCTGGTGCCAAAATCAAACTGCGCATAGTTTTTGAGCATGATCAAAAAGCGCGTCGTCACCGGTTGATCAAAGCCGTAATGTTTTTTTATTTCGGTCAGCATCGCCGGGTCGATGCCCTGCGCGCCGCGGTAATCCGGCGCAGTTTGGCTCTGGCTGGAAGCGCCTGTGGCGCCACCGCCCACATCGCCACCGCCGCCGGTGCGCTCAGCCAGTCCGCCGCCGGGCTGGGTGAGTTTGGCAACCAAACTTTCTACCGGCCCGCCGGGTGCGGCCTGAATCATCGCAAAATTAATCAGCAAAATACCAAGCAGGGTAGGGATAAGCAGCAGCAAACGGCGCAGAATGTAACTGGTCATGGCTGCTCCTCCTCGCGCTGGGTGGGGTGGGTTTTGCTGGCCAGCCACCAGCTATCCAGCGCGATATTATAGGGCGGCTGAATGCGCGGCTTACCAAACAGATTCCAGTGCACCAGCCGCCAGGCATCCACACTCCAGTGCGGGATGACGATGTGCATCGCCAGCAGCACGCGGTCAAGCGCGCGCGCGGCGGGGGTGAGATCGGCAAGGCTGTGCGCCTGCGCAATTTTTTCGACCAAACGATCAATCGCCGGATGCTTTAGGCCGGCGAGATTCTGGCTACCCTTCACCGCGCTTTGCGAGGAATGCCAGAAGCTATATTGCTCGTTACCGGGATAATGCAGCCCCTGATTCCACCAGATCGACACCATGTCAAAATCGCGGCTATCGACACGTTTTTGGTACTGCGAATCATCGACGTAGCGGAAGGTGGAGGCAATGCCTAAGCGGTCGAGATTTTTGCGCATAATGCCCACCACACGCTCGAACGTGCGCTGGCGCACCAGAAACTCGACCGTGAGTGCTTCGCCGGTGGTTTGATGCACGCGCTTGCCGTCTTGCATGACCCAGCCTGCCTCATTTAGCAGTGCCTGCGCTTTTTCCAGCGCACTGCGCGCGTAGCCCGAACCATCGGTCACCGGCGCGCGGTAGGGGGCTTCAAACACGCTTTGAGGAATTTCGTCTTTCGCGGGATCCAGCAGCACGCGCTCGCCGTAGGTAATGGGCATGGTGGCGGCAAATTCCGTATTGGGAAAAAAGCTCTGCCCACGCGTGTAGGCATCGTAAAACAGGCGCTTGTTCATCCACTCAAAATCCAGCGTCAGGCCAATGGCTTCGCGCACGCGGGCGTCGGCAAATTTGCTTTTGCGCAGATTGAAAATAAAGGCCTGCATGCCGCGCGGAATTTTATGCGGAATGCGCAGCTTCAAAAGATCGCCACGACGCACCGCCGGGATGTTGTAGGCAGTGGCAAAATTACGCGCGATATATTCTTCGTAAAAATGAATCTGTCCGGATTTAATCGCTTCAAGTGCGACCACATCATCGCGGTACACATCGAACTTGATGCGATCAAAATTAAAGCGCCCGCGCTGGCTGGGTAGGTTTTTCGCCCAGTAGTGCCCGTCGCGCGTGAGGGTGAGCGATTTACCGGCAATCACCTGCGAGACCACGTAAGGCCCGCTGCCGATCATCGGCCGTAAGCTGGTTTTATCAAACGGCTGCGCAGCGAAAAAATGCTGCGGCAACACCGGCAGGGCGGCGATGAGCAGCGGCAGTTCGCGCATGGTCGTATCCGCGAAGGTAAAGCGCACCGTGCGCACATCGAGTGCTTTGGCCGAAGCCACCGGCTGATAATAAATCCGGTAGGCGGGATGCCCCTTGGTTTTGAGCATGTTCAGCGAAAATACCACGTCATCAGCGGTGATGTGGCGGCCATCGGAAAAGCGCGCTGCGGGGTTGATTTCCACTTCCATCGCGCTTCTATCACGCGCTAAGCGCACACGGGTAGCGATCAGCGGGTAATAGGTTTGCGGCTCATCGTAGGAAGGCTCCATAAGGCTTTGGAACACGAAATTCATACCCGGTGCCGGCACGCCTTTTAAGATATAGGGATTGAGCGAATCAAACGCCGAAAGGTACGCAAGTTTCAGCGTGCCGCCCTTGGGTGCGTTCGGGTTGACATAGGAAAAATGCGAAAATCCGGGCGGGTACTTCGCCGCGCCGTACACGGTGATCGCGTGCTGCCACGCGCCAAATACCGGCTCAGCAGGTGCGGCGTGCGCCAGCGTACTCAGGCAAGCTGCCATCAGAAACACATATGTACGCAGTCGGTTCATCGCGCGTAAGCTTAAGCATAGTATGCAACGCTTGCCAATCAGATCAGCCACGGGTGTGTATGACCTTGCGTGCAAATTTGTTCACGAGAATGAAGGATGATCAGCAATGGCAAGTCTGCGCAAAAAGCTGATCGCTGTAAGCTGGATTGCTTCGAAAACAAGTTTTCTCGCAATGACAATGCCGTAGCGTCACTGCGCACAGCGAAGCGACAAAGCAGCCCAGCGGTAGGCGTTAGAGCCTACGCACCGCCCCACGGTGAGGGCTTGCCGGAAGCTCCGGCGCTTGCCGCTTTGCTGGCGCGCAGCTGATCAAACACGGTGAGGGCTTGTGCGACCATCGAACCGGCGTCGCCGGCATTGGCGGGCAGCAGCACGGTGGTGGAGGTTTTGGCCAATTTCTCAAACGCCGCAACGTAGCTTTCCGCCACGCGCAGCGCCACTGCATCGTGACCGCCGGTTTTGGAAATGGCTGCGGCAATATGCTCAATACCCTGAGCGGTAGCCTGTGCCACGGCGATGATCGCCTCGGCCTCACCTTTGGCGCGGTTGACCTGATCGGTGAGGGCGGCTTCCGATTGCAGCACCACTTCTTGTTTATTGCCCTCCGCGACGTTGATTTTCGACTGCCGCTGACCTTCGGATTCCAGAATTTCTGAACGTTTGCGGCGCTCGGCAGCCATTTGCAGCTCCATCGCCTTGAGCACGGTTTCCGGCGGCGTGATGTTTTTAATTTCATAACGCATGCACTGAATGCCCCAGCTTTGCGCGGCCTGATTGATGGCGGTGACGATGTTGGCGTTCAGCCGCTCGCGCTCTTCAAAGCACTCATCGAGGGTGAGTTTGCCAATTTCCGAGCGCATGGTGGTTTGCGCCAGCTGGCTGACCGCATAGACCGGATCAGCCACGCCGTAGCTGGCCTGAATCGGATCAATGATGCGGATGTAGAGAATACCATCCATCATCAGCGTGACGTTGTCGCGTGTGATGGCAGGTTGCTCCTGCACGTCGTAGGCGAATTCTTTTAAGGAATGGCGGTAGGCCACGCGCTCGATAAACGGAATCAGAATGTTCAGGCCGGGCTCGAGCTTGCGGTCAAAGCGGCCGAGTTTTTCGATGATCCACGCGCTTTGCTGCGGCACGATTTTGACGCCTTTGGTGATGATGAGAAAGGCGATAAAGCCCAGCACCAGAAATAAAAATGCGGTAAAGCTCATGATGTCTCTTTCTGACTAAAATGTCATCCTGAGTGAAACGAAGGATCTACCTGTTATAGATGGAGATCCTTCACTACGTTCAGGATGACACGATAATTTTTTCTACGCCGCGTCTTTGGCGTCGTGGAGGGCGAAGGCCTCGTCCCATGAGCCTTGGGTTGCGGCTTTGGTATATTCGGTCACGCGGTTTTCAAAGAAGTTCGCGTGCTCGACGCCGTTGAGCATATCATCCAGCCAGGGCAGCGGGTTTTTCTCGATCTGATACATCGGCTGCAGACCCAGCTGGCTCAAGCGACGATCAGCAATGAAGCGGATGTAGCTCTTCACCTCGTTGGGCGTCAGGCCTTGCACTTCGCCCATACCGAAGGCCAGATCGATAAACGCGTCTTCATGGGTCACAATCGTGTTGCACGCCACGTAGAGGCGCTGACGCAGCTCTTCAGTGTTCACTTCCGGATGCTCGTCGCAGAAGGTTTTGAACAGCTTGATAATCGAGTTGGTGTGCAGGGTTTCATCGCGCGCCGACCAGGTCACGATCTGACCCATGCCCTTCATTTTACCAAAGCGCGGGAAGTTCAGCAAAATCGCGAAGCTGGCAAACAGCTGCAGCCCTTCGGTGAAGGCACCAAACACGGCGAGCGTGGTGGCAATGTTCTCCAGGCTGTTGACATTAAATTCCTGCATGTAGTCGTATTTGTCCTTCATTTCTTTGTATTTCATGAAGGCGTGGTATTCGGCTTCCGGCATGCCGATCGTATCGAGCAAATGGCTGTAGGCCGCGATATGCACCGTTTCCATGTTGGAAAACGCGCTGAGCATCATTTGCACTTCGGTGGGTTTGAACACCTGCGAATAATGCTTCATGTAGCAATTATTCACCTCAATATCGGCCTGGGTGAAGAAGCGGAAAATCTGGGTAAGCAGATTTTTTTCTGCCGGTTCCAGGTTCTTTTTCCAGTCGCGCACATCATCGGCCAGCGGCACTTCTTCCGGTAACCAGTGAATGCGTTGCTGCATCAACCACGCATCGTAGGCCCAGGGGTAGGCAAAGGGTTTATAAATGGGTTTTGCATCGAGAAGTGCCATGAGGGTGCTCCAAAAAATCAATGAATATGCGTGCGGAGGAACGTACGATTATCTGTGCAATCGTTTTTGAAAAGGAGCCTGCACGCGAAGTGCAAGCTCCTGATACAAAAACTACTGCGCAGCGGCAGGAGCCTCGACTGCAGGAGTCTCAGCAGCGGCATCGGCTGCGGCATCGGTGGTTGCATCCACGGCTTGATCTGCAGCTTGCTTGGCAGCAGCGGCAGCTTCTTCCGCAGCTTTAGCAGCTTCATCGGCAGCACCTTCTGCAGCGCCGGCCGCATCGGTAGCAGCATCCGCCGCAGCGTCCGCAGCGCCTTCTACAGCATCGGCAGCGCCTTCAACGGTGCCTTCGACCGCAGCGCCATCGCCTTCGATCGCATCGGTTGCAGGCTTATCGCCGAGGCCGAGCACAGCGAGGACAACGATCACTACAGCAGCAATGACCATTAGCAGGGTTTTGTTATTCGATTTCTCAGTCATGGTTAGTCACTCCTTTGGTTAAACTTCGGCGCGAGGAAAAGGCAGCGCCTTAAGCATCTTCCTAGCGCAAGTTTTACTGGCACGCTAGGCATTCTTCATACGGATTTTCCTGTTTGTTTTTAAGGCTGAGTTCCATTTGAATTTCCGGCATTTTTTGGGAAACCTTGTCGGAACGCTGCATCGATGCCGAACGGCAGTAATACAGACTCTTCACCCCTTTTTTCCATGCCATGAAGTGAATGGCATGCAAATCGCGCTTGTGGATGTTCGCTGGTAAAAACACGTTGACCGACTGCGCCTGGCACACAAACGGCGTGCGATCGGCCGCGTGCTCGATCACCCAGCGCTGATCCATTTCGTAGGCGGTTTTGAACACCAGCTTCTCGTTTTCATCGAGGAAGTCAAAATGCTGCACCGAGCCCTCGTTGGTCGTGATCGATGACCAGATTTCCGGTGTGTCTTTGCCTTTTTCTGCAAGCAGCGCTTTGAGGTATTTATTGCGCACCACAAAGCTGCCCGAGAGGGTTTTTTGGGTAAAGGCATTGGCGGCGTAAGGCTCAATGCCTGGGGACGCATTGCCGCAAATGATGGAGATCGACGCCGTCGGCGCGATTGCCATTTTGTTGGAAAAACGCTCCATCACGCCGCAATCGGCGGCATCGGGGCACGCGCCGCGCTCATGCGCGAGCTTCACGGATGCTGCATCGGCGCCTTTGCGAATATGTTCGAACATTTTCTTGTTCCACACTTTCGCCATCACCGATTCAAACGGAATCATTTTGCTTTGCAGGTAGGAATGAAAACCCATAATCCCAAGACCAACCGAGCGCTCGCGCATTGCCGAGTAGGTGGCGCGCTTCATGCTATCGGGTGCGTTTTCGATAAAGTCGCTAAGCACATTATCCAAAAAGCGCATGACATCTTCGATCATGGTGGGGTGATCTTTCCACTCGTCGAAATATTCCACATTCAGCGAGCTTAAGCAGCACACTGCCGTGCGGTCACCGCCTAAGTGATCAAGGCCGGTGGGCAGGGTGATTTCACTGCACAGATTGCTCATTTTTACGGTGAGGTTTAATTGCTTGTGATGCTCCGGAATGGCCTTATTCACCGTATCGATGAAAATAATGTAAGGCTCGCCGGTTTCAATGCGGGTGGTGAGCAATTTCGCCCACAAATCGCGCGCTTTAACGGTTTCCACCACGTGCTTGTCTTTGGGTGAAAGCAAATCCCACTTTTCGTCTTTTTCAACCGCTTCCATGAAGGCATCAGTCACCGCAACGCCGTGATGGAGGTTGAGGGCTTTGCGGTTGGGATCACCACCGGTGGGCCTGCGAATATCAATGAATTCTTCAATTTCCGGGTGCGAAATATCCAGGTAAACAGCCGAGGAACCACGGCGCAAGCTGCCTTGCGAAATGGCCAGGGTGAGCGAATCCTGCACGCGCACGAAAGGCACCACGCCTGAGGTTTTGCCGTTACGGCCAACTTTTTCGCCCAAAGAGCGCAGATTGCCCCAGTACGAACCAATGCCACCTCCGCGGCTGGCGAGCCAGACATTCTCATTCCACAGATCGACAATGCCGTTCAAAGAATCCTGCGTTTCATTGAGGAAGCAGGAAATGGGCAGGCCGCGGTTGGTGCCACCGTTCGATAGAATGGGGGTGGCGGGCATAAACCACATGCGGCTGATATAGTCGTAGATGCGGCTGGCATGCGCTTCATCATCTGCATAGAAGCTCGCCACGCGGGCAAACAGATCCTGATAGTTTTCTTCCGGCAGCAAATAGCGGTCGTCCAGCGTGGCCTTACCGAAATCGGTCAGGTTCGCATCGCGGGCCGTGTTGGTCTGAATCTGAAATTGCGGCATGGTCCACCCCGTTTAAGTTATTATTATATATCGTTTTATTGTAAGCGCCAGCCCGTTTTACGGGGCAGGAAGGCTACTACATCCTGAAGCTACCAGGAATGCAGAACCAACTTACGAATCTGCTCATCGTTGCATGACGTGACCGACTAGAACGCATGGTTCGTCGCAACGAAGTGCATACTACATATTGTGTCTCATCCGTCTAGCATGAAAAGTGATCCACCGCCGACAAATTTCACTTGAAATGATAATTGTCAAAATAAATCAATTGGTCATATCATGAGAATGATGCGTAATATCCCCTGTCAAGAAAAAATCATGAACACTATATATAGTGGTAGTTTCGTCACAGATGCGTGGAAAACTGACCACATTGCTTGGGGATAGGTTAGTGGGTTAGAAACATGCGTCAATCAGGAAATAAGTGTGGATCGGCGCTTGTATTAAATGATTATTAATCAGTGTATTAGACTGGTTGTCTGCCTATACACATCTCGCCCCCAGAGCTATGCACAGGCCTGATATGCCATCGCACGTCCGTAATCATCCTCGGCGCGTTCGATATCCGCCTCGGTAGGCATGCCGCGCTGCGTTTCGTGAATGACCAGCATATCCGTGCCGGTATTAATGAGTCGGTGCCAGCTACCGATCGGAATATCCAGCGCGTCGCCGGGTTTAAGCACGTGAAGCGCTCCCTCCAGCCAGACGTCTGCCTGGCCGTAGGTCACGCGCCAATGCTCGCTGCGCTTGAAATGGCGCTGCATCGACAAGCGCTGATCCGGATAGACATGCAGCTCTTTTTCGCGGTGCGTCTCGCTCTGCGACAGCGAGTAAAAATAGCCCCATGGCCGCTCGGTGCGACTCGGCGCGCGGCATTGATCTTGCCACGGCCTATCCGTATGTGCGCACCAGCTGGAGACGGTGCCGACATCGCTAAACGTGGTGCTAAGTGGCTGGGTAAGTACTTGCGCAGCGCCGGCGCGCTCGAGCACCGCGCGGTCAAACGATGGGGCGATACTCGCGCACGCGGGCAGTTTCAGAAATTCAAATTCTGGTTGCGCGGCTCTCAGCAAGGCTTCGGACTGCTGCCAGAGATCTGGCGTGTGGCGGGTAAACAGCGCGGCGAAGGCGTGCGCACTACCAACAAACTGGCCGCAATTACTATACCAATGGCCACGCTTCAGCAGTGTGTGCGGCGATGTTGGTTTTTCGACAAAGCGCAGCATCTGACCTGCAGCATCTGCTTCTATATAGCCTACTTCACTGGAAGGGGGGGAGCTTAGCGCAGCACCCAGCAGGCCGATTTTCTGGCGCGCAGCAAGGCGCGCAGCGAGTGCCTGTACGGATTCTACCCACTCCTGATCCTCGCCAAACACATGATCGCACGGCAACACCACGCACATCGCCTGTGGCTGATGCAGCCGTGCCCACTGCACCGCGGTCGCCACCGCGAGCGCCGTGCCCAGTGGCGTGGTTTCTAGCACTATCGCGGCGGGCAGAAGGCCAAGATCGCGCGCGTGATTTTGCAGTCCGTAACGGTGTTGAGCACTGCCGATCACCAGCGGTGGCAACATGCCAGCGCGTGCGCAGCGCTGCAGGGTCAGTTGGTACAGCGAGCGGCCATCACGAAACGGGATGAAAGGCTTGGGCCGATCCGGCGTGGACAGGGGGTAAAGGCGTGAGCCCGCGCCGCCGGCAAGGATGATGGGCAATAGCTGCATGACGCAACTTATAGTCTATCGCTGATATGGCGCAACGGCGAAATTCGCCCGCCGGTTGAATATTTGGATTAGCCATCCTTTAATCTGGGACACAATGACTTATTGTGTCCCAGTTTTTAGTACTGATTTATATGATTTATTTTTGGGACACAATAAATCATTGTGTCCCAACCGATGGGTGGTTAGATGATTTTACAGAAATCCGCAAAGTCGGGACGGGGGGAGCGGGGGAAAAGCTTGGCCGCATCGCCGTAGCCCAGATTGCACAATAGATTACTTTTGATCGTGGTGCCGGCGAAAAATTCGCTATCCACGCCGGCATTGCTAAATCCTGACATCGGCCCGCAATCCAGCCCTAGCGCGCGCGCTGCCAGAATGAAATATCCCGCCTGCATACTGGAATTACGAAAGGCGGTGTCATAGATTTTCTGCTCATTTCCTGCAAACCAGCTGCGCGCATCCGTATGCGGAAAGAGCTTCGGCAACTGGTCGTAAAAAGCCATATCCATGCCCAAAATGGCCGTCACCGGCGCGCTAAGCGTTTTCTCCACATTGCCCGCATCCAGATGCGGTTTGAGGCGCGCCTTGGCCGCAGCACTGGTGATAAACACCACGCGCAGCGGCTGGCAATTGGCGGATGTTGGCGCCATTTTGGTCAGATCATAGACCTGTTTCAGCAGCGCCTCAGGCACCGGTTTTTCCTGCCAGTGATAATGGGTGCGCGCATCGCCAAATAATAGATTCAGTGATTCCTGGCTTAGCATAACTTACTCCTTACGAGATTGTTTTTCCGCAATGCCGCTGACTCCTTCGCGGCGCTGTAACTCGGCAAGTACGGCCTCTAGCGAAACATTGTGCGCACTCAGCAGCACCAGCAGGTGATAGAGCACGTCTGCGGCTTCGTAGGTGAGGTTGGCGTGATCGTGTTTGGCAGAAGCAATGGCGCATTCCGCCGCTTCTTCGCAAAGCTTTTTGGCGATGTGATCGCTGCCCTTGTGAAACAGCGAAGCGGTATACGAGGTTTCCTTCGCTGCACTTTTGCGTGCGGTGATGGTGGCGTGAAGCTGCGCTAAAATATCGTTCATGGCGCCAAGCATAACGGCGCAGAAAAAAAGCACAAGTCAGTCAACGTGCAACAGAGTGTTTCTGCTTGCGACCCATTACGCCATGCGCACGGCGATCTCTTCGCGCGCGAGTGCGGCCTTGACCTGAGCAATGCTCAGCTCGCCAAAATGAAACACCGAAGCAGCGAGCAGCCCGGTAGCGCCCGCGCGTGCGCCTTCAATAAAATGCTGCACACTGCCTACGCCGCCGGAGGCAATCAGCGGCAGGCGCACCTTCGCTGCGATAGCGCGCATGAGCGCGGTGTCGTAGCCTTGCTTGGTGCCGTCGCGGTCCATCGAGGTGATGAGCAGTTCGCCTGCCCCCATTTTCTCCATCTGCTCAGCGTAGCTGAGGGCGTTGATACCGGTGGCATTTCTGCCGCCATGGGTGAAAATTTCGTATGTGCCAGGCGCAGTTTCCTTCGCATCTACCGCGACCACAATGCACTGGCTGCCGAAGGCTTCAGCGGCCTCGCGCACCAGTTCGGGGCGTTTGACGGCGGCGGAATTGATCGCCACTTTGTCGGCACCGGCCAGAAGTAGCGCGCGGACATCTTCGGTGCTTCGCACCCCGCCGCCAACGGTAAAGGGCATGAAGCACTGTGCGGCCACGGCCTCGACCATGGAGAGCAACAATCCGCGATGATCTGATGTGGCGGTGATATCCAGAAAGCACAGCTCATCGGCACCCTGCGTATCGTAGGTTTTGGCCTGCGCGACGGGATCGCCAGCATCGATCAAATTGACGAAATTGACCCCTTTAACGACGCGGCCATCATGCACATCCAGACAGGGGATGATGCGTACCGGAAAGCCCATTTACTCAGCAGCCAGTTTCAGCGCGGCGGCGACATCGATCGTTTTTTCATACAGCGCGCGGCCTAAAATCACGCCTTCAATCGCGCCCGAGAATTCCTGCTTCACACTGGCAATATCCTCCAGCGAACCAATCCCGCCCGAGAGAATCACCGGGATCGACACGGCCTTGCCCAGCGCTGCCGTTTCGGCGGCGTTGGGGCCGTTGAGGGTGCCATCGCGGCTGATGTCGGTGTAAATAATTGCGGCCACGCCTGCATCTTCAAACTGGCGCGCCAGATCAATGGCGGCGAGGCTTGAGGTATGCGTCCAGCCTTCCACGGCCACCATGCCGCCGCGCGCATCGATGCCGACAACGATTTGCCCCGGATAGGCGCGGGCTAAATCTTTCACCAAATCGGGATTTTTCAGCGCAATGGTGCCCAAAATAATGCGCGAAACGCCGTGCTCCAGCCACATATCGGCGGTGGCGTGGCTGCGAATACCGCCGCCAAACTGCACGGGAATGTTTACGCTTGCGACAATTTGCGCAACAATGTCCTCATTCTCCAGCCGCCCATGAATCGCGGCATCCAGATCCACCAGATGTAAATAGCGAAAGCCCATGGCTTCAAACTGTTTTGCCTGATCGACGGGATCGTGATTATAGACGGTGGTCATCGCGTAATCGCCCTTATACAGGCGCACGCATTTGCCGTCTTTGAGATCAATCGCGGGGTAAAGAATCATGCTATTACCTTACACCAAATCGGAAATGGGCTGAAGTTTTTTGTAGAAAAAATGCCCCGCCACCAAACTGGCATTGACATATTCATAAAACGGCATTCTGCCCCATTCGATATAGCCCGATTCACGGTAGAGATTCAGTGCGCGGTGCTGGGTTTCGCGCACCGAAATACGAATGATGGAAAAGCCTTCTTTCGCGGCTTCGCGCTCGGCTACTTCGAGCAGCGCCTTGGCGAGGCCATGACCGCGCGCCCAGGGGGCGACGAAATGTGCCTCAATCTCGCAGGAAAAGGCGGTGGTTTCTTTGCTTTTGCTGGGGCGTACCAGCTGAATACTGGCACCTGCTACTCCGTCGAGCCTGCCAATAAACAAGCTGCGGTGCGGCACCAGCAGGACGCCTTTATAATAAGCCTCCAGCGTTTCGCGTGCGGGCGGTGCCATCCAGCCAAAGCCGATCCCGTCGCGGATGGCATCTTCCGTTCCCTTGCACAGATCATCAAGATCGGCGAGGTTGAAACTGGTTGCTTTCTCGGTGGTGATTTCAGGCATGGTGAAAAGCCGTGAAGTTGCGAATGAGGTTGAGGCCAAGGCGTTGACTCTTTTCCGGATGAAACTGGGTGGCCGCAATATTATTTTTTCCAATCATTGCCACGACTGACCCCCCATAGTCAACCGAGGCGACGATGTCATCCACGCAAGCCCCACACGCATGGAAGGAATGCACGAAATAGGCGTAATCGCCCTCACTAATGCCATCAAGCAAGGGGTGTGTGGGCTGATGAAGCTGCAGGCGGTTCCAGCCCATGTGCGGAATGCGCAGTGTTTCATCGGTAGGTGACAGCGCCTTGATACGCCCCTGAAACCAGCCAAGCCCTGCATGTTCGCCAAATTCTTCGCCCGCTTCGAACAACATCTGCATGCCGACACAAATGCCTAAAAATGGCCGCGTCCCGTGGTGGACATGTTCCTCTAAAAAATCGATCACCCCATCCAGCGCACGTAGCCCCGCCATGCAGTGGGCAAAGGCACCGACACCGGGCAGCACGATATGGCTGGCGTGTTTCAAATCCTGCGCGCTGCGCGTGATGGTGAGGGCTGCGCGCGAGCCTGTCTCGTGCAACACGTGGGCAAAGGCTTTGTGAACAGAATGTAAATTGCCTGCACCACAATCAATGATCGCGATGCTCATACGGCCACGCTCTCATGGTGGCTGTGGCGGCTATCTTGCAGGGCGAAATACTCCGCTTCCGACGGGCTGGTGGCGACCACAATCTGTGAAAGCGTAAAGCCGCGCAGGCGTGCATCGATACTGCGCAGATGCTGCGCCTCACACCCGCACCATAGTTGCAGCGCAAGCTGGGTGATCATCAGCACCGGCTCAGCGGCGCCAAGGGTGCTTAAAGCTGCACTGATACTACCGTACAGCAGTAAAAACAACGCACCCACGCGCCACGCGCCCATGACCACTAGCCACAGGCCATGAAATAAAAACGCGAGGAAGGAAAACTGTTCCGCCGGTATGACCAGCATTTCCTGATCGTGCGTGGGATGCAGGTGAATTTCGTACGCGCTGTGGGCGGGGGTGCGCATTAGCTTTGCGTCAGCACGCCTTTAGTGGACGGCACGCTGCCTGCCTTGCGCGCATCGATGCTGATCGCTTCGCGCAGTGCGCGCGCCAGGCCTTTATAGCAGCTTTCCACGATGTGGTGATTATTCACGCCGTAGAGATTTTCAATATGCAGCGTCGTGCCAGACGTTTGCGCGAAGGCCTGAAACCATTCGCGGAAAAGCTCGGTATCCATGTCGCCGAGTTTGGGTTTGGAAAATTCCACCTTCCACACAAAATAGGGGCGACCCGATAAATCCAGCGCCACGCGGGTGAGCGTTTCATCCATCGGTGAGAGCGCGCTGCCAAACCGCGTAATGCCGGCGCGGTCCCCCAGCGCATCGGCCACTGCCTTACCAATCGCCAGGCCGGTATCCTCAGTGGTGTGGTGAAAATCAATGTGCAGATCGCCCTTGGCCTTCACCGTCAGATCGATCAGCGAGTGGCGCGAGAGCTGCTCGAGCATGTGATCGAGAAAGCCGATGCCGGTGGAAATATCGTACTTCCCCGTGCCATCGAGGTTGATAGACACCTCGATGCTGGTTTCTTTGGTTTCGCGTTTGTTGCTGGCGGTACGGCTCATGGGGGGCTCCTTGTTTCCTTGCTAGCCTAGGCAAGCGAGGGCGTCAAAGGAAACTGGCGGAAGGAAACGCGCGATCTTGTGGAGACTGCCACTGAACCCGCTTCGAAAACGTTGTTTTCTCGCAATGACGAGTGAGAGTCACCGGCACTGCGAGGAGCAAAGCGAGGAAGCAGCTTAGGTCACCCTGAGTGAAACGAAGGGTCTCCTTCCATAACTCGCGAGATTCTTCGCGTCGCTCAGAATGACAGAAAGTGGAACACCTACTGGATTGCTTCGGCTTAGCCTCGCAATGACGACTACGCCTGCTTAGCGAGTATAGGTGCGTGGGTTTCGTGGCTGGTAACGGAAGAAATTTCGGGCTTTGGCGTATCGTTTACGGGTGGTTTCGTCACCGGCCTTCCAGCCTCGTAGGTTTTTGCCAGTTTCGCCTGCGCCACTTTGTCTTCCCAGTATCTATCCTCGGCGGCTTCCTGCTTTTCGAGGTCTTTGAGCGTGTCTTTCGAAATGCCAAACAGACCTGAGAATTTTCGTGACAGTGGGATGAAGACCTTATGGCTAAAAAAGTCGTCTGACTTTTCGGCAAGCACAGGAAAAAAGCCTCGGAAAGACACGAGTGCGGCTGAAGTAATCGTTGAGCCAATTCCTTTCGCGGCGATGAGATTTTTAAGTGGCTGCGCACCGCCTTCTGGGGGCTTGATACGCTCACTGCTATACTGGATACCGACATTGAGACCAAAAGCCGCTGCCGTCCACACGGCAGCCTGCCCAAGATGGCTGGATTCATGGTGATAAATCTCTTTTGCTTTTTCCTTAGCTTCCGCGCCATTTGGATCCAACCCGTGCTTTTTCGCCCAGCTTTTTCCGCCCACATTGGCACCAAAGCGGAAAATGTCACCAAACAGAGGTTCCATCACTTTGCTTAAGCCCGACATGAAGCCAGGAAATACCCGCTGCACTCCCACGGTGATGGGTACGGCAATCACGTCAGCAGCGATTTCGGCAGGCGCTACATGTGCGAAGAAGCTCCAGAAACCACGCTTACCTGTTTTACCATGATCGTGTGATGAATCGTTACAGCCTATTGGCAAACGTAATTTCGGATCATTTAATTTTTTTTGCAAGAACGCATTGATGGGCGTGCCGAACACATCTGCAACCGTACACACCACGGCATGGTTTACCGTGTAGGCAATATCCTGTGCGCGCTGAAGCTCGGACTTCTCTTTCTCGCGCTGCTGCGGGTTGAAGATGGTGGGAAGGTTTTGCATTTAAGGAATCCACCTTCCGGAAAGGCAGCGCGCAAGCCCTGCCAGGCCTGCGAAAATTTCGCCACCACCCATGACAGTCGTCAGCCATGATGGTTCATGTTTTTCACCCATCGAGTCTTCGTAGCCGCTAATACCACGTACCACATTTCTGCCACCGTGAATGGCCACCCCTACCGATGCAATCGCTCCCAGCACCGCACCGGTTTTGTGTGCGGTTTCAAATGTGAATGGCTTATGGTGGCCGTGCTCATCGATCACTTCATGCGTCGGATCGATACCTTTAGAAAACCGACTTTGAACATTTTCTTTGAATGTTGCCCAGCGCGATTGGAAATTCGCGTGCTTGGGTGCAGGTATACGCTTCACTTCAGGTTTTGGAAGTTCTGTTGGTGACGGTTCAGGTGCGTCGTGCCTGTGTTTGCCGTTGCAACCTTTGTGCTCTTCGTGATGATTGCCCATCGTCTATCCTTATACTGCTGGCGCGCTGGCGGGTTGAAGCGCGGGGGCTTGCGCCACTACACCTTCATGCTGCGCAGGGGCCGCTGCCACTGTTTCTGGCTGCGCCGCCGGTAATGGGGCGATACGGGCCAGTTCGTTTTGCACCACGTCTGCTGCCTGCACCTGCTCTTTGCTGACAACAGCAGGCGTCGCTGGCCCTGTCGCTGGTGCAGGCTGAATCTTGGCTTCAGCGGGTTTCGTTTTCGTGGCATATAGCACTTCACGTGCGGTGCTGATCAAGCTGTCAGTATGCGCCTCCACAATAGGCACAATCTTCGCTTCGGCGCGTTTCATCGCTTCGATATACAGCACGCCTGTGCCTGGTTTGGTATCTGTCGCCAGCGTGTCGGCACGGTGGAAGCGGTCATGCAGCCAGCCGCGCGCCGTGCTGATCAGGCTATCATTATGGGCAGCCGGTGCGGCGGCTTTCAGCGCCTGTACCAGCGGTGCTTGTAGCGGGCCATCGAGCTTATACACGCTCGCCAGCGCTTTATGCAGAAAATGCTGGCCGATGCCATTGCCCAGCGTATGTGCTGGTGAATCCGCAGTCAGCTCGGAAATAATCTCTTCTTTCTTCTCTTCGTTATACCAATGCGGCTTTTTCAGCTCGGCCTCCGAAGCGGCGAGTTTGCACGCCTCTTCAATAAAGGCTTTATCCGAAAGCAGGCTGAGCATCGCACTGGCTTCCGCCTCACGTTTGGTGAGAATGCCGCGGATGGTTTTTTCCGATTCCGCCAGCGGAATATGGCAGTGCGGATCGGCTATCTGAGCATTGAGCGCCTGATTGAGCGCGGCGCTTGCGGCCCTCGCCACTGTGCCCGCAGGGCTGAGCGCAAGGGTAAGCGCTTCTTGCATCTGCAGCAGCGACTGCACGGCATCAGCTTCGGTGCTGCCCATTTTGGTGTAATCACGGAAGGTGGAAGCTACCTGCACTAAAAACTCCCCGCGCTTTACAGCATCGAGTGTTTTCACATGCGTAGCATTATGCGAAGCGGCCTGCGCTGCTACGCGCGCCAGTTCCGCCTTGGCGGTGGCAGCGGCGGCTGCCAGCGCTTGTGGCGATGCCTGCGCGAGTGGGTCAGCTGCCGCATTGGCACTGGCGTTTTCTGGAACCGGTTTGGGCGCCGGCAGTGGCGCCACTTTTTCTGCAGTATGTGCGGGTGTTGTCGCTGCCAAAGGTTCAGCATTGCTGGTCTGAGATTGAATCGTTGCCGTTGTCATATACTTACCGATATTTGTTGGTGAACCCTTCCACCCTAACCCCCAAACATGACAATTCGATGACAAGTTGGGCAAAAAAGATGAAAATATTCACGTCGCGCCAAAGGGCTTGCGTCTGCTATTGCAAATCATTCGCAATATGTAAAGGGCGATTTTTGTAGAGGGTGAGTAGTGGGTGGTGGTGGTGGGTGGTGGTGACGTAAGGGGACATAATAAACGCGTTAGCGTTTAATGTGTACCCTTTGAATGACTGGCGCGGATGCCGTCATTCGACGGCATGACCACTACCCACCACTCACTAGCTACGCCAGTTTACCGTGGCAGTGTTTGTATTTTTTACCCGATCCGCAGGGGCAGTCTTCGTTACGGCCAACCTTGCCCCATGTCGAAGGATCGCGAGGGTTGCGCTGGCCAGGCGGCACGACGCGGTTCGATGCAGCGCTGGCCGCCGCCCCGCCTTGTTCCTCTTCACCGCGGTTCTCGTGCATCACCTGACTACCGGAAAGCCGCATAATATCGTTGGTGAGCGTGACTTTAATCTCCATCCGCGACAGGCGCATCACCACCATCTCGCGCAGATGGGTGAGCATCGCCTCGAACAGGGTGAAGGCTTCCTGCTTATATTCATTTAAGGGGTCGCGCTGCGCATAGGCGCGCAGATTAATGCCCTGACGCAAATGATCGAGCGAGAGCAAATGGTCTTTCCATAGCTGATCGAGCGTTTGCATCAGCACCCGTTTTTCCGCGAGTTTGTATACATCCGGCGGGAATTTGGCCATGCGCGTAGCCATGTGGTTGTTCACCGCGTCATCCAGGCGGGCGCGAATTTCATCATCGGCAATTCCTTCTTCGCGCGCCCAGTCGGCCACGGGTAAATCCAGCCCGTAAATGCGTAGAATTTCGGTGTGCAGTCCCGCCAAATCCCAGCTTTCTGCGTAGGATTCTTTGGGGATGTAGGTGGCAATCAGCTGGCTGCTGACATCGGCGATCATGCCTTCTACGGTCTCGGTGACATCGTCGGTTTCCATCAGCCCAATGCGCTCTTCGTAGATGACTTTGCGCTGATCGTTCATCACGTCATCGAACTTGAGCAGGGTTTTGCGAATCTCGTAATTGCGTTGTTCCACCTTGGTTTGCGCACGCTCGATGGCTTTGTTCATCCACGGGTGGAAAATGGCTTCGTCTTCTTTTAAGCCCAGTTTTTGCAGCATCGAATCCATGCGTTCGGAGCCGAAAATGCGCATTAAATCGTCTTGCAGCGAGAGGAAAAATTTCGATGCGCCCGGATCACCCTGACGGCCGGAGCGACCGCGCAACTGATTATCGATGCGCCGGCTTTCATGGCGCTCGGTGCCAATCACGAACAGCCCGCCCGCTTCTTTCACCCGTTCTTTATCGCGCGCGACTTCCTCGCGAATGCGCGCGGCCGCTTCTTCGCGCTTGCCTGCATCATGGATGTCGGCGCACTCAGTGGCAATGCGCATGCTGGCATTGCCGCCGAGCATAATATCGGTGCCGCGGCCAGCCATGTTGGTGGCAATGGTGACTGCCCCTGGCCTTCCGGCCTGGGCGATAATTTGGGCTTCTTGTTCATGGTAGCGCGCGTTGAGCACTTGGTGTTTGATGCCCGCTTTTTTCAGCGTTTTTGAAAAACTCTCCGAGCTTTCGATGCTGACCGTACCTACCAACACCGGCTGGCTGCGCGCATGGCATTCCTGAATCAGCGTAATCACCGCCTTGTCGCGCTCGGCGCCGGTACGGTAGATTTCATCGTCATGATCGATGCGGCTGACCGGTACGTTGGTGGGAATCTCCACCACTTCGAGCTTATAAATATCGGCAAATTCGGCGGCCTCGGTCATGGCGGTGCCGGTCATGCCCGAGAGCTTGGGATACAGCCTGAAATAATTCTGGAAGGTGATGGAGGCCAGCGTCTGATTTTCGTTTTGAATCGGTACGTCTTCCTTGGCTTCCAGCGCCTGATGCAGGCCTTCGGAATAGCGCCTACCTTCCATCATGCGGCCGGTGAATTCATCAATAATCACCACGCGGCCATCTTTGACAATGTAATCGCGGTCGCGCGCGAACAGGGTGTGCGCTTTGAGCGCCTGATTGACGTGATGCACCACATGCACGTTTTCAATATCGTAAAGCGCGGTGCCGGATTTCAGCAGGCCGAGCGCGTCTAACATCTGCTCAACCTCCTGCACGCCAGCATCGTTGAGCGAAACGTTGCGGCTTTTCTCATCGCGTTCGTAATGTTCGCCGGCCACCAGTTTCGGCATCAGCGTGTTTACCTGCATATACAGCTCGGAATTGTCTTCCGTGGGGCCAGAAATAATCAGTGGTGTGCGCGCTTCATCGACTAAAATGGAATCCACTTCATCGACAATGGCGTAGTGAAAGGGGCGCTGCACCATTTCGTCGCGGCTGTATTTCATATTATCGCGCAGATAATCAAAGCCCAGCTCGTTATTGGTGGCGTAGGTAATGTCGCAGCTGTAGGCGGCGCGGCGCTCATCATCGCTGAGGCCGTGGTGAATCACGCCGACGGAAAGCCCAAGAAAGCCGAAAATCTGCCCCATCCAGGCGGCGTCGCGCTGCGCCAGGTAGTCATTCACCGTGACAATATGCACGCCTTTTCCCGAGAGCGCGTTGAGGTACGCAGGCAAGGTTGCCACCAGCGTTTTGCCTTCGCCGGTTTTCATCTCCGCAATCATGCCGCTGTTGAGCACCATGCCGCCGATGAGCTGTACATCGAAATGGCGCATGGACAGTACGCGGCGCGCGGCCTCACGCACCACGGCAAACGCATCCACCATGATTGTTTTAAGCGGTACGCCATTTTCCAGCTTTAGGCGAAAGGCAGCGGTTTGCGCTTGAAGCTGGGCATCGCTCATCGCGGCGAAATGCGCCTCGCGGGCGTTCATGGCATCGACGTCTTTACGCATGCCGCGCACGATGCGCTCGTTGGAAGTGCCAAAAATCTTTCTGGCGAAGTTGCTGATCACGCCCATATCCTTACATTGGCTAAAGGTTTCATGGTTTTCATCTAGGGAGTGTCAGGCCATAAGTCAATCCCGCCCTCGTGCGACGCGAAGGAGGGGCTTGCGCACGGCCACAAAACCTGTATGCGTTGGATGTTAGCGCTTATCCGGTGGGAGAGATGATGATGAACATACTGTGCAGAATTGCGGTGTCGGCGGTGATGATGCTGAGCGCGCATGCGGCCTATGCTGAGCAGAATGGTGATGCGGTGATGCTCAAAATCGGTGAGGACAACATCACGGTGGGGGAAGTCAAACGCCAGTGGCAGCGACTCTTTCCTGAAGGCCAGGCGCCGGATCTGGATATGGTGCAGCCTGAAATGCGCCAGAATTTTCTGCGTAGTTTAATGGTGGAGCGCGTGCTGGTGGAAGAAGCCAAAAAGCAGGGCTTGCCAGAGGAAGAAAGCATTAAACAGGCACTGGAAGAAGCCGAGCGCAGCGTGCTGGTGAAAGAATTTTTGAACCGTAAATCGTCATCGAACGTGACGGATAGCGCGGTGCGTAGCGAATATCAGCGCTTGGTGGCGGGGCGAAAAGCGCAAAATGAAATTCGCGTGCGCCATATTTTACTGCACTCAGAAGACGAAGCGCGCAGCGTGCGCGAGCAGCTGACCAGCGGCGCTGCTTTTGATGAAGTGGCGGAGAAATTCTCTAAAGATCCGGCCACGGCCGAGCAGGGAGGCGATCTGGGGTACATGCTCGCGTCTGATCTCGATAAACCGTTTGCCGATGCGGCCTTCGCGCTGAAAAAGCACGCCATTTCCGCGCCGGTAAAAACACAGATGGGCTGGCATATTATCCGTGTCGATGAAGTGCGCAAAGCCACCATTCCCACCTTCGAACAATCGCGCGAAGAGCTGCGCGCGAAGCTGCAGGAGCAATCGATGAATAGCTATGTTGAGCAACTGCTCAAACAAGCGGCGATTGTGGTCGTCGATCCGGCGACGAGTTCTCCAGATGCCCTGAATCAGTCGAAGCCCGCGGCGAAAACGCCGCCAGTGAAAAAACCCGAAGTGAAAAAACCGGAGGCAAAGCCTAAGCCTGCGCCGGTGGCAGCACCAAAACCAAAACAGGACGCTCCGTTTGAGCGCAAGAGCGCTACCGCCAAACCAGAGCCCAAAAAACCGGAAGTGAAAAAGCCGGAGCCTGAGAAGAAATCGGAGCTTGAAAAAAAGCCGGACTCGAAGCTCAAGGTTGAGCCGAAGCCTCCCGCAGCCGCTGGCGGTTCTAAGCTTGAAGCTCTCCCTGAAGCCAAACCCGCCGCCAAGCCGGATAGTGATGAGTAACTATCCCGTTTCGCCACTGGCGCCTGCCTGCCTGCCCGACATGCCGCCACTCGCCGGTGTGAAAATGAGTGTCGCGCAGGCCGGTATTAAATATGCCGGACGCAACGATGTGCTGCTGATGAAATTTGCCGAAGGCACCACTTGTGCTGGCGTGTTCACCCGTTCCAAAGCGCCGAGCGCCGCGGTGGATTGGTGCCGCGCGAATCTGGGTCAGCCCATCCGCGCGCTGGTGGTCAATTCCGGCAATGCCAATGCCTTTACCGGCAAAAAGGGGGTGGCGGCGTGCCAGTTAACCGCCGAGGCTACGGCCAGTGCGCTTGGTATCAACCCGCAGCACGTGATGCTTGCTTCCACCGGTGTGATTGGCGAGCCGCTGGATGGGAAAAAAATCGAAGCGGTGATGCCGCAGCTTGCGGCGGATTTGCACACGGGCGGCTGGCACGATGCGGCGGCGACCATCATGACGACCGACACGTTTGCCAAAGCCGAAACCCGCACCATGCTGGTC
This sequence comes from Alphaproteobacteria bacterium, assembly GCA_022841525.1. Lineage (GTDB taxonomy): Bacteria > Pseudomonadota > Alphaproteobacteria > Rickettsiales > UBA3002 > JALHRI01. Next base: position 31,370 of record JALHRI010000007.1, on the reverse strand, counting down.
AAAGGCAAGCCGATTACGATTCACGGCATCGCCAAAGGCTCGGGCATGATCGCGCCGGACATGGCCACCATGCTGGCGTTCATTGCCACCGATGCTGCAGTCTCGATGCCGGTACTGCAAACCATACTGCAACGCGCCAACGGCCATAGCTTTAATTGCATGACGGTGGATGGTGATACCTCAACCAGCGACACGTGTTTACTGTTTGCCACCGGCGCTTCGGGCATTGCCATCGATAACGCGGTGGATATTGCGCGTTTTGAGGCGCTGCTCACGGAGTTGATGACCTGTCTGGCCAAATGGGTCGCCAAAGACGGCGAGGGCGCGCAGAAATTTATCACCGTCGATGTCACTGGCGCCGAGCACCATGCGGCGGCAAAAAAAATCGCGCTCAGCATTGCCAATTCACCGCTGATTAAAACCGCCATTGCAGGCGAGGACGCCAATTGGGGGCGGGTGGTGATGGCGGTGGGCAAATCCGGCGAGAAGGTCGACCGCGACCGATTAAGTGTCTCCATCGGCGGGGTGCTAATTGCCAAACACGGCGAGCGGGTGGAAGGCTTCGACGAAGCCCCCGTGCGCGCACACATGGCAACGCGCGAGATTCACCTGCACGCCGATATTGGCCTTGGCAACGGCCACGCCACGGTGTGGACGTGCGACCTTACGCATGGCTATATTTCCATCAACGCGGATTATCGTTCGTGAGGGTGCTGTTTCGATGATTCGTGTGCTCGATGATTCGAAAAGCCCCACCTCGTCATCCCGGGCTTGTCCCGGGATCTCCGCGTAAGGATACGTAAGCATGAGCGAACAATTCTACGTCTACATTCTCACCAATACCCACCACACAGTATTCTACACCGGTGTGACTAACAACTTGATGCGCCGCATCTATGAACATAAAAACAAGCTGATTAAGGGGTTCACCTCAAAATATAATGCTGATAAACTGATTTATTTTGAAACCACCGATAGTGTGGAGGCCGCTATTATACATGAAAAACGCGTTAAGCGTTGGGCAAGGCCGATTAAGTGCGATGCCATTTCACGCATGAACCCAGATTGGAAGGATTTATACTTCACGCTAACGCACGGCGATCCCGGGACAAGCCCGGGATGACGTGCAAGAGTCAAAACACCACACCGGGTGATACCGGCCTTATTCCGGCACCCCCACGTAAGGACACGTTATCATGAAAACCATCCTTGTTGCTGCTGGCGCGCTGATTGATGCCGATGGTCGCGTGCTGATCGCGCAGCGGCCTGAAGGCAAGCACATGGCGGGCTTGTGGGAATTTCCCGGCGGCAAAGTTGACGCGGGCGAAACACCGGAAGCCGCCCTCATTCGTGAACTGCGCGAGGAGCTGGGCGTAGAACTCTGCACGCACTGCTTCAGCCCGCTGCAATTTGTCAGTCACGCCTATGAGCATTTTCACCTGCTGATGCTTCTGTATATCTGCCGCCGCTGGGAGGGCATTGCGCAGTCGCGCGAAGCTCAGGCGCTGATGTGGAAACGCCCGCGCGAGCTGCGCCAAGTGCCCATGCCCCCGGCCGATGTGCCGCTGATTGCTGCGCTGGAAGCGGCAGTGCTATAAGTTTGAAGATGGCTGCGCCAATTGCTTTGCACGCAGGGCGGCTTTGAATCGTTTGCGGGCGCGGCCTGCTAAGCCCAGCGGCACCAAAAACGCCGCGGTGCCAAGGATGATCAGCAGAAGTTGCAGCCCGTGAATATCCTCCTTGATGCTGCCGCGCTCATCTTCCAGCACCATCACCTGCGGTGCACGTTTGAGGTACAACATGGGGATGCGCTGATCTTGCTTGTACGTCAGTTCGCTGAGCTTCACCAGCAGCACGCGGCCATAGTCTTTGCCGCCTACGTCATACGACAGCGTGACGCGTGCGCGCGCTGCCGCAGACGCTGGTGCTGCGCCTTGCGGCAAGTCAAGCTGCGTCACGGTTGCGTGCGTGCTTGCCGTTTCCTCAGGCAGCGTCAGCATGTGTAGGGATGAGAGGCGCTCCTGCACGCTCCAGGTAGCGCTAACCAGCACGATGAGCGCACCAAAGGCGATGAGAAACGGGCGCACTAATTCGCTCCGGCAGGGGCAGGGCGCTTATCGCGCTCGAGCACCACAAGGAATGCCTCGCGCGAGGCCACCAGCAACATGCGGCGCTGCTCGCGGATAATCTCGATGACGCGCCAGCCCTCGCGCGCAAAATCATTGAGCATTTTGGTGAGTTTTTCCGGATCAATTTTCGACTGGCCAAGCAACAGTGACCCCAGCATCGATTCCTGATAAATAACGGCTTTGTATTCTTTCATGTGCTACTCCGAGCTAGAGACTAATTAGAAAATCAAAGGGTGCGCAACTAAAGAATGGCAGATTTTCTGAACAGAGTAAAAAACCTCTCCCATCGGGAGAGGGTTTTTTACTAGCCCACCTTTTTGTAAATCTCCGAGCCGCCGTTGCTTGGGCGGTCGATATTATCTGATACGCCAATCATCGCAATCGTGCGCGTATTTAGCAAAATGGCGAGTGTGTCGGGGTGGGTCATTGACTAATCCAGCTGATTTTGTCAGCGCCAGAAATTTTAATGATATCAGATTTGTTTAATAGCAGAGCTTGGCCTTTAATCTACATGAATGTCTTTTGAGATAGTCTTTTACAGTCCTTGGATACCAATAATTAGACCTTTTGATGTGGTATAAAAAATCCAAGTCCCCCAAGCTAGCACTACTACAACAGTTAATGAGAAAAAGTTTATTCCGGCTTGTCCGTAAGAAACAGACTTGACTATTTTTTTGTGCTTTTCTTTGATCTTATTTAAAGATTCTACCGGATGCTTCTCCAAGCTTCTATTAAATTCATTTTGTAGCTTACGTTGGTCATATCTGAGATAGCTCACCTTTGCTTTTTGTTCTTTATTAAGATCTGCTTTCTCTAGACTATCAAAACTTTCGTCTAGATTTTCTAATCTATTTTTTTGCAAATCTAGTGAATCTTTATATTTCTTAATTTGTGATTCGTATTCACTAAAGACTGGGGCAATTTCTTTGTTTAACAAGCGAACTAAGGATTCATGTATCGCTTGATCATACTTAGCTCTACATGTGAATACCCATAATGCTAATGCAATAAAGCATATAAATAGAGCAGAAAAATATCCTTCGAATGCTTGGCTAAGAGTTAAAATTAAATTCTTTCTTTCGGCGCTATTCGAATAACTCGCAATCAGAGTAATTAGAGCAATAATTGCTCCACCAGATGCAGTAAATAATAACTTTATATACTGTAATAATCCTTCATAGGACTGGAAGTATTCTACTGATGGATCAATGTTGTGAGCACGCCTAAGTTCTTCTAGTTTATTGCTTAGCGACATTACTTCGTTTTCCATCACCCCACCTTTTTGTAAATCTCCGAGCCGCCGTCGCGGAATTTTTGGCTCATCTCAGACATGCCCGCTTCAGCATCTTCCAGCGCCACGGCAGGGGTGGTGTTTTGCACTTTTGCAAACTCGCGCACTTCTTGGGAAATTTTCATGCTGCAGAATTTCGGCCCGCACATCGAGCAAAAATGCGCGACTTTGGCACCATCCGCCGGCAGGGTTTCATCGTGATATTCCCGCGCAGTATCCGGATCGAGCGCGAGGTTGAACTGATCGACCCAGCGGAACTCGAAGCGCGCGCGGCTCAGCGCATTATCGCGCAGTTGTGCGCCCGGATGGCCTTTGGCAAGATCCGCCGCGTGGGCGGCAATTTTATACGCGATCACGCCTTCTTTCACGTCGTCACGATTCGGTAAGCCTAGATGCTCCTTCGGCGTGACGTAGCACAGCATCGAGGTGCCGAACCAGCCAATCATCGCCGCGCCAATGGCGCTGGTGATGTGATCATAGCCCGGCGCGATGTCGGTGGTCAGCGGCCCGAGCGTGTAAAACGGCGCTTCGTGGCAGGCTTCCAGCTGCTTATCCATGTTCTCTTTGATCAGATGCATCGGCACGTGGCCGGGGCCTTCAATCATCACCTGACAGTCATGCTTCCAGGCGATCTGCGTCAGCTCGCCGAGGGTTTTCAACTCAGCAAATTGCGCGGCATCGTTGGCGTCGGCGATCGATCCCGGGCGCAGGCCATCGCCCAACGAAAAGCTCACATCGTAGGCCTTCATGATCTCGCAGATTTCTTCAAAATGGGTGTAGGTGAAATTTTCCTTGTGATGCGCCATGCACCATTTGGCGTGAATGGAACCGCCGCGTGACACAATGCCGGTGACGCGTTTTTCGGTCAGCGGAATAAAGGGCAGGCGCACACCGGCGTGAATGGTGAAATAATCCACCCCTTGTTCGGCCTGTTCGATCAGCGTATCGCGGTAGATTTCCCAGGTGAGGTCTTCTGCTACGCCGCCGACTTTTTCCAGCGCCTGATAAATCGGCACGGTGCCAATGGGCACGGGCGAATTACGCAAAATCCATTCGCGCGTGGCGTGGATGTTTTTGCCGGTGGAAAGATCCATGATGGTATCCGCACCCCAGCGCGTCGCCCACACCATTTTCTCGACTTCCTCGGCAATGGAAGAAGTGATCGCCGAATTGCCGATATTACCGTTGATTTTCACCTTGAAATTGCGGCCGATAATCATCGGCTCCAGCTCAGGGTGGTTGATGTTCGCCGGAATAATCGCGCGGCCACGGGCGATTTCATCGCGAACGAATTCGGGGGTGATGAGGGTTGGGAGTCGAGTGGCTAGTGACGCCTGTGCGCCGGTGTAGAGCCAGGAATTACTACCTTCTCGACTTTCAACACTCGACCCTCGCTTCTGTCTACCCTCATTCTCGCGAATGGCGATATATTCCATCTCCGGCGTGATGATGCCACGTTTGGCGTAGGCCATTTGGGTTACCGCTTCGCGCTTGGCACGCAAAGGTTGCTTAGGGATATTTTTAAATTCTAATAAATCTACTCGACTCTCGACTCTCGACTCTCGACTCTTCCTGCCATTATCTTCCGGCTTCACGGCGCGACCTTCGTAGCGCTCTACGTCGCCGCGCGACTCGATCCACTGCGCGCGCAGGGGCTTTAGGCCTTTGGTAATATCAATCTCGGCACCCTCATCGGTGTACGCACCCGATGGGTCATAGACCGGCAGAGCAGGCTCACCCGCGCTGGCGGAGATAATAATTTCGCGCATCGCCACTTTCACACCCCCCAAACGCTCAGAGCCTTCCACATAGAGTTTGCGCGAGCCTGGCAGACTGCCGAGCGACACGCCAAAAGGCTGCGAATCGTTATGCGGCGCGGGGTTTTTCAAGACTTCTTTTTTAGTGGTGCTGGTGGTCATGGGGATTCCTTATGTAGGTTGTCATTGCGAGGAGCGAAGCGACGTGGCAATCCAGTCTGGATTGCTTCGCTACGCTCGCAATGACGGATGAATATGCCCCTTACCAATAAACCCATGCTGCCGCAAATAAAACCCGTCGCCTTACGCAAGTTTCACGCGAGCCTTGCTCGTTGGTACGCAGCCAATGGCAGGCATGATCTGCCCTGGCGCCAGACTGCCGATCCGTATGCGATTTGGGTGTCCGAAGTGATGCTGCAGCAAACGCAGGTGGCCACCGTGCGTGACACATTTTACGCGCCTTTTTTGAAGCGGTTCCCCACCATAGAGGCGCTGGCAGCCGCCCCTGAACAAGCCGTGATGAAGGCCTGGGAAGGGCTGGGCTATTACCGCCGCGCGCGTCATTTGCATCAGGCTGCAAAAGAAGTGGCTAGAATCGAGAGTCGAGAGTCGAGTGAAGAATGGGCTTGGTTCACACGGCCAAATTCATTCTTTCATCACTCGACTCTAGCCGCTCGACTCTCGACTCTACTATCCCTTCCTGGTATCGGCAAAAATACGGCGCATGCGATTTTAGCGTTTGGCTTTCATGCGCCGGTGGCGATTTTGGAAGCCAACGTCAAACGCGTGGTCGCGCGGGTGTTCGGCATGAAAACCCCGCGCGAGGCCGAGTTATGGGTGGGTGCAGAGATGCTGCTTCCCAGACACGATTCACCATTCACCACTCACGATTCACGCATTTTCTTCCACTATAATCAGGCGATGATGGATTTAGGGGCGCTGATATGCACGCCGAAAGCGCCGAATTGTAAGCAGTGCCCGCTTACGCATATCTGTAAAGCAAGGCACGCGCCGGAAGAGTTTCCGGCTAAAAAAGCCAAGAAACAATCGCCCATTCGCCGCGTGCAGATTCTGGTACAACGCGACAGCAAAGGCAGGCTGGCGCTTGAAGCGCGCGATGCAACGCTGCTCGGCGGATTGTACGGGTTTGCGCAAGTGCCGGTGGATGCGAAGCTGCCCAAGCATGCAGAAATCATCGGTTCTGTGAAGCATGTGTACAGCCATTTTACGCTGGTGGGACAGGTGAGGTTGGTCACAGATTATCCGATCATCCGATCCTCCGATGATCCGAAATTCTACACCCCCGCACAAATCAAAAAACTCCCCCTTTCCAAACTCGACCACAAGGTGCTTGCGCTGGTTTCGCATCACCTGAAGGGAAAATGATACGGCATGCAGCCCAAGGTTGTATAGCATTTGACGCCCTTGCCGATGCGCGGCAGATTCGTCTGCACACATCCCGCTTAGGAGGAAATCATGGCCAAAGCTGCGCGCAAAACAGCAACCCCGAAAACAAAATCTGGCAAAACCACGAAAAAAGTGAAAGCGCCCGCGCGCAAGAGTGATCCCGTGCGGCCGCAGCTATCGCGCAAATCTACGCTTGATCCGCTCTCGCGTTTTAAGAAAACCGGCACCGCCAGCCTGCGCATTAATAACGGCGCACCCGCGGAGTTTCCGATTTATAAAGCCATCGAAGGCGCGCCGGTGATTGATATTTCCAAACTGCACGCGCAGACGGGGCATTTCACCTTTGATCCGGGTTTTCTGGCAACGGCCAGCTGCGAGTCGGAAATTACCTATATCGACGGCGATAAAGGGATTCTGCGCTACCGCGGGTATGATATCGCGGATCTGGCCGATAAGTGCGACTTTTTAGATGTGGCCTACCTGCTGCAATATGGCGATCTGCCCAACACAGTGCAGAAAGAATGGTTTGACTGGCGCATGAACCGCCACACGATGGTGCATGAGCAGATTCATTTTCTGTTCCGCGGGTTCCCGCGTCGCTCGCACCCGATGGCGATTATGGTGGGCGCCACGGCATCGCTTTCGGCGTTTTATCATGATTCGCTCGACATCCAGTGCCCGAAAGAACGCGAGCTGGCGGCCTTCCGCATCATTGCGAAAATGCCGACACTGGCGGCCATGTGCTACAAATACTCTATCGGTCAGCCCTTTATTTACCCACAAAACGACATGGGTTTCTGCGAGAATTTCCTGCACATGATGTTTGCCACACCGTGCGAGAAATATACCGTTGATCCGGCGATTGCCCGCGCGCTGGAGAAGATTTTTATTCTCCATGCCGATCACGAGCAAAATGCATCCACCTCGACCGTGCGGCTGGCCGGCTCGTCGGGCGCCAATCCGTTCGCGTGCATTGGTGCGGGTATCGCCTCGCTCTGGGGCCCCGCGCATGGCGGCGCCAACGAAGCGGTGATCAATATGCTCGAGGAAATTGCGGATGTGAAAAACATTCCGCATTTCATCAAGCGCGCGAAGGATAAGAATGATCCCTTCCGTCTGATGGGCTTTGGCCACCGCGTGTATAAAAACTACGACCCACGCGCAGCAGTGCTACGCAAGTCGTGCCACGAAGTGCTCTCCGCACTGGGTCAGCAGGATGAGCCGCTACTTAAAATCGCGATGGAGCTTGAAAAAATCGCACTCAACGACACCTATTTCATCGAGCGTAAACTCTATCCCAACGTCGATTTTTACTCCGGTATTATTTATCGTGCGCTGGGTATCCCGTCGAACCTGTTTACGGTGCTGTTTGCCGTCGCGCGTGCAGCCGGATGGGTGGCGCAGTGGAAAGAAATGATCGAGGATCCGAATATGAAAATCGGCCGTCCGCGTCAGCTTTTCTTAGGAGCTGAGCCACGCAAATTTGTGCCGATTGCCAAGCGGAAATAATAGATCCATCTCGCGTCAAGGGAGAGCGGCATGATGAGATTTTTCGTGTATAGTAAAACCTCTGTTACGTGCAGCTATCATATTGCTGAAGCTGAGAATATGGAGGCGCTGGTCAAAAGTCTGCGTGCAAACGGAGTGCGCTGGCAGCTTGGTAAAGTGTTTGGCCATCCTCGTGTCGCACTTCACCGAATGCCACACAAAGACGCTATAATGATTGCCGGAGATTCATGTAATTTTATTGCCATAGAAGATGCAAGAAATGCTGCGGCCTTGGCCTATGATGACGCAGAAGCCTGCTGGGTCATGCATTAATTCTTCAATGCCGCCTTTAGCGAATGGGTTGCACTGCCACGTTTTAGTGGCTTGGGCTGGCTGGCGTGCGGCTTCCAGCCAAGGGTGGTGATGATTTCCAGCGTCGCCTTGATGCGGCCATCTTCGCCGGAAAAATCGCGAATGTAGCTGTCCATCACGCGCTGAAATAGCGTGCGCGTGCTGAAGCGGCGCGTACTTTCTGCCAGTGCCGAGTTTGCACCCAGCATGCGCAAATCATGCATCAGCGCGAGTGGATGCGCGTAGGTGAGGGTAAGCATATCACGGTCAATCACGGGTAAATTAAACCCGGCGCGCTGCAGCAAATTACCCGCGTCGCGCACCTCCACAAACGGGTGAACGCGGGGGTGAATGCCGCCGTAAAGAACGGACTCTGCCGTGGCAAATGCGCTGCGAAGTTCCTGCAGACTATGCGCGCCAAGAAAGCTGGTCAGCAGCAGCCCATCGGGCGTAAGGGCGCGCTGAAGTTGAATCAGCACGCCGGGCAGATCGTTGATGGCACTTAATGAAAGGCAGCTGACGATGCAGTCATAACGCGCCTCTTCAAGACCTAAGCTGTCATGGGCGCTGTGAAAACAATCGCTGACTTCATGGATGGTGATGCGCGCATCGGGGCTTACGGCGCGCACCTGTGCCTCCAGACCACTGTGCCACGGCGCGAGCACTAGCAGGTGATCAAAGCGCCTAGTGGTTTCGCTAAGGCGCTCGCACAAGCGCTCGCACGCTGCCTGCCAGATGGGATGTGCGGCGGCGTCGCCTGCGCGCGCGCGGTGCTTCAGCAATTGATCGTAGGAAAAAAGCAGGTGGTTTGCGGCTTGCATCATGCGCTGATCTCTAGCATGGTTGCGTCATGGAGTGGCAAACAATTTCTCAGCAGATGAAACTCGCCGGTTCCTGGGCGCTGGATATGCTCTATCCGCCGCGTTGTCCGGCATGCCATCAGCCTGTCGAGGCGCACGGCACGGTGTGCCGCGAATGTTTTGCCAAATTGCACGTGATCAGCGAGCCGCACTGCGCCTGTTGCGGCGTGCCCTTCACCATGGATATGGGCGAGGGCGCGCTGTGCGCTTCGTGTATTGCCCATCCTCCCGTGTTTAGTACCGCGCGCAGTGTGTGGGTGTATAATCCGGTTGCTGCACAGATGATTAAAACACTCAAACTTGAAGATCAGCCCGCGCAACTGGCGTCATTTGCGGCGCAGCTTAAGCGCATCGCGCAGCCGCTGATGCAGCATGAGCCGGTGATTATGCCGGTGCCGATGTATTGGCAGCATCTCATGGCAAGGCGCTATAATCCGCCGTCATGGCTGGCATATAAGCTCGCCGAAATTACCGGACGTGACTGCGATACCGCAAGTTTGGTGCGGGTGCGCGGCGGTTCTCATCAGCGCGGGTTAAGTCGCACGCAGCGATTAAAAAATCTGCGGCGCGCGTTTGAGGTCAAGCCCTCCGCGCGTGCGAAGCTTAAGGGAAAAGCAATCTTGCTGGTGGATGATGTGATCACCACCGGCGCCACTGCAAATGCCTGCGCTAGCGTGCTCAAACAAGCCGGTGCCGCGCGCGTGGATGTGATTACGCTGGCGCATGTATTGCTGGAAGGTGCGTAGCGTGATGGCCTTTACCGCAAGCTGTATTCAACTCACCAGCACCGATGATGTTTCTGAGAATATCGCGGTGATTGAGCCCCTTTTACGCGAAGCAGCGGCGCAGGGTGCCCGGCTGATATCGCTGCCGGAAAATGCGTTTTACATGCGCCGCGAGGGTACCTATGCCGCAAGCGCCTGTGATCTTCACGACCATCCAGGCGTGCGCATGGTGCAGCAATTTGCGCGCGCCAAGAAGCTACATGTCGTGATTGGATCGATCCGCGTGCCAGCAACTGCTGATCGCTATTTCAACCGCTGCGTGGTGGTGAATGCTGCAGGTGATATTGCAGCGCAATATGATAAAATTCACCTGTTCGATGTGACATTACCTTCAGGCCAATCGTTCAAAGAATCCGCGCAGTTCGATGCGGGGGATCATGCCATCGTCACGGCGCTTGATGGCTGCGGCATGCAGGGTCTGTCGATTTGCTACGATGTGCGGTTTGCGGCGCTGTACCGCACGCTGGCTCAGCGCGGCGCAGAGGTGCTGCACATCCCTTCGGCCTTTACGCAGCCAACGGGGCAGGCGCACTGGCATATCCTCACCCGCGCGCGGGCGATTGAGTGCAGCGCCTACGTGATGGCTGCTGCGCAGTGCGGCGAACATCCGGGTGGGCGCACCACTTACGGCCATAGCCTCATCATTGATCCGTGGGGTACCATTTTGTCGGAAGCGACGCGCGATGTGCCCTGTGTGATCAGCGCGCAGATCGATCTTCAAAACGTGCACACTATTCGCCACAAGCTGCCGAGTCTGCAGCACACACGTTCATTTAACTAAGATATTACAGCTGCGCGGATAGCGCGGGAGAGTGCGCCTGACCCGCAAGCTCTGCCTGTGATACGACGGGAGCGGGCGTTGTTTCCGCACGCAGCTTCACCGCCTCAGCTTTCAGGCCGGCCAGTTCTTTGGCGGTGCCCTCCAGCTGCGCTGTGAGCGCTTCTTTATCGCCGCGCAGGTTTTTGATTTCTTTTTTCGCGCGGTCAAACTGATCTTTACCGTGGGAGGCATTGCCCACGCCTCGGAATGCGCCGGTAAACATACCTGCAACGAAGCCTGCAAGGCCTAGAACACCGCCCAGCGTTACCATCGCGAGTGCTTTATTACCAAAGCTACTAAAGCGCTGGATGATAGCTTCTTTTTTCATGGTGACGTACGCGACATGGTGCGCATCCAGTTTAGTGATCGCGCTTTTGTCGTTAATCGCGCCGCCAAGGGTAGAGATTGCGACCGCATCCGCCGCGCGAAACACCCAGCCTACAAAATGTGCACTGCCGCGTTTGCATGCGGCAATGATACCCGGTGTGTCGTGATTGCGATCCAAAACGTTGCGCGAAAAATCTTTTACTTTTTGTGTCCAGCCATTCACGGTTTCTGGCGCGGCAAGGCCAACAGCAGCACCGCCTGCGACACCCGCTAAGGCATAGAGTTTGGTCTCCAGCGCACCCAGGCCAAGCGCACTCACTGTGCGGCCGGTGCCATGATACTCTTCCTGAAGAATATCCGGATCTGAGGTGTGTTCGGGGTTTTTCATGCCACCATGCTACCGTGGCTGAATGACAATTTGATGACAATTTGGATAATAGTGCCGCCGCTGCGTGTTTTTACTGGCGGCTTGCCGTGAGCATGAAATTCACGCTAAGGTCTTTACGATCAAGGAAAAATTTGTTTTTCAGCGGGTGAAATCCGACGCCGCATACGTCTTCAACCTCAAACCCTCGCGCAACCAAATCGCGACGCATTTCGCTGGGGCGCAGAAATTTCGACCATTGATGGGTGCCGCGCGGAAGCCAGCGCAGCACATATTCGGCGCCGATAATGGCTTTCACATACGATTGCGGGGTGCGATTAATGGTCGACATGATCAGCAGCCCACCGGGTTTTACCAGCTGGCGCAGCGTGTCATAAAACGCCTCGGTGCTGGCCACATGCTCGATGATTTCAAGCGCCAATACCACATCAAAGCGCGCACCGGAGTCGGCCAGTACTTCCGGCGCATCTGCGCGGTAATCAATGCTTAGGCCCGACTTCTCGGCATGTAGTTTCGCAACCGCGACATTTTTTTCGGAAGCATCAATCCCCGTGACTTCAGCACCCAGACGCGCCATCGGTTCCGCAATCAAACCGCCGCCGCAACCAATATCCAGCAGGCGCAGTCCGTTAAGCGGTCGCATGCCTTCATCCGGTCGTTTGGCGTGGGTTAGAATCTGCGTGCGCAGATAGTCAAGCCGCACCGTACCCATGCGGTGCAGCGGTTTGAATTTGCCGTTTTCATCCCACCACTCCTCGGCAATGCGCGAGAACTTCGCCACATCCTGCGCGTCAACCGTAGAGGGCTGGGGGGTGTGGGTGGATTGCGCTTGCGCAGGGCTCATGAACTTGCCAATCTGGAGGGATGTTGTCTGATAGATTGCGCATGCTAGCCGAACAATTCTCCCTTAGCAAGATGCAGGAGGAAACCGCGCGCTGGTGGCAGGATACCAAGCACCGCGTGGTGACGTTTGTCGGCACGGCGCAGCATAAACTGCAACATTTGCCGGAAACCAATTACAATTTGGGCGTGAAATTTGCCCGCGCCGGCAAGCTGCGAGATGCAAAATTTCGTTTTCAGCTGGCCTTAAAAATCAAGCCAGACTGGGCACAAGCGCATTATCAGCTCGGGCTATGCCTGATGCGCCTCAACCAGAAAGACGAAGCGCGCGACGCCTTTTACAGTGCCGTGCGTGCGGATGCCAGCCATCATGAGGCGCGCTATCTGCTCTCTGTCTGCGATCCCTCCGCGCTGCCAGAAAATGCGCGGCCGACCACCATGCCGACCCAGATGGTGCAGGGGTTTTTTGAAAGTGTTGCCGCAAATTACAACGCGCAGGAAGTGGCAAATGGCTACCAGGCGCCGCGACTGATTGTCGAGGCGCTCAAGCCTCATTTGCCGAGCTTGAGCGGATTAAACGTGGTGGATGGCGGCTGCGGAACGGGGCTTGCCAGTTCGCTGTGGCGCAAGGTGGCTGGGCATCTCAGCGGTATCGACATCACCGATGCGATGTGCACGATTGCGCGTGAGGCGCGCAGTGCGGATCAATCGATCCTATTCGATAAAGTCCACCACGGCGATGTGCGCGCCATGCGCCAATTTGTCGCACCCGCCTCGCAGCACGTGATACTCGTGGTGAATGTGGCGCAGTTTATCGGTGATCTGAGCGGACTGGCGTCAGAATGCGCTGCGTGTCTGGTGCCTGGCGGGCTGCTTGCCATCACCACCGAGCCGTATAACAAAGCAAAGCATTTTGGTGTGGTTGCAACCACCGGTCGTTTTGGCCACGGTGCGGAGTATGTGATCGAAACGATGCGCGCGCAGGGGCTATCGCTGATCAGTCAGTCGCCGGTGAAACTCTATCCGAATTTCAGTGCACATTGTTTCGTGTTCCAACATGCACTCAGCACGGTTGCGCCTGAGCAAGCAGGAGGTCTATGAGCTACCGCATTCAATCCGTTGGTCGCGCGCACGCAAAAATTCTAAGTGGGCTGCATCATGATTGCTTTCCCAAAGGCTGGAGTCACCTTGAGTTTGAAAGCTTCTTCGAGCGCACCGGCGTATTTTCGCTGCTTGCCTATCAGGGCAGTGTGCCGGTGGGTTTTATCATTTGCTGGTTGATTGAAGACCAGTGCGATCTGCTGTCGATGGGCGTGCTGGAAGGTCATCGCCGCGATGGGGTAGGGCTGATGCTGTTGTTGCAAGCGCTCGATACGGCGAAACATATGGGCGCTGGCGAAATGGTGCTGGAAGTGAATGTGAATAATAAAGCTGCACAAACCTTGTATGAAATGCACGGCTTTGAGGCGTTTGCCACCCGCAAAGACTACTACACCGGCGCCGACGGCAAGCCAGTGGATGCGGTGTGTATGAAGAAGAGATTGAACTGAGCCAGTTGGCTACTTCCCCGATTCTTCCTTCTTCCACTACCCAATTCCCCTCTAGACTCGCTGCGCGGCAGCCTCTATAACCCAGCCCCATTATGGCACTAATCGTACAGAAATTTGGCGGTACAAGCGTGGCGGATATTGACCGCATTCGCCATGCCTCAGGGCACACCGCGCGCGAAATCGCTGCAGGCAATAAGGTCATTGTCGTCGTTTCCGCGATGGCGGGTGTCACCAATCAGCTGGTGGAGTATTGCAATCAACTCTCGCCGCTTGCCACGGTGGAGTCTCGCGCGCATTACGATCATGTGGTGGCTTCTGGCGAACAGGTGACCTCTGGCCTGATGGCGCTGGCGCTGGCGGAGCGCGGCTTGCCGTCGCGCGCCTGGTGTGGCTGGCAAATCCCGATGACCACCGACAGCGCGCATTCCAAAGCCCGTATTGAACATATCGATGTGCGCGCGATCAACGAAAGCTTAAGCCGCGGCGAAGTGGCGGTGGTCGCCGGCTTCCAAGGCATTACGGCGGAGGGTAAAATCTCCACGCTGGGTCGTGGTGGATCCGATACCACGGCGGTAGCGCTGGCGGCGGCCTTTGGCGCTGAGCGCTGCGATATTTATACCGATGTGGACGGGGTCTATACCTGCGATCCGCGTATCGTGAAAAAGGCGCGCAAGCTCGATAAAGTGAGCTATGAAGAAATGCTGGAAATGGCGTCGCTGGGCAGCAAAGTACTGCAAACCCGCTCGGTCGAACTGGCGATGAATTACCATGTGCGCGTGCAGGTGCTCTCGAGCTTTGATGATAAGCCCGGCACGTTTTTGGTCGATGAGGAGGAGTTAGTGGAACAACAACGCGTGACAGGCATTGCCTATAGCCGCGAGGAAGCGCGCATCACCCTGGTGAATGTGGAAAACCGCCCCGGCGTTTCGGCGGGCATTTTCGGCCCGCTGGCCGATGCAGGCATTAACGTCGATATGATCGTGCAGAACGTGACAGAAAGCGGCACCCAGACGGACGTGACGTTCACGGTGGCCAAAACCGAACTCGCGCGTGCACTGCAGATTGTAAAAAGCGGTGAAGGCATGCCCAGGTTCGAGAATGTGCACACCGATTCGGGCGTGGCAAAAATTTCCGTCATTGGTGTCGGCATGCGCAGCCATGCAGGGATTGCGGCGGAAATGTTCCGCACGCTGGCAGAAAAAAACATCAATATTATCGTGATTTCTACCTCGGAAATTAAAATTTCGGTGCTGATTGACGAGGCCTATATCGAGCTGGCCTTACGCGCCCTTCACACCGCCTACGGCTTGGATGCGGTGGAAGAGAAGATGGTGTAGGTTCGTAATTCGTGATTCGTTATTCGAATAACTAAGCCAGCCTGCTTTAGTTGCGTGCTTGCGCGACCACTGAGTTCTCAACCAAACCCTAAAGAGAACGGCCGCTTTTTTGGAGTGATGCATCTATCTCGTCAAACATTTTTTTAGTCGCTGGATCATTAAAGTCTAGCCCTTGTCCCGTTTTTAACTGGTCTGCCATGTACGTTATAAGTTTTTTTCCAGCTTCAGAGCCAGTTAATTTCATTGTAAGATCGCGCAACCAGCCACCGCTAGCGTAATCTAATACTGCTGCTTCTGCTGCTTGGCCTCGAAATTTTTCAGCCCAAAGTTGGCCATTAGTAGGTTTAGCTTCATCGCTCATTTTCTTCTCCCAAGCTATTTACACTGCAGGTTACAACTTATCTGTTAAATTTTCATTAATGATAATATGAAGTTTTTGTGACAAGGCCGTAAGGCATCGTCACTGCCTGAATCGTCCCGCGATTCTGGGGCAGTCCAACATTCTAACGATGGATCGCCCTACAATTTCTAAGAAATTCAGGCGATGACGGTATCCATAAGCGGCCTCGATGCGGTGGAAGAAAAGATGGTGTAGGTTCGTAATTCGTGATTCGTTATTCGTGCTTGGTCTTCATTTGCAATAACGAATCACGAATTACGAACCCCTTGCATTTGCGCACGCTTTCCCTACATTGCCCGCCATGAAAACACTCTCCACACTCTCCGCGCGCGGGCGCGAATTACTGGGCACCGAGCACGCCATCATGGGCGGGGCGATGAGCTGGGTATCCGAACGCAATCTTGTATCCGCGCTTTCTAATGCCGGTGCCTTTGGGGTGATCGCCGCTAGCTCCATGCCGCCGGAACTGCTCGATAAAGAAATTAAAGCCACCCAGGCGCTGACGAAAAAACCCTTCGGCGTGAACCTGATTTTAATGCACCCCAAGCTTGAGGAACTGGCAGATACTTGCATTGCGAATAAGGTGACACACGTGGTGCTGGCAGGGGGCATGCCCAAAGCACCGCTGATTGCGAAGTTAAATGGGGCAGGCATTAAAGTCATTGGTTTTGCGCCCACCGTGGCAATTGGCAAGCGCCTGATCAAAATGGGCATTGCGGGGCTGATTATTGAGGGCACCGAGGCTGGAGGCCATATTGGCCCGGTTTCCACCTCGGTACTGGCGCAGGAAATTCTGCCCGAAATTCGTGATGTGCCGGTGTTTGTCGCTGGCGGCATTGGCCGTGGTGAGGCGGTAGCGAGTTACCTCGAAATGGGTGCTTCCGGCGTGCAGCTGGGCACGCGCTTTGTGTGCGCGACGGAAAGCATTGCGCATGCGAATTTCAAGAAAGCCTTCATTGATGCCAACGCGCGTGATGCGACCGCCAGCGTGCAATATCACCCCGATTTTCCGGTGATTCCGGTGCGGGCGATTGCGAACAAGGCATCGGATGATTTTCTGCGCTTTCAAAAAGAAACGGTCGAAAAAGTCTTCGCAGGTGCACAAACGAAAGAAGAAGGCCAGCTGGCGATTGAGCATTTCTGGGCGGGTGCGCTGCGCAAAGCCGTGATTGACGGCGACGTCGAGCGCGGATCGCTGATGGCAGGGCAAAGTGTCGGCATGGTGCAATGCATTCAAAGCACGCAAGAAATCATTGACGAACTGGTGTCACAGGCCTCATATTACTTGAGCGCAAAACAAGCGGCCTAAACGCTGGCGCAAACGCGGTTTCACGTTTTTGTTTAAGGCGCGCGGCATGGCAAATATTATCCCGATTGATCCGGCGTTAAGCGCACTTCAGGCGCCGATTGTGCTGTTGCGCGCCGTGCGCGACGCGATGACAGCGCCCGGCCTGGATGCGCAAACCCGGCTTGATAATCTCGCGCGAACGATTGCCACACAACTTTCTGCCGAAGTCTGCTCGGTCTATCTCACCCGTCCGGGCGATGTGCTGGAGCTTTACGCCAGCCACGGCCTAAAAGCAGGATCGGTGCATTCCACCCGCCTGCGCGTGGGCGAGGGGCTGGTCGGTGAAATTGCCGCCACCGCGCATGATCTCAATCTATCCGATCCGGAAAAACATCCGAAATTTGTGTACCGTAAAGAGACGGGCGAGGAGGAGTTTCACTCTTTCCTCGGCGTGCCGCTGTTATCCAGTCATAAAGTGATCGGCGTGCTGGTGGTGCAGAGTAAAGCCGCGCGCACCTATTCGCCGGAACTGGTGGAAATGCTGCATGCGGTGGCGCTGGTGGTCTCGGAGCTGGCGATTGGTAACAAGCTGGTGGATGTGTTCGATATTGCAGCGCAGCAACATCCCTCGCTGCAGTCGCTGCAGTTTTCCGGTAAGGGACTGGCCAGCGGTACTGCGATGGCACCGGTGGTGCTGCACCGCCCGCGCATCGAGATTAAAGAGCTGCTGGCCGATGATCCGGCGGAGGAAGAAAAGCGCCTCATCCATGCGCTTGTTGCACTGCAGCAATCGGTCGATGCGATGATCAGCGCTGCGGGTATTCAAGAAGGCACCGAGCAGCACGATATTTTAGAGACCTACCGTTTGTTCAGTCAGGATCGTGGCTGGATAGAGCGGATTACTCACGCGATTCATACCGGCCTTACCGCCGAGGCGAGCGTGCGCAAAGTGCAGGAAGAAATGCATGCGCGGCTGTCGCAAATTACCTCAAGCTACATCCAGGAACGCGTGCATGATCTGGAAGATTTATCCGAGCGGCTGCTCTATCATTTAGCCGGCATCGAGCCCACCGCCGCGCACGGCGAACTGCCCGATGCGTTCGTGTTGGTGGCGAAAAATTTAGGCCCTGCAGAACTGCTGGAATATGATGCGGCGCGCATCAAAGCGGTGGTACTGGAAGAAGGTTCAGCCTCCAGCCATGTAGCCATTATCGCGCGCATGATGGACGTGCCGATTGTTGGGCATATTGCGGGTATTTCGTCGATTGTGCAGGTCGGAGATCTCGCGATTGTGCAGGGCGATGATGGCGTTGTCTATGTCCGCCCGCCGGAAGATGTGATCGAAGCCGTGGCGGATGCGATTAAACTCAAAGACGATCGCCGCGCGGATTTTTACGACAAGCGCGCACTCGAGCCGGTGATGATGAACGGCGAACGTGTGTCGCTGAATTTGAACGTGGGTTTGTTCATTGATGGCACGCATTTAGAAGCCCCGGATGTGCACGGCATCGGCCTGTTTCGTACCGAGCTTCCCTATCTTGCCAGCAGCGAATTTCCGAGCGTAGAAGATCAAACCCGCATCTACCGCGACGCGTTTGATAAGGCGCACGGCAAGCGCGTGATCTTCCGCAGCTTTGATATTGGCGGCGATAAACAGGTGCCCTACATCCATACCGATGATGAAGAAAACCCCGCCATGGGCTGGCGCGCCACGCGCATCGGGCTGGACCGGCCGCAAATTCTGCTCCAGCAATTTCGCGCGCTGATTCGTGCCTGCAATGGCCGCGATTTGTGGGTGATGTTTCCCTTCATTGCTGAAGTGGCGGAGTTTGATGCCGCCAAAGCCCTGCTACTCAAAGAGCTCGAAAAATCCGACGATGACGGGCTGAAACTTCCGGCAACACTCAAAATCGGCTCGATGATCGAAATCCCCTCGCTGCTGTTTCAGCTGGAAGAGCTGATGCCAAGGGTGGATTTCGTCTCGATCGGCTCGAACGATTTGATGCAGTTTTTATTCGCGTTTGATCGCTCCTCCACCAAGCTTTCCGGACGCTACGATGTGCTCACCGGCGCGATGGTGCGCGTGGTGCGGCGCATTACTGAGGCGGCTGGGCCGCACGGTGTGGAAGTAGGCTTTTGCGGCGATCTGGCCACCCGTCCGCTGGAGGCGATGGTGCTGCTCGCCTGCGGCGTGCGCTCGCTCTCCATGCCGCCGTCGGCGATTGGTCCGGTGAAAGCGATGTTGCGCACACTGGAGCCATCCGAGCTGGCGAAGTTTCTTGACGAGCGCTGCTTTGACGGCGCGCATTCCATCCGCGAGCGACTGGAAAACTTCGCCCGCGATCATGGGGTGGTGATTCATTGATCTTCACAGAAATTTCATAGAATTGTCACATTTGTGCACACTAAGACGCATATACTAGCGCCATGGAATCGAATCGTTCAATCTGGTGGAAAGGCGCGCTGAAAGGCGCTGCCAAAGGCGTAGTGCTGGGGGTGATGACTGGCCTTTGCGCCTACGCCCTACTGGTGGGCGGGCTCTACGCGTTGCAAGCGTTAGGGGCTGGCAGTATCGTGAGTGCAGTGGTGCCAAGTCTGGGTGGATTTCTATTTGATGCTGGAACCATACCGCCGAAATCTGTTGCACTACCTCCATTTGAACTGGCGAAACTAAATCCTCTTTCGTTATTGATGTTTAACTCGGCTCTTTCCGCAGTAGCAGGTTTTTTTACCGGCGGCGGTGCCGCCGTGGCGCAGCACAAACAGGCCAGCGATCAAGCCCGCAACGAGCAGCGCATTCGGCAGCTGGAAGGGCGCGGTCAGCTGCTCGAGCAAGTGGTGGATGATCTGCACCCCAACACCAAGTGGCTGGATGTGTTAGAAAAAGGCCCGCGCCACAAAGAAAGTTTTGTCGCCGCCGAAGAAGCCCGCGCGGCATCCGCCACCCCCGCCCGCGTATTGCATTAAACCTAGCTATGTCATCGCCTGAATCACGGAGTGATTCCAGGGCGATCCAAACTGTTTTTTGGGCTTCTCTGTAGTCTTAACTTTAGGGTGTCCGATAGATTCAGCGTGTCATTCTGAGCGCATGCGAAGAATCTCCTGCAACATCAAGAGATCCTTCACTCACGTTCAGGATGACAGAATGGGGCAGTGACGAAGCGATGCGGCGGCATGAGGGACACAGTACGGGGGACACAATGATTCATTGTGTCCCCAAGGTCTGTGTGTCCCCAAGGTCTGATCATCGTCATGCTTGCGCTTTTGGTAAGGGCGTGGCAATAAGCGTGGTTTTTAGTTTCACCCGCTTAACTCTCTAAAGTGATGCTCCATGGTTTCTGCTGCTGAACGCCTTGCCTCTTCGATGAATTTTTCCACGCTTGCCCGCGCGCAGGAGCTTAAAGCCCGCCTCTGGTTTGTGCTGGGTGCGCTGATCGTCTACCGCATCGGCACCTATATCCCGATCCCGGGGATTGATCCGCAAATCCTGCACGATATTTTCAAGCAGCATCAAGGCGGCGTGCTGGGGGTCTTCAACATGTTCTCCGGCGGCGCGCTGTCGCGGATGACGATTTTTGCCCTCGCCGTGATGCCCTACATTTCCGCCAGCATCATCATGCAGTTAATGGCGGTGGCGGTGCCATCGCTCGCCGCGATGAAAAAAGAGGGCGAGGCGGGGCGCCGCAAAATCAATCAATACACCCGCTACGGCACGGTGATTTTAGCGGCCGTGCAAGCCTACGGTATTGCGATTGGCCTTGAGGGCATGCAATCGAGCAAAGGCCTCAGCGCGGTGATGGATCCCGGGATGTTTTTCCGCTTCACCACCGTGGTGACGCTCACCGGCGGCACCATGTTTCTGATGTGGCTGGGCGAGCAGATTACGCAGCGCGGCATTGGTCAGGGCATCTCGCTGATTATTTTTGCGGGCATTGTCGCCAACCTGCCCAGTGCGCTGGCCAGCATGTTTGAAATGGGGCGCACGGGCGTGCTTTCTACACCGGTGATTCTGATGATTCTGGCGATTGCCACTGGTCTTGTCTTTCTGATTGTGTACTGCGAGCGTGCGCAGCGGCGCATTCTGGTGCAGTATCCCAAGCGTCAGGTCGGCAATAAACTGATGCAGGGCGAGGCGACGCATCTGCCGCTGAAACTCAACCCCGCAGGGGTGATTCCGGCGATTTTTGCCTCTTCCATTTTGCTCTTTCCCCTCACCATCGCCGGCTTTAACGCAGAAGGCGGGCCGGAGTGGATGCGGGTGGTGACGAGCTATCTCTCGCACGGTCAGCCGCTGTACATCGCGCTGTATGTGGCGATTATTATTTTCTTCTCCTTCTTCTACACCACGGTGGTGTTTAATCCGGAAGATACGGCAGAGAATCTGCGCAAAAATGGCGGGTTTATTGCGGGCGTTCGCCCGGGCAAACACACCGCTGAATATCTCGAGTTTGTGAGTGTGCGGCTGGTGGCCATTGGTGCGCTGTACATTGCACTGGTGTGCGTGATTCCTGAGCTGATGATCGCGAAATACGCCGTGCCATTTTATCTAGGCGGCACCAGCTTGCTGATTGTGGTGAACGTGGTGATCGATTTTGTCGGCCAGGTGCAGTCGCATTTGTTCGCGCATCAGTACGAAAGCCTGATTAAAAAAGCGCGCTTAAAAACCAAGCGCTAATCGCACGGGAGACGGATATGAACATTATTTTGCTTGGCCCGCCGGGGGCGGGTAAGGGAACGCAGTCGGATCATCTGCGCGATGCCTACGGCCTTACCAAACTGGCCACTGGCGACATGCTGCGCGAGGCGGTAGCTGCGGGCACCGAGCTTGGCAAAAAAGCCAAAGACATTATGGCCGCAGGCGGTCTGGTGTCGGATGACATCATGATCGGTATTATCCGCGAGGCGATTCGCAGCGCCAGCAAAAGCGGGTTTATCTTAGATGGTTTTCCGCGCACCGTGCCGCAGGCCGAAGCGCTCGATGCCATGCTGAAAGAAGAAGGCAAAGCACTCAATCATGTGATTGAGCTGAAAGTGGATGATGAAGCGCTGGTGGCGCGTATTTCCGGGCGTTTTTCCTGCGCGAAATGCGGTGCCGGCTATCACGATCATTTCAAGCAGCCGAAAGTAGCAGGCGTGTGCGATGCTTGCGGCCACACCGAATTTACCCGCCGGGCGGATGATAAAGCCGAAACCGTGGCCAAGCGCCTTGAGGCCTACCACGCGCAAACCGCGCCGATCATTCCGTACTATAAGGCCAAGGGTGCACTCACCACGCTCGATGGCATGGCCGATATCGGGCAAGTCACCCAAG
Source organism: Alphaproteobacteria bacterium (assembly GCA_022841525.1). Taxonomy (GTDB): domain Bacteria; phylum Pseudomonadota; class Alphaproteobacteria; order Rickettsiales; family UBA3002; genus JALHRI01. The sequence continues at coordinate 9,044 of JALHRI010000007.1, read as the reverse complement.
CGATTGATGCGCTGGTGTCGTGATTCGTTATTCGTTTTCGGATTGAAGCCAACCGCGTAAGCCACCTATGTTTTGGCGGCCTAAATGTTGAGCCTGCAACATTCTAAGGCAGTCAAACTATCCAGCGAATGGATTGCCTGATGCAATAGGCTCGAATCTCGAATACCGAATCACGAATCACGAACTAAATAATCCGTTGACACTGGACGTTTGCTGGCTATAGTGCGCGCTCGTTTTTGGGCGAAATCGCGCGTTAGTGCGTGCGTAACTAGCTGAAAAACCAAATGATTTTATAACCAACAAGGAGTGTAGCATGGCTCGTATTGCCGGCGTTAATATTCCTTCGGGCAAGCGTGTGGTGATCGGACTCACCTACATTCATGGCATTGGCCGCTCGAAGTCTGTCGAAATTCTCTCCAAAGCCGGGATTGATGAAACCCGCCGCGTGAGCACGCTTTCCGAGCAGGAAGTGATTCGTCTGCGCGAAATCATCGATGCGGATTACACCGTAGAAGGTGATCTGCGCCGTGAAGTGGCGGTCAACATCAAGCGTTTGATGGATATGGCCTGCTACCGTGGTCTGCGTCACCGCAAGAAGCTGCCGGTTCGCGGTCAGCGTACCCATACCAACGCGCGCACCCGCAAAGGCAAAGCCGTGGCGATTGCCGGTAAGAAAATGGTAACGAAATAGTGGCTAGAAAGTAGTGGCTAGAGTCGAGAATCGAGAGTCGAGTACGACTTTAGAAAATCGCCAAAAGTCAAAGCAACAAACAAACAGGAGGAGTGAATAAGAGAAGATGAGCAACAAAGAATCGAGTACACTACTCGACTCTGAACTCTCGACTCTCATCACTAAATAACTATGGCCAAAGCACAAGCAGCAACCACCAAAAAGCGTGATCGCAAAAACGTCCCTGTGGGCGTGGCGCACGTCAATGCAACCTTTAACAACACCATCATCACCATTACCGATCCGTTTGGGAACACGATTTCCTGGTCATCCTCGGGTGCCAACGGCTTCAAAGGCTCGCGCAAATCAACGCCGTATGCGGCGCAGATTGCTGCCGAAGTTGCCGGTAAAAAAGCGCAGGAACATGGTATGCGCACGGTAGAAGTGCTGGTGAAAGGCCCGGGAACGGGTCGTGAGTCGGCGCTGCGTGCGCTTTCGGCGGTGGGCTTTAACATCACCTCGATTAAAGACATCACCCCGATTCCGCATAATGGCTGCCGTCCGCCAAAGCGTCGTCGCGTCTAATTACGAATTTACGAATCGAACACGAAACACGAATCACGAGGACATATGAGTGCGATTTTGAATAAAAACTGGAAAGACTTAATTAAGCCAAGCAAGCTCGATATCAAAACCCAGATGGGTGATCACCGCCGTGCCACGGTAGTGGCCGAACCGCTGGAGCGCGGGTTTGGTATTACGCTGGGTGTGGCGCTGCGCCGCGTGCTCTTGTCGTCGCTGCAAGGTGCCGCCGTGACCGCGATTAAACTTGACGGCGTACTTCATGAATTCTCCGCCATTGCCGGCGTGCGTGAAGATGTGGTCAACATCATCCTCAACGTCAAAGATTTGAAACTCAAAGCCCACAGTGCTGACCGCAAGCGCATGTACCTGAAAGCCGATCAGCCGGGTGAAGTCACTGCTGGCATGATCCAGACCGATGCGGACATCGAAATCATCAACAAAGACCTGGTGATCTGCACGCTGGACAAAGGCGCGTCGATCAACATGGAACTGACAGTGGAAGTGGGTAAAGGCTACGTTCCGGCGGCGCAAAACCGTCCGGCCGATGCGCCGATTGGCCTGATTCCGGTGGATGCATTGTTCTCGCCGGTGGAGCGCGTGTCGTACAAAGTGGAAAACGCCCGCGTTGGCAACCGTACCGATTACGACAAGCTGACCCTCGAGCTGGAGACCGATGGTTCCATCGCGCCGGATGATGCTGTGGCACTGGCCGCGCGCATTCTGCAAGACCAGCTGCAGCTATTCATCAATTTCGAAGACCTGCCAGATGTGAAAGAAAAATCGGCCGAAGAAGAGTTGAAATTCTCGCCGTATCTGCTGAAAAAAGTGGATGAGCTTGAGCTGTCGGTACGTTCGGCGAACTGCCTGAAGAACGACAACATCGTCTATATCGGCGATCTGGTGCAGAAGACCGAAAGCGAAATGCTGAAAACGCCCAACTTTGGCCGCAAATCGCTCAATGAAATTAAGGAAGTGCTCGGCAATATGGGCCTGCGCTTTGGTATGGAAGTGACCAACTGGCCACCGGAAAATATCGAAGACCTCGCTCGTAAATTCGAGGACCCGTACTGATCGAGATTCGTGGTTCGTGATTCGTGATTCGAATGACGGGCAACGAATAACGAATAACGAATGACGAAACACGGAGACTGAACATGAGACACCAATTAGCCGGACGTAAGCTTAACCGCACGACCTCGCACCGCAAGGCGATGTTTGCCAATATGGCCTGCGCGCTGATTAAGCACGAGCAGATTTTTACCACCCTGCCCAAAGCGAAGGATCTGCGTCCGATCGTGGAAAAGCTGATCACGCTGGGTAAGCAGAATGATCTGGCGGCTCGCCGCTTGCTGGTGGCGCGTCTGCGCGATGAGAAAATGGCCGAGAAAGTACTCAGCGTACTTTCCACCCGCTACAAAGAGCGTAAGGGTGGCTACACCCGCGTGCTGAAAGCTGGCTTCCGTCATGGCGATGCGGCACCGATGGCGATCATCGAGTTCGTGGATCGTGATGAATCCGCCCGTGGTCAGGATTCCGGCCCCGTACAGGTCGAAGCCGAAGCCGCGTAGTTTTCAGCGGTATCGAATAACAAAAAAAGGCCACCCAAATGGGTGGCCTTTTCGTTGGTAGTCACTGGCGCTTAGGCTTTCTGGAACCAGCGGTAGGTGAGGCCGGCCAGTACGGCACCCACAATCGGTGCGACCCAGAACAGCCACAGCTGGTCAATCGCCCAGCCACCCTCGATGATCGCCACGCCGGTGCTGCGCGCCGGATTGACCGAGGTATTGGTCACCGGAATGGAGATCAGGTGAATCAGCGTCAGGCATAGGCCAATCGCCAGCGGTGCGAGTGCCGCGTGCGACTTGCTGTCGGTGGCGCCTAAAATCACCATCACAAACATGAAGGTCATCACGATTTCAGTAATCAGCGCCGATTGCAGCGAGAACCCGCCCGGCGAATGTTCACCAAAACCATTGGTCGCAAAACCCGCCGCGGCAATATCGATGCCGGTTTTGCCTGAGAGGATGAAGTACAAAATCGCTGCACCCAGCGTGGCACCCACGACCTGCGCGATGATGTAGGGAAAGACATCTTCCGCCGCGAAGCGCTTGTTCATCCATAGCCCAATCGTGACTGCCGGATTGAGGTGGCAGCCGGAAATATGGGTAATGGCATAGGCCATGGTGACCACGCTCAAGCCAAACGCCAGCGATACGCCAAGCAGGCCAATGCCAATATCGGGCACGCCGGCGGCGAAAATAGCCGCGCCGCAGCCGCCGATCACCAGCCACGCTGTGCCGATACATTCTGCAGTAAGTCGTTTAAGCATAAGAAACCTCCTTAAGGATGTTACTTGCCGGCACCCACCGACAACACACCGACCAGAATAGAAGGCTTGCTCCCATACGCAATTATGTATATATGCAACGCCGCAGTGCAAAAAAACGGTGGATAATTTTTTGTTTATGAAGGCGGCAAAATCGCTTTCGCCAGTTCAAAATAAAACGGGATACCGAGCGTGACGTTCAGCGGAAAGGTAATCGCCAGCGACATGGGGACATACACCGTGGGCGAGGCTTCCGGCAACGCCAAACGCATCGCAGCAGGCACGGCGATGTACGAGGCACTGGCGCACAGCACGGTAAACAGCATGCCGGTGCCGATATCCAGGCCGATGAGCGCGCTGGCGGCAAGACCCGTGAGCGCACCAATCACCGGCATGTAGATGCCAAACGCGATCAGCGAGAAGGTGAAATGGCGCAGCGGTTGCAGATTTTTGGCGACCATCAGCCCCATGTCTAAAAGGAAGAGGCATAAAATGCCGTGAAACGGCTCACGCAGAAAACCGCCCACCTGCTTCATGCCGGGTTCACCGGTAATCCAGCCAATCAGGAAGGCGCCCAGTAGCAGTAAAATCGCGCCGTTGGTGAAAATATCGTGCGAGATGAGGCGGCGTTCTTCCTGTTCGTGGCTACGGGTTTCCGGTGCGGCGCGGTGCGCAATAAACAGGCCAGAGAAAATGGCGGGTGCCTCCATCAGCGCCAGTACGGCGACGATATAGCCGGCATAGACCACCTCATGCGCTTTGAGAAACGAGGTGGCGGTCACAAACGTCACCATGCTGATCGAGCCGTAATGGGCGGCCACGGCAGCCGCGGTGGGGCTATCGAGCGAGGTGGTTTTTTTGAGCAGCCCGTAGCTGACAAACGGCTGCACAAAACCAATAACAATACCCGCCAGCACGGTGTAAATAATCTCAGCGCTGATGCTTTCTGTCCCCGCAATGGCGACGCCGCCCTTAAAGCCAATGGCCATCATTAAATAGAGCGACAGGTAACGGCTGATACTTTCTGGCACTTCCAGATCGGATTTGACGAAGCCCGCTGCAATGCCGAGGGCGAAAAACAACATCGCCGGTGAGAGCAGATTATTCGAAATGGCCGTGAGAAATTCCATGATGAACCCTTTCTGCGTGAGGTGGACTCGCGTAAATTCCTCCCCCCTTGCGGGGGAGGTTAGGAGGGGGGATGTGGAAAAGTGCACATCGTATCCATGCATGCACCCCCACCCCATCCCTCCCCCGTAAAGGGGGAGGGAGTGTTGCTACCTCTTACCCGTGGCGTAGCACAAAGGCGCTGGCAAGTATATCGCGCTGTTTGGTCTGAAGTTTTTCTTCTAGTTCTGGATCTGTGCCGTAAAGCTCGGCCTGCACATCTTCTTCGATGCGCGAAATCAGGTACGCATCCTCAGCGCTGAGTGCGCCTGCTGCAGTGGCAAGTGCTGCAAACAGCGAACCGGTGAGTGGCGTTAAAAATGCCAGTGCGGTAAAGCACAGATCATCCATCTGCGCCAGATGTGCGTGGATGGCGGGCGCAAGTGACGCCGGCTGGCTCAGCGGTACTAACCCCTGGGTCGTCGCCAGCGTTACCTGATAGCGCTCTTCTATAAAGCGTATGACCGGTGCGAAGGCCTGCGCCTGACGCTCAGCGATGGCCTTCTGATCCGCGCGGTAGCATACCAGATCCGTATGGATATAGCCGAGCAGATCGGCGGTGACGTCGTTGCGGTCTAGGGGCGTGCGGTCCAGCGCAATGCAGAGGATGCGCATGATCGGCATGGCGTCGGGCTGGAGGGTGCCTTCCTGAGCGCGCCACTCGTCTGCCAGTGCCTCGGCAAGCGATTCCTGATTCAACAAAATTTCCTGCTGTGCGGGGGTTTTCAGCGCTCTGCCGTCCAGCAGGACGCACCAGCCGCCCTCACGCGTTTGCGTGCTGACGGTGGTGTAACATCGCTTGGGTCTTGTCATAAAAAATACATAAACCCCTACTAACGTGCAGGCAAGCAATTGGAGAAACTATGCGCAAACCTGCCCCCCGTATTCTTTCGTTTGAGAATCGCACAGCGCTACTGCGCACGATGCGTGAGGTAGGCGCCTATCAATGCGCACAGCAATCCGGCATCGTTTCTGAAACGAAAACTGATGGTAGTAAAGTAACGCAGGTAGATAAAGAATCGCAGCGCGCCCTGATTGCCAAAATTGCTGAACTCACCCCAAACCTTCCGGTGCTGGGAGAGGAAAGTAGCCAGCAAGATCAAGTCCGCGCCATTACCTCGCCTCAACCATTGTGGGTGATAGATCCGCTGGATGGCACCGCGTCGTTCGTGGACGGCTACGATCAATTTGGAATCAATGTCGCGCTGCTGAGCGCGCCGGATAAAGATAAAGAACGTCGCGTGCTATTTGGCGCCGTGTATTTCCCGAAAAAGGATGAAATGTTTTTCGCCGATTTACAGCCGGAAACTTTCGCAAAATGTACGATACTACAAACAGAGGGTGGGGCAAAGTCACGCCCCCTTCTTGTCAAACACATCGTCGATGATAAGTTGAGAATTGCCGAAGGCTATAAGGATAAGGGAAGCAGACGCTTGCCCGAAAACACTTTTGAGGCTGCGCCGTATACGGGAGGTTACCGCAGTGCGCAAGTGCTCAAAGGCGAGGCGGACTTGGCCATGTTTGATAAACCCAGTGCCATTTGGGATATCGCGCCGCTTGAAGCCTTAATACGCGGCGCAGGTGGAGTGATGCGGGTGCTAAACGATAAAGGCTTCGCCAATAACTCCCCTTATTTCGGAGCGAATCGACATCGTTATGACCAAGAAAACTGGTTTCAGAACCGGCCTTATGTCTGCGGCCATGAGCTTCTGCTTTATCAAGTAGGTTTAAGTGAGCAGCGATCCGCCCTCAGCTCAGAGAAAGCCCAAGCTCGCTGAGATTACGCTGAATCAGCTTGGGTAGTGGCGCTTCAAATTTGCGCGGCTTGCTGCCCAGCATGGCGGGAAGCTCGATACGCCAGGCGTGTAGATGAAGCTGCGAGCCGTCGATATTGAGAGGCTCCCACGCCTCGCGCGTGCCGTATTTTTTATCACCGACGATGGGGCAATCAATGCTCGCCATATGCACGCGCAGTTGGTGGGTGCGGCCGGTGATGGGCTGAAGCTCAACCAGCGCTGCGGTTTTGTGCATATAGTCGCGCACGCGGTACTCGGTGGTGGCGAGTTTTCCCTTCTCGCCACTATGCATTTTTTCAAACCCGCCTGCGGATTCTTCGTGCTCGCCCTCTGCATCTTCTTCAGCGCCGACGGCTTGCTTCACCATGCGCGTGGTGAGCGTATGGGTTAGCGGATGCGGCACGCCGCACACCAGCGCAAGATAGGTTTTGCGCACCTGTTTTTGTGCGAATTGATGCTGCAATTCGCGCGCGGCTTTCAGCGTGCGCGCCAGTATCAGCAGGCCGGAAGTATCCTTATCAATGCGGTGTACCAGGCGTGGCGGTTCCTTCGCATCGAACTGCAGCGCGGGCAGCAAGCCATCGACATGTTTGGTGATTTTGCTTCCGCCCTGCACCGCCAGACCGGAAGGTTTATTCAGCACCAGAATATCACGGTCTCGGTAGAGCACGAGGGATTCTGCCAGCGCTCTATCCCTCTCCGACAGCGTGCGGACAGGTGACGTGGCAGATGCTGTGCGTGTGGGTGCAGAAAGGTTCACCCGTAGTTCAAGCACGCTGGCTTTGACTGCCCGCGCGGAGGCATCGACTTTCTTGCCGTCCATACGGATCAGGCCTTTGCGGCAGGATTTTTGCGCCATGCTGTTGGGCATGCCAAAGCGCTTGGCAAGCAGCCTATCCAGCCGCATGCCGTCTTCGTCGTCGGTAATGATGTGGGTGTACGCGTTGCTCATCGCGCCATGATATAAAAGCTAAATGCGCAAACAGCCAGCGAAACCATCACGCTGATGGCGATGTAGAAGATCGCCTGCGCCCACGCACCGCGTAAGACCAGCTGCAGTACATCGTAGGAAAATGCCGAAAAGGTCGTGAACCCGCCAAGCACGCCCACGGCCAAAAACAGCCGCGCCGGTTCGCTGATAGCGCCGGCACTGAACTTGGCCATCAGCAGCCCCATCAGCGCTGAGCCAAGGATATTGACGAGCAGCGTGCCGTAGGGTGCGTGCACCAGCAGCCCAGCACCGTAGCGCAACAGCGTGCCCAGCGCCCCGCCAAGAGCAACCGCGAGCACATTAAGCATGAAGGCACCTGGTGCGAGGAAATGTCATCCCGTCTTTATGACGGGGTCTGCGCCCTGTTATTTTTTTGGCGCGGATGCCGTGACAAGCACGGCATGACAGGATGCGTTTTGGGTAAGTGCTATCCATTTTTCCGCTCCCGCAGCGCAGGAAATATAACAATCTTCATACGTCTGTAATATTTATAGATTAGCATTTCAGAATGCAACCGAAACAGATGATACTATCTAATGATCTAAAGCATGCGTTACAGGCAGTTTTTTCAACATTGCGTGAAGACTCGCCCAGTACGCAATTGCAGCGCGGTGCGCTGCTTTGGCTGGAGATGGTACAACATGTTCCAGCGGACGCAGCCTATCAGCCATTACCTGGAGTCGGTAGCGTCGTCTTAAGCGCAGAATCCACTTCAGCGCTTCGTCATTTTCATCAAAAACATCCGGCTGGCAGTGCGGTGGCGCAAGAACTGGCTTCGCTACAAGCGGCATTACTGGACATGCAAGTGGGTACCGCAAGCCCTTTAGTTTATGTAGAAAATCTGCCCGAAAACAAAGGCCCGTCTATTTTTCGTGGCATGATGCATGCGATGAGGAGAAATATTTTAGAAGTAAACGGTCAACAAGTTGACCGCATCGTCTCATCCGCGAGCGCTGCTTCCAGCTTCCACCAAGATTTGGGGGAGTTTGCAGAACATAAAGCATTGCGCGGATTATATTGTGAAAACCCTGGGGCTAACGTTGCCCCCACTATTTTTGTCTCGGCAGAAGAGATTTTGCAGGCAATGGCAAATGATCCGAAAACATTAGAGAAATTTGGCAATTTAGAAGCACTGCGAACGAAGGCGCAGAAGCTAATCCTCTCTTCGGGATATGCGGTGACGCATGCTCTGCTAACCGAAAATCCCAAATTCTCTGAAGAGTCAGGAGCGGCGCGGTATATTCTGCATTTGCCCCAGGTGGATGATCTTAAGGCGTCTGGCATTGAGCATGCCGCTGCGTTTCTTGATGCATTTAAGCGTGCTGCAGAAAGCTTACGTGATGAAGTGAGTAAGAATGGTATTGCCAGCATTACCGCCAACAGAATGGTGATATGGAATGATCGGTTTGTTTTGCATGATCGCGGCAATGATCGTGAAATAAGAGCCGGCGGTGGCTTGCGAGTGATACATACACAATCTTCGGCACCAAACTATGTGCAAACAGAAGA
>JALHRI010000006.1 GCA_022841525.1 Alphaproteobacteria bacterium | reverse complement strand
TCTCGTCCATAAAACCTCCGTTTGGTTCACTTCGTGATCCAAGCGGAGGTCTCTTACTTACTGTGTAGAACTCTGCCAATCCTCCACCAGAGGTGGAGGTTTTTGTAGGTTACAAAAAAGCCGCAGCGCGTGAACGCTGCGGCTCGTCTGTCTTTGATATGTAAGATAGGCGCGTACTACTCGCTGGGTGGTACGGGCATGCCCGCATCGGCTGCAGGCGCTGCGGGGGCGACGGCCGGATCAATCGGCGCAACAGGTGCTGCCGCTTCCGGCGCTGCGGGGGCTGTAGGCTCAATTGGCGAGGCAGGTGCTGATCCTTCCACCGGCGCGACCGGAGCAGAACCCTGAGGCGCAGGCGTGGTTTCAATCGGCGCAACCGGCGCTGGCTCAACCGCTTGCGTCTGCTGCTCTTCCATGTGGCGCGCTTCTTCGGCAGCGCGGCGGCGCTCAGCTGCGGCACGTGTAGCAGCAGCTTTACGACGCTTTTCCGCCGAGAGCAGGCGCTTGTTCAGCTTCGCGCGCTCCGCACGAGAGGCAGCATCTTCCGCGCTTTCCTTCGCAAACGGAAAGCCGGAAGCCGGTGCGGCAGCAGGTGCAGTCTGCGCAAAGGCAGGTGCTGCAATCGCCATCATGACGCTGGATAAAAGAAGCTGACGCAACATAAAAGTCTCCAAAATAAGGTTAGATAGATTCTCACTAATGCCCCGCACGGGGTTTTTCCAGCGCGTTTTTCAAGTTATGCACGGGATGGTGCGTGGTGGGTGGCGGGTAGAGTGGTTAGCGAAAGATTGCAAACCACCGGCAAAAGGTACGCATTCAACATGCGCCAGAGAGCGCACGCTGAAACCTGTAAGCTATAAGCTGTCGGCTGTCGGCTCTCAGCTGCCGGCTATGTATATGACAGTTTGATGAAACTTTACATAAAGCTTCGCTTAAGATGCATCCATATCATTGATATTAAGCATAAATGCTATTTTATCCCCATCTGTGCACCGCCAATAAATTTGCTGATTGTCATCAAACCTTCATAAAACTAGCGCATAAATTTAACCATAGATTAAGGAAATCCGGTTAATCTGGGTTTAACAAGGATGAGGATGATATGACCGATCATAACACGATTTGTTTCCAAGGTGGCAGCTGCTCTATTTCTGCCTGCAGCATCGCAGCACTACCAGTTTTTTTTGGTAACAAAGATGTGCAAATCGGTGCCTGCATCCCTGAGATGGGTCACGGCGTGAACGCAAATGCTGTCGCCTCGACCAAAGGACGCGGTGAAGGCATCGCGTAATCCTCAGTTTACGCCAAATCATTTGAATTTATCGAAAAAGTCGCTAGCCTGACACGCATCAAAGGCTTGCCACATGACGAATAACTGGAAAACCGGAGCATACAGCAAAAACTCCACCCCCGTGGCGGTGGATGATGCGGCGATGAATGAAAAAGTCGTGGTGCTGCTTCAGGGCAAAAACATCTACGGCGATCCGATCTTCACCTATCTGCAGCTGACCCTTAAAAGCCTGATTGCCCTGCGCGATAAAATGCTCAGCCGCGCTGATTTCATGCCCGCTGAATACGGCACTGTGCTTGCCGCCGGCAAGGGTGATCCTTCGACGGAACTGCGCTCAGAAATGGCAGTGACCCATAATATGATCGACGTGCCCAAGCCCGCCGCACCTGCAAACGCCCCGCACGCCTACGCTGTGCCGCAACCCAAATTGTGGGATGATTAGCCGTTTTTAATGATCACGACATCGGCATACTGCCTAGTCGTGATAGCGCTCATGGCTGGCTCGGACATACTGTCCTCGCTTGCCGTTTAGGGCTTCCTAGCTGCAGGCTGTCGGCTGTCGGCTCTATGCCGTCAGCTCGAAGGTCGCATCCACTTCCACCGCCACGCCGAAGGGCAGGCCGGAAACGCCCACGGCAAAGCGCGCGTGCTTGCCGTTTTCACCGAACAGATTCACCATCATATCCGACACGCCATTGGCAACTTTCGGGTGATCGGTAAAATCATCCGGCGCGTTGACAAACACGCCTAAGCGAATCAGGCGCTTGATGCGCGAGAAATCCCCGCCGAGTGCATTACGGGTATGCGCCAGAATGTTCACACCGCAAATGCGCGCGCATTCCTGCCCCTGTTCAATCGTAAACTCGCGGCCTACCTTACCAATAAATTGCGGCTTGCCGCCCAGCATCGGCAGCTGACCGGAAACATAGAGCGTGTTTCCCGCGATCTGACACGGTACGTAATTGGCGGCCGGCAGGCTAACTTCGGGTAGTTCAATGCCCAGTTCGGTGAGTTTTTTGGCAAGATTGGTCATGAGAGGCTCCTTGGAAGGGTTGATCACTGTCACCCCGGCGGATGCCGGGGTCTGCGCCTTTATATAGTTTGGCAATGATTTCGGCGCGGATGCCGTGACACGCACGGCATGACAAAATTAGTTGTTTCAGCATCTACCCCATCTTCCCGGCAGCGCAAAGTAAAAACTGTCACAAAATTGTCATCAAATTGTCACAAAACTGTGATAATGGTTAACACAACTGCAAATTTCTGTTACGTTAAATATGTAATTCATTAATTTACAGTCACTGATTCATTTAGCTTAAGGGGTTGATTATGAAAGGTATGACAATTCAAACCGGCGCATGGCATCTGGCGCTGGCACTGTTTGCCGTGTATGTGGTGGCCATGGTGCCGGAAACGGCTGCTGCTCAGGAAACGATCGGTCGTGTACTATGTAATGTGGTAGAATGGTTCAATGGAACGATTGGTTCAGGTATTGCGACGCTCGCGATTATCGTGATTGGTATCGGTGCGCTGATGGGTAAAGTATCCTGGGGCATGGCCATTATCGTGGGTATTGGCATTGCGGTGATCTTCGGTGCATCTGCAATTGTAGACGAGCTTAACGCAGGAGGCACTGGCTGCGGTTAATCAATTAATTCCCCACCCCTCACCCTCAGTGAGGGGTGGGGATGAAGCGCACCCACAACTTGTCAGCGGCGAGTGCCTGCTTTAGGGTAATTTCATGAGCACTGCGCGCCTGTTATCCATGTTCGTGCCGAAGGCTGCACGCGACATCGACGATTTAGAAGCCTACCGTGACATCGCCGATGATGTCATCGAGGCGGATTTTGTCCCCTATGCCTGTTTGCTTGACCCGCTCACCATTGCCACCAAAAATGGTGAGGTCTTACAAATTCTGCGTGTTGACAGACTGGATCCCACCTCCACCCAAGCCAAAAATTTACGCGGCGCGATTCGTCAGGTGCTTGCCAGTAAACTACCCGATAGCTCGTACGCGGTGTGGCTGCACAATTTTCGCCGCGAAAAACCCTACCTTTCCAAGCCAGCATTTGCCTCACCTCACGCCAGCGCGCTGTACGATGCCTGGCACGAATCGCAGGGCCTATCGCGCGGCTTTACCAATGAGCTGTACATCACCATCGTCAAGGCGGCAGAGCCCGCGCGCCTTAGCAGCCTGAAACATTTTACCCGCAGCCTGCACTGGAATGCGGACATCAAGCAGCGCGAGGAATATCTGCAAAACGCCAAGGCCGAACTTCACCGCGTGGTGGATGATCTGCTGGCGGTACTGAAGGATTTTGGCGGCGCGCGCCTCGGGCTTGAGACCCGTGAGGATGGCGAAATTTACGCTGAGCATCTGGAGTTTTTAGAAAAGCTGATCAATCTGGAAGCCCGCCCGATGAAACTGCCGACGCAGGATTTATCGCATTACCTCACCAGCGGCGATGTCACCTTCGGCTTCAACGCCATGGAAGTGCGTACCGCCGAAGGCAAGCGGCGCTTCGCGAGCATCATGACGATCAAGGAATATAAAGAATCCTCGCTCGCCGGCATTGATGAATTTCTCGACATTCCCTGCGAACTGATCGTGACGCAGAACTTCGATTTCATCGGCGCTGAGGAAGCCAAAGAAGCCTACGAACAGCAGGCAGAATATGTGAGACTAAGCGGCGACCGCGATCTGTGGCAGTGGGCAGAGTTCGAGCAGTTAATGGCGGAAGATAACGGCGAGAAAGCCTACGGCCGCCAGCAGACGTCACTATTTTTAATCGCGCCGTCCATCCGCCAACTTGAGGCAAGCATCCACATGGTGCGCCGCGCGATGAGCAAGCTAGGCATTGTCTGCGTGCGCGAGGATTTGAAGCTTGAGGAAATGTACTGGGCGCAGCTGCCAGCGAATTTTACGTTTGTGGCGCGCGCACGCCCGGTCAATACCCATCACCTGGCAGGATTTGTGAAGTTGCAGGCACCGCCCAAAGGCGCGCTGCAGCCCGCCATTGCCACGCAACCCAGCATGGTGATGCGCACCGGCGCCGGCGAGCCGTGCTATTTCAACACCAGCTATCATGATGCGGAAGGCAGCTTAAAAAACCATCTGCTGTTTTGCGGCAATGCGGTGTCTGGCATGCATGAATATGTGCATCTGCTCACCAGTGTAAGCACTGCGCATAGCCCAAGAATCTGGTATCTCGATGCCTCGGGTCGTAGCCACCGCACAATCAGCGCGCTTAACGGTCGCGTGATGCGGCCGGGCACTTCTGACTGCCCGCTCAATCCTTTTGCGATGACGGATTCTGCCACCACGCGTGAGTTTCTTGCGCTCTGGTGTGCAGGCCTGCTGGATCCGCGCGGCGTGCAAACGTCTCAGGCTCTCACCCAGTTTTTACATGGCTGCGTCAGCGAGGTGATGGCACTACCGCCAGCGCAGCGCCACTTAGCACGCTTTCAAGAAATCATTGCTGCGCATGATCCGCTGCTAGCGAAACAGTTTGATTCATGGGTAAGCGCACAGAATATTCAGCTCTCCGGTGCGCATGATGGCTTAAGTTTTGATGCGATCAGCAGTTTTGATATCAGCGCCGTGATGCGCGATGAAGCAAGCCGCGCCGCCATCACCGGCTATTTGCTGCACGCCATCACCATGCGACTGGATGGTACGCCCACTCTGCTCGTGCTGGATGAAGCAGGCTTGCTGCTGGCGAACCAGCTGTTTCGTGGGCGCATTGCTGGCTGGCTTGAGTATCTCACGGCGCAGCGCACCACCCTGGTTGCGATGGTGAGTGATGTGGATGCCAGCGCCAAGCTGGGGACGCTGAGCGCCTTAGCTAGCGGCTGTGCACAGCGCTTTTACTACACCGACCATGAACTATCCAAAGCCCTCGTCACGCACGGCGGCTTAAGCGAAGACGGCTATTTTATTTTGCAGGAGCTCGCCTCCCACCAGCGCATGATGCTCTTCATGCGCGGGGACACCATGGATTTGCTGCACAGCGATACTCGCAGGCTGCCGGAAGAGCACCACCTCATCCTTGCCAATGAAACGATCAAAAGCTCCAGCCGCAATCCATCGCAAATGCTTGCCGATCTGATGGAAGGCATCCCGCAAAAGGTGAGCGCATGAGGAGCACGCCCGACTGTGCTGCATCCCTCCTCACCCTGTATTGGCGCGCGTCTGGCGCGTTTCTTCTCACCCTACTCTGTCTATTTTTTTTGACCGATACTGCACTTGCGCAAGGCGTGGTGCAGGCCGGTCAGAGTTTTCGCTGCGTGGGCAGCACGGCGCAAGGTCAGCTCTTTGATCTCTCGCCGCGCTGTCCAGAGTTGCTTAATGCAACCGGCTTTGACTTTAAGCATATTTTTTCTTTTTTCGTTTGCCATACTGAAAAACTCATCACCGCGCTGTTTGGCAATTTATACTGCGGCATCATCCGCGCGCTTTCGCCTGCGGTATATGCCGTAGCCACACTGGCGGTCATGTTTTTTGGGATCGCCTTTACCACGGGCATCCTCGATTTTACTGCCCGCGAGCTGCTGGGATTTTTAATGAAAATCGCCTTGTTCGTCGCCTTCACCACCGAGGCTGACTACATGATTGGCATTGCCTTCAAACTTTTTGTCACTACCGCGCAGGAAGGCATCGCCATTGCGATATCGGGTATTTACAAAGATGTGCCGGGTCAGAACTATGCCAGCGGGCAAGATCTGTATTTCTTCATGGATAACTTTTTTTACCGCCTGCTCACGGATTTATCGCAGTCGATCGGTGCGCCCGCAGGCTTCACGGGCGATGCGAATGCTGAGGCGCATAATCCGTGCAAAAATGCGGTGTTTGCCGCGCTTGGGTTACTGGCCGTTGCCTTCCCACCCATCTTCTATATCGGCGTGCTGATACTTGCTAAAATCGCGATGGTGTTTGTGCGCGGCGTGTTTGGGTACATGGTGGCGCTGGTTGGCCTGGCGTTTTTAATGGTGCTCTCGCCCATCTATCTAAGCTTTGGACTGTTCAGACAAACGAGGCGTTTCTTTGATCGTTATATTGGCTATCTGGCGTCGTTTACACTGCAGATGCTTTTTGTGTTTACCTTTCTGGCGTTTGTGCTCTCGCTACCGCTATCGCATGTATCAAACAGTCTGCTTGGCCTGATTACCTATCAAAAAACCACCTATGAGGGCAATACCTGGCGCTGGCCGTGGGAATATTGCAGCATCTGCCAGTTTGATGTGTACGATATTAACGGCACGCCAAATAATATCAGCGATGATCGTGGGCCGCTACCACCAGATACGAAAGTCAATTCGGCGATTCACCGCCTGCAATGTAAGGAGCCCAAACAAGCGCTCGAGCCGCTGGCGCTCTTCTCACCACAACCCGATGGCACTGGCCGCCCACCAGTGGTTGCTGGCCAGCAATTGCAGAACCAGCTGATGAATTTTGCCATGTATGGATTGCTGGGCTTGCTGGTGCTTGGATTAGTAGTGGACAAGCTACTCTCAATGATCCCGCTGTTTGCGCAACAATTATCCAATGGTCTTGGTGCGCGCTTTGCCCCACAACTTGGGGGTGGCCAGCGCGTGCTGGGCTCAGAGCAAATCGTGCGCCTGCCATTTGAAGATAGCCTGAAGAGTTTTGCCGATGGCTTCCAAAGTGGCTACACTCAAGGGGTGAGCCTGACCAATCAAAGGCCTGATGATGTACCACGCGACGGCATTAGCGCGCTGGCAGCCGGCCTTGAACAAGGAAGCAAGGCCATGGTGGCAGGCGATGGCAAGAATGATCCCGGCATGGTCGGTGGCATGGTTCGCTTCCTGATCAATCCGCTGCACAATACCGGTGAGCAAGGCAATCAATAAGGTTGCCTTTTTTCTAATCGTTTCTATTCACGCCCAACCATACAACGCAAAAACCGCGCGCGCAGGATGCGCATTTTAGAGTGCTCCATCGCTTTTGAGTGGAATGACCCGGTGTGCATAACTTGTGCACATCCACCGCGGCACGCTTGCTATGGCTAAGGGGCACTTTATAGTGGCTGCTTAGGTGTATTCTTGCGAAAAGGACTACGCGCTGTGGCCAAAAACAAACCTTCTTCGTCCTCACCTCGTGACTGGGCTTCCGACAAGTACCAGCACGTGGTGGTACAACGCAATTTACTGGCGCTGATTGCCCTGATTGCGCTGGGTGTTGCCTTGGTTGCCACTGTGTCTGTTTACAGCCTGACCCCGCTGAAATCGGTTGAGCCATACCTGCTGACCATTGATGAAAAGACCGGCTTTACCCAAAAAGTTGAGCCCGTCAGCCGCAACCAATATGCCAGCAACGAAGCGATGGATAAATATTTCCTCGCCAAATATGTGCAGGCGCGTGAAGGCTACATGCCGCAAATTCTGGAATACAATAAAAACGTCGTGCGCGTGATGAGTGCGCGCGCTGTATTTTACAGCTATCTGCCCACTGTTGATCCCGATGTGCCTACCAGCCTGGCAGCTACTTTGAAAAATATGGGCACGCGGCAGATTCGCATCCGCTCAATCAGCTATATTCAAAATCCGTCGGTGCCCTCACGCGCAGAAGTCACGCCTACAAAAATTGCGCAGGTACGGTTTGTGTTAGTTGACAATCTGGCGGATAGTTCGCTGCCGCCTAAAAATTATGTGGCGACCGTGAATTTTGAGTATGCCGACCTTGATTTGAACGAGAAAGATCAACTCACCAACCCACTGGGCTTTACGGTGACCTCGTACCAAATCAACGAGGAGCAGGCCTGATGATGTCTGGCCACATGCTGCGCGCACTTGGCTATGCGCTGCTGGTGATGGCAGGGATTCTGCACGCGCCGATTGCCAGCGCCGATGTCCCCATTACCGCCGATAGCCGCATCAAAACCCTCGTCTTCAACGAGAACGAAGTCTATAGCGTGACGACCCATTACGGCTATCAGGCGAACATCGAATTTGGCCGCAATGAAAACATTGAGGCGGTCTCAGTGGGTGACCGCGTGGGCTGGCAGATTGTACCCGCAGGCCGCCGGTTGTTCATTCGTGCGATGGAAGAAAATGCGCACACCAACATGACGATTGTGACCAATAAGCGCGCCTATCAATTTGATTTGCATTCCTCGGCGTCGAATGCTGTGTTTGGCTCGGAAGAGCTTACCTACGTGCTGCGTTTTTACTATCCCGATTTATCCGGTGCACCGGCACCACCAGCTAGCTTTGCAGCGCCTGCGCATATGGCCGCAGCTCAGACACAGCCACCCTCAGGTGCTGCGTTTATCGGCAGCCAGGCGCCCGGCGGGCTGCCCGCGCCCTTACCCAGACTTCCGCAAGGTCGTTACGGCAGTGGTTTTTCAGGCATGCCGGCTGCAAATCTTCCTTCACCGCTACCACGCAGCGGCGCGCCGTTTGCCAGCAAGAATGTTGCCGTCTCTCCAGTCGTCGAGCCGCTGGCACCGATTGCGAGTGCGCCGGTTTCGCCGCTACAACCGTATGGCAATCCTTCTGCGCGCACGTCGCATGTTGCAGCTGCTCCGGCACCGGCTGCCAGTCATGTTTCCGCTGCCAACGCGCCGATGGCGGTAAGCGCAATGCCGGAGCTGACGCGCACGGCGCCGCCATCCGGCAGCATTCAAGACATCACCGCTGCGCCCAGCTATAATTACCGCTACACCTATTCTGGGCCAGATAGCGCAGCACCCTTAAAAATTTACGATGATGGCGCCTCTACCTACTTCAAATTCTCCGCTCCCCCCGTGGGTGCAACCTTTACCGTGGTCGATAAAAATGGTGCTGAGCGCGTCGTTCCTTACAGCGTCACAAATGACGGTATGGCCGTGATTCGTGCGGTGGGTTCGCGCGTCAAACTCAACCAGCCTAGCGGTCAGGTCACCGTCTATAATGAGGCGATGGGATGACTGTACCCCCACCACCAGAGCCCCCAGAAGATAGTGACAATTCCGCAGCTTCGGCCGATCCGTTTGGTATCTCGCCCAGCAGCGAAGGCATGGGGAGCGGCAGTGCCGATGTTTTTGATGATCCGGGTCTAGATCAGGGAAAACCTGAAGTCGCCGCCAGCAAAAGCCGCATCCTCGCCGTGATGGGGTCGCTGGGTGTCTTGGTATTATTTCTGCTGTATAATATCTTCTCCACGCCGGAAGCAGAAGTGCCTGAAGGGCCCAAAAAAATCGAAGTTGCCGAAGCGCCGCCAGAAGCACCGCTGACGCCACCACCCGCCCTTCCGGATGTGGGGCCCACCGCACCTGCACCGGTAGCGCCACCGCCTGATTTAGTGCCGCCGCCTGTTCCTGCGCCGGTCGTGCCCACACCCATGCAAGACACCTTGCCGATTGTTGATCCGGCAAAAGAAAATGCTGCCGCAGCACAACTGGCTGAGCGTCAGCGCTCGAGTATTTTTGCCTCCGGCGGTAGCGGTGGCGGGCTGCTGGGCAGTACGCCTTCTACCCCTACCACGCAGCAAAATAATTTCTTCGGCTCTGATCCCAATGCCAGTTTTGCCAATGCTGCTACCGCTACGGAGGCAAAAAAATCTGTCGCCAGCCGCATCCCCAACTTACGGCAAACCATTGCTCAGGGTCGCATTATTCAGGCCACGCTTGAAACCGCGATCAGCACCGATTTGCCCGCACAAATCCGTGCGATTGTGGCGCGCGATGTGTACGGCGAAGCGGGCACCGCCGTGCTCATCCCGAAAGGCTCACGACTGATTGGAGCCTACAACACCTCGATTCTGCCGGGGCAAAACCGCGTGTTTATTGTCTGGCAACGCCTCATCCGTCCGGATGGGATTGATATTATGGTCAACTCTTCCGGCGTCGATAATCTGGGATTTGCGGGCTTAGATGGTTTCCTCGACACCAAGTTCCGCGAGGTTTTCTCGCGTGCGGTACTGGCATCGGTGATCTCTATCGGCCTTGCGATCGGCGCAGATTCCGCAGGCGTTGGTCAAACCTCGCAAACCTCGTCTATCTTTGGTCAGGGGCAAAGCGCGCAGACACAGCAGGGCGATGCCGCCGCGCTCGCCACCAATCAGGCGCTACAGAATTTGGGGAATGTTTCGCAGCAATTTTTGACTAATTTTGTCAATGTTCGCCCCACCATTTTAGTCGATCAAGGCACACCGGTAAACGTAATGCTCAACCGTGATCTGGTTTTCCCATCGGAAGTTGCAGGCGGCTCGGTGATCCACTAAAGTTCGCGCATGAGCATTGCCGCACTCAATACGTATCTTGCGCCGCTTTCGCGCCTGTTCGCCGAAGAAGGCGTGCAGGAAATTTCTCTCAATCGCCCCGGCGAGGCGTGGGTCGAAGCGCGCGGCGACATGCGTTACGAGGCCATTCCTGAATTCACGATGGAACATTTACGCGCTCTCGCGCAGCTGATAGCCCAAGCAACCGCACAGGTGATTAATGAGGAAAAGCCGCTGCTATCGGCAACGCTGCCTGAAGGCTACCGCGTGCAAATTGTATTTCCACCCGCCTGTGCTGACGGCAATGTCGCCTTTTCCATCCGCAAGCAAGCCACCATTCAGATGGATTTATCCACCTATGAAAAGCTTGGTGCGTTTGATCACACCAAAACCGTTACCCAGCCGCGTGAAGAGGCGGATGAGCATTTGTGGGAACTCTACCAGAATGGTCGCGTCAAAGAGTTTATTTCTCAGGCCGTGAAGCATAAAAAAAACATCATCATCTCTGGCGGCACCTCGACGGGGAAAACAACGTTCCTCAACGCCGCGCTCAAAGAACTTCCCACGCATGAGCGCATCATTACCGTGGAAGATGCCCGCGAAGTCATGATTGAGCAGATCCCCAACCGTATTCACCTCATGGCCTCGCGGGGGGGGCAAGGCAAAGCCAAAGTCACCACGCAGGATTTGATCGAGGCGTGCCTGCGTCTCAGGCCAGACCGCATTATTGTCGGCGAGCTTCGCGGTGCCGAAGCATTCTCTTACTTACGCGCGATCAATACCGGCCATCCCGGATCGATTGCCACCTTGCATGCTGACTCGCCCAAACTCGCGATTGAGCAGCTGATTTTAATGATCATGCAGGCCAATCTTGGCATCACGCGCGAACAGATTAAAGAATATGTCGAAGCCGTGGTGCAGATCGTGATTCAGCTCAAGCGCGGCGATAAAGGCAAGCGCTACGTCAGCGAAATTTACTTTAACCCCGGGTGGCACGCATGAGCCGCGAAGGCCCACCAAAATTCATGCGCCCCGTATTCAACGCGGCCGCACTGATCGTTATTTTTGGCTTAGTGATCGGTGTGCCAAGCTATTTAGGCATGGCGACTGGCTATATGCTCGGCAGCAACCATGTGCTCGGGATTCAGCGCGCGCAAACGCCGAAACTAATGGCGTACGTAAAAGAAGCCGGCAGTCCCTCCAAACTGTTTGAAAAATACAAAGCGATGCATGATTCGGCCAGCGCCTATAAGGCCTACGCCAAGCAGGACCCGCGCTATCAGGCCTACGTCGATTATTATTTTAACCGTAGCTTCGATTATAAATTCTACGGCCCCTTAGCGGCAGGATTTTTATTTGCGCTCTTCACCGTGTTTTTAATGCGCGCACCGCTGATTGATTTTCGACCCTTCCGGGAGAAAGAAAAAGTGCACGGCGATGCCAAATGGGCAAGCGAGGCCGATATTGTGCGCGCCAAACTGCGCAGCAAAAAAGGGCTTCTGCTGGGCACGTCTAAGGGCAGCAACTACCTTATCGCCGATGATTTTCAGCACGTGCTGCTCTTTGCGCCGACCGGATCGGGTAAAGGGGTGGGCTTCGTGATTCCCAATTTATTGTTCTGGGAAGAATCCGTCATCTGCCACGATATTAAGATGGAAAACTACGAGCTGACTTCGGGCTACCGCAATCAGAAACTAAGGCAGGATTGTTACGTGTGGAACCCCGCGGATCCGGACGGAATTTCGCACTGCTACAACCCGCTGGACTGGATTTCCGATAAGCCCGGCCAGATGGTCGATGACGTGCAAAAAATCTGTAACCTGGTGCTGCCCGAGCAGGAATTCTGGCAGAACGAAGCACGCTCGCTCATGCTCGGCGTGATTTTGTATTTGTGCGCCGTGCCTGAAAAAGTGACCAGTTTCGGCGAAGTGGTGCGCACCATGCGCTCGGACGATGTGGTCTATAACCTTGCGGTCGTACTCGATACGATTGGCGGAAAAATCCACCCCGTGTCTTACATGAACATCGCCGCGTTTTTGCAAAAGGCAGACAAAGAACGCTCCGGCGTTATCTCCACGCTTAACTCCGGCCTTGAACTTTGGGCGAACCCGCTGATTGATACCACCACCGCCTCTTCCGACTTTGATCTGCAAACCATCAAGAAGAAAAAACAGACGGTGTATGTGGGCGTCACGCCGGATAACTTACAGCGCTTAGAGCCACTGCTCAAAGTATTCTACCAGCAGGCGACGGACTTTTTAACCCGTCACATGCCACGCAAAGATGAGCCCCACGGCGTGATGTTCATGATGGATGAGTTCCCGTCACTGGGCGAAATGCCGCAGTTTCAAATTGGTATCGCCTATTTCCGCGGATACCGCGTGAAGCTGTTTTTGATCGTACAAGATACGCAGCAGCTCAAAGGCATTTACGAAGAAGCGGGCATGAACTCGTTCCTCTCCAACTCGTATTACCGTGTCACCTTCTCGGCCAACAACATCGAAACCGCGAACATGATTTCGCAGCTCGTGGGCAACAAAACCGTCGAGCAAAGCTCGTACAACGCGCCGCGCTTTATTGACTTTAACCCCGCAAGCCGCACGGTCAACCGCTCGGAAACACAGCGCGCGCTGTTGTTACCGCAGGAAGTGATTCAGTTGCCACGCGATGAGCAGATCATTCTGGTGGAATCCTTCCCACCGATTAAATGTAAGAAAATTTTCTACTTCAAAGATAAAACCTTCACCAGCCGCCTTCTGCCGCCGATTGAGCTTCCGGTGCAGGAGCCTTACGATCCGCGTAAGAAAAAGAAAGTCGCCGACGCGCCAGAGCCGCCGGAGAGCAAGGCGTAAACTAATGGCGTGGGTGGATAACGCGCAATAAATCACCGCTGCGCTCACGCATCTCATGCCAGGAATCAATCTCAAACTGCAACATCGCGCAGGCACTGGTGGGGAACTTTTCGCGCAGCAATTTGGCATGCGGGCAGGCTTGCTTAAGCGCCATCAAGTCGCAGGCAAGCTTGTGAAATCCGGGGTTGTGACCAATCACCATCACATGCTGCACTGCATCATCTGCGAGGTGAATCTGCTGCAATAGCTGCTCTGCACTGGCAAGATAGAGCGTATCGTAAAGCTCGGTCGCCAGTGTGCTTGAAAGCGCCGCGCGCGTCTGGCGAGTGCGGGTGGAGGTGGAACATAAAATCACCTGCGGCAGCCAGTGATGTTCGCGGATCTGACGCGCAACAAACGCTGCATCTGCTTCACCCAGCTCGCTGAGCGTGCGCGCATGATCCTGGCCGTGGGCGTGCTCGGCATGCGCCTTGGCATGCCGCCAGAGAGAGAGGGTTTTCGTCATGGCAGAAGCGGATTTTCCTTGCAGCAACCTTGAGTTAAGGTACGATGCTTACTGTAATTTTTTCGCGCCGACAAGCCGCACTGCACCATGAACACTACCAGCAAACATTCAATCTTGAAGCCTGAAGAAATCCGCGCGCTCACCCAGCTGGATGACGCGCGCGTAGATGCGCATTTTGACACGCCGCGCGGGCGCTTCATTAACCGCGAACTTTCCTGGCTTGCGTTTAATACCCGCGTGCTGGAAGAGGCGGCCAATCCCAATGTCCCGCTGCTTGAGCGGGTGCGGTTTCTTTCCATTTCGGCAAGCAACCTCGATGAGTTTACGATGGTGCGCATCGCCGGTTTGAAAGACCAGCTGGCGCGCGGCGCGCATCCACTCTCAGATGATGGCCATACCCCCGCGCAGCAACTCGAAATGATTGGCGCGCGCATCAAAAACCTGATGCATGAACAGCAGCGCTGCTGGCTTTCCTTAAAAAAACAACTCGCCGAAGAAAATATTGAAATCATCACTCCTGAGGAAATGAGCGAGCGCGAGGAAGGCTTGCTACGCCAGCATTTTGAAAGCCATTTATTTCCGCTGCTGACCCCGATTGCAGTCGACCCAGCGCATCCTTTTCCGTTTGTTCCCAATCTGGGAATGTCGCTAGTATTTGAACTCAAACCCCGCGGTCGCAAGGGCAAGAAACATTTGGGCATGGTGCCCATGCCGCTGAAACTACCGCGCTTTATTCTGCTCGAACGCAAGCGCGGGCCGCTGCGTCTGCTGAAATCTGAAGATGCGATTGTGCATTTTGTATCCGAACTCTTTCCTGGTTTTGAAGCCAGTGACGCTGGGTTATTTCGCATAGTGCGCGATAGCGATCTGGATATTGAAGATGAAGCCGAAGACTTTATTCGCCACATGGATTCAGCGGTTAAAAAGCGCCGCCACGGCAAAGTCGTGCGCATTAAAACCAATGCGGGCGTGTCAGATCATTTGAAGCAATTCATGCTCGAACATTTGCCCGCAATGGCGCGCGATGTGGTCGAGGTCGAAGGCATGGTGGGGCTGGCGCATTTATCCGAACTGGTCAAACTGCCGCGCGATGATTTGAAATTTCCGCCCTACAAAGCCCGTTTTCCTGAGCGCATCAGCGATTTTTCGGGGGATTGTTTTGCCGCCATTGCCAGCAAAGATTTACTGATTCATCACCCGTTTGAAAGTTTCGATGTGGTGGTGCAATTGCTCGAACAGGCGGCGGATGATCCGCACGTGGTCTCGATTAAACAAACGCTTTACCGCACCACGCCCGACTCGCCGATTGTGAAAGCCTTAGTGCACGCCGCAGAGCAGGGTAAAGCCGTCACCGCGCTGATTGAGCTTAAAGCCCGCTTTGACGAAGAGGCGAATATCCGCCTCGCCCGCACCATGGAGCGCGCGGGGATTTCAGTAGTCTACGGCTTTACGAACATGAAAACGCACGCCAAAATTTCGCTGATCACCCGCGAAGAGGGCGTGGGTTTCAAAAGCTACGCCCATTTTGGCACCGGCAATTACCATCCCGTCACTGCAAAAATTTACACCGATTTATCGTTCTTCACCTGCGACGATGTGCTGTGCCGCGAAGCGGGGCACGTGTTTAATTACATCACCGGTTACGGCAAACCTCAGGGCTTAAAAAAACTCTCCGTCGCCCCTGTGCGGTTGCGCAAAAAAATCTTAAGCCTGATTGCACAGGAAATTGCCTACGCGCGCGAAGGCAGGCCTGCCGCCATTTGGGCGAAGATGAACGCGCTGGTGGATCCAGATATTATTGATGCGCTGTACGCTGCCTCACAGGCGGGCGTGAAGATTGATCTGATCGTGCGTGGCATGTGCGCACTGCGCCCCGGCATTGCGGGCTTTTCAGAGAATATCCGCGTCAAAAGCATTATCGGACGCTTTTTGGAACATGCACGTATCTTCGCCTTTGGTGCAGGGCACGCGCTGCCCTCGCCGCATGCGAAACTCTTTATCGCCTCCGCCGACTGGATGACACGCAATTTCGATCACCGTGTGGAAGTGATGGTGCCGATTGAAAATCCCACCGTGCACGCGCAAATTCTTGACCAGATTCTAATCGCCAATTTGAAAGACGAACGGCAAAGCTGGCAACTAAACAGCGATGGGAGCTATACGCGGATGCAAGGCAGTGCGGGCGGGTTTGCTGCACATGATTATTTCATGCATAATCCCAGCCTGTCTGGGCGCGGCAAAGCGCTGCAACAACTGGCCAGTCCCGGTAGTATGGTGCAGGTAGCGAAACAACCGGCTGCGCTGCCACGCAAACGCAGCGGGCGCTGAGCGCGATGCCTATCACCTACAATCACGCCACTGCCGATAGCGCCAAGGGGCTGATCGCCATTATCGATATCGGCTCGAACACGGTACGCATGGTGGTGTATCACGCCCTTACCCGCGTGCCGATTCCGCTGTTTAACGAGAAATATATGTGCGCTTTAGGTAAAGGCCTGGCGCGCACGGGAAGGCTCAATCCAGCAGGTACCCAGCTTGCACAAAAGGCGTTAGCGCGCTTCATGGTGATGGCGCGGCGCCTGAATGTGCAGAGCCTCGATGTGCTTGCCACCGCCGCCGTGCGCGACGCGGAAGACGGCGCGGCGTTCGTCAACATGCTGCAGAAAGAACACCGCATTCGCATCCGGATTATTTCCGGCGACGAAGAAGCCATGTTTGCTGCGCAAGGCGCACTCGCCTCTATCCACGACCCGCTGGGTCTCACGGCAGATATGGGCGGTGGCAGTTTGGAGATTGCCGCCATCAGCCCGCATCATATTGGCGAGCATACGACCACCGCGCTTGGCAGTCTGCGCCTTCTCGATGCGCATGAAGGCAGTATACGCGCCATGGAAAAAACGATTAGCACCACACTGAAAGCCATCGACTGGCTGAGTGATTTACACCCGCCGACACTCTATGCGATTGGGGGTGGGTTTCGCAGCATCGCCAAAGTGCATATGCGCCAGTCGCACTATCCGCTTTCCATCACCCATGAATATGCCATGTCATCGCAGGCGGTGTATGCGATGATTCGCAAAATCACCAGCATGAGCGATCTTGAGCGCGCCAGCCTGCCCGGCCTTCCGGCCAAACGCGCTGCCACCTTGATTCCCAGCGCACTGGTGCTCAAGCATCTGATGCAGATGACCGGTGCGAAACAGATGATGGTGAGCGTCAGCGGTATTCGTGAAGGCTTTTTCTACGGCCTGCTGTCACCGCGCCAGCAACAGCGCGACGCGCTGATCGCTTCTGCCACCGATCTGGCGGCACTGATTGGCAGGCGCGGCAGCTACGCCAGCGAACTGATGCGCTGGATGCAACCGCTTTTTGCCGCAGAACCACTCACCCTCACCCGCATCCGTCAGGCGCTGTGTATTGTATCGGAAATTGCCTGGAGCATTGATCCGGATTTTCGTGGCGAGTGGGCGTTTTTACGCATTGTGCAATCCTCGCTCAAAGGTGTGGATCACCGCGAACGTACCATGCTCGCGCTCGCGCTGTATCATCGTTACCAAACCACCTTGAAACACGATTTTTCTGCACTCAAGCTGCTCAGTGCTTACGATGTGCTTTGGGCAAAAGCGGTAGGCTTGGCTGCGAATCTGGCGTACCAGTTCTCCGGCGGCAAGGAAGATAATTTAGGCCATGCCCGTCTGCAAATGGAAGGTGGGCGCGTCAAGCTCACGCTCGATCAGGATGCCAGCCCCTTGCGTACCGAAATGGTTGAAAAAAGGCTTGATGGGCTTGGCAAAACGCTCAGCGCCCTGGCCAGTTGCGAGGCGTAAGTTTTTTTACGCACGGCTTTGACACCAAACTGTTTCAAATGCTCGTTGACGTATTGTGTATCGAGCAGGCTGTAGCCCGCCTCGCGCAAAAGCTCTACCAGTGTCACGAGGGCGACTTTGCTCGCCTCCGGCACGCGGGAGAACATGCTCTCGCCAAAAAATGCACCCCCGATCGACACACCATACAAGCCGCCGACCAGCGTGCCATCCAGCCAGGTTTCCACGCTGTGCGCATGGCCCGCATGGTGAAGCTGGACGTAGGCCTGAATAATCTCCTCGTTGATCCAGGTGTCTTTGCGCGCGCCGGTAATTTCTGCACAGGCGCGCATCACCTCTTCAAACGCGCAATCTACTTTCAGGGTGAAGGGATGGGTGGGTAAAAACCGTTTCAGCCCGCGCGGGATATTAAACGCATCCAGCGGCAGCACCCCGCGCGGATCGGGAGAAAACCAGGCGATTTCTTCGTCGTCTTTGGCGTAGGCCATCGGGAAATAGCCCTGACGGTACGCCGCCAGCAACAGATCTGGCGATAGACTGGCCGCCTCAAGCCTAGCCATCCACCAGCGCCGCGATTGCCAGTTCATAGCCGCGCGCACCAAGCCCGCAAATCACCCCGCGCGCCAGCGGCGAAATATAGGAGTGATGACGGAATTCCTCGCGCGCAAAAATGTTCGATAAATGCACTTCGATAAGCGGCACTTTCAGGGTTTTCAGCGCATCATGAATCGCCACCGAAGTATGGGTGTAGCCACCGGCGTTCAAAATAATCCCGCGCGCAGAAATCCGCGCCGCATGCAGCCAGTCAATGATTTCACCTTCATGATTGCTCTGCTCAAAGCGCAGCGAAACGCCGTGCGCCGCCGCTGCCTTTTCGCAGCGCGCTTTCAGCCCGGCAAGACCATCATGGCCGTAAATTTCCGGTTCGCGTTCGCCGAGTAAATTGAGGTTCGGGCCATTAATCACCCAGATGGTATCTGCCATACATCGTCCTTCTTGTTGTCGACAGTGTGCATTTATGCCATAGAAACAGCCATGTTACAACTTACGATCAATGGCGAGTCGAAAACCTTCCCCCGCGCGCTCACCCTTTCAGAAATGGTGGAGGCGCTGGCGCTCGATCCGCGTGAAGTGGCCATCGCGATGAATCAGCGGATTATCGCGCGCAGTGATTACAGCAGTACCAGACTGGCCGAGGGCGATGCGGTGGAACTGGTCAGCTTTATTGGGGGGGGTTGATGCAGGCGCCAGATTCATCCGATAGTTGGCAGGTGGGATCACACCGCTTCACCTCGCGGCTGCTGGTAGGCAGCGGCAAATATGCCGACATGGCACAAACTCTGGCCGCAACCGAGGCCAGCGGTGCGGAAATTATCACCGTTGCACTTAGGCGCGTGAATCTTGATGCTGCGCGTGGGCCGAGTTTACAGTCCACGCTGGATCCGAAGCGCTTTACCTATCTGCCCAATACCGCAGGCTGCAAAACCGCCGAGGAAGCAGTGCGCACCCTGATGCTCGCGCGCGAGCTGGGCGGCTGGAACCTGGTGAAACTGGAAGTCATCCGCGATGAGGTGATGCTCTATCCGGATGCTGTCGAAACCTTAAAAGCCACCCAAATGCTGGTGAAAGAAGGCTTCGAGGTGATGGTGTACACCATGGATGAGGTGGCCACCGCACTCGCACTGGAGGATGCCGGCGCCAGCGCGATTATGCCGCTGGCATCGCCGATTGGCTCTGGCCTTGGCATCCGTAATCCCGCAGCGATTGCTGACATTATTTCGCGCGCGCAGGTGCCCGTGCTGATTGATGCCGGCATTGGCACCGCATCGGATGCCGTGCAGGCGATGGAAATGGGCTGTAGTGGCGTGCTGATGAACACCGCGATTGCTGGCGCACGCGATCCTGTCACCATGGCACGCGCCATGCGTCACGCAGTGATTTCCGGAAGGCTGGCGTACCTTGCAGGCCGCATGCCAACGCGCGATACGGCTAGTCCCTCGAGTCCGCTTGTGGGCAAAATTGCCTAATGATTGGTATGGGTTCTGAGTGCACTGTTTTTCTTTGCCTCAATAAGAAAATATGTTACTCTGTTTCTCTCAACATTACTTACTGAAAATACATGCGCGTACTTAACTACTTATTGTTGTTCTCGCTGTGCCTTGTATCGCTTAGCGGATGCTCTGCCAGTAGAGCCGCTTCACAAGAAGAAGCCAAGGACTTAAGTGTGTTAGATTTGGGTAATGCCCGCGTTCAAATTATTGGCGAACTGGGAAACCCTTCAAACTCTGAATATAATCGTGATGGCTACCGTACTGATACATTTTCTTTCGTCAACGGCTACAGTTCAGGAACACGTGCAGCACGCGCCGTAGGACATGGTGCAGCAAGCGTAGTCACTCTCGGCTTGTGGGAAGTGGTTGGAACGTCGATTGAAGGCGGATTTAATGGCAGTAAAGTCAACGCGCAAATTACCTATGATCAAGACGACACCGTAATCAAGGTGGTAGCGTATGAAGATGGTGAGTTGATCGTGGATAAAGAGACTCAAGCCGCGCCCGCTCCGGCAACGCCGACTCAAACCACTACTGACTATGTAACCAAGCCGGAGGCTGCACCTGATAGTGAGAAGGCAGAACCGACGCCCGAACCTGTGATTGCGCCAGCACCTCCATTTGCTACTGTTGCGCCGCCCGCTAATGCAGGCGCTCAGTCGCAAGAAACGCTACCAAAAACTAAGCCATAAATTTTTACATCTAGCCCAGCTTATCGATCAGCTGCATCAGCGAGAGGACGAATTCTTTCGCAATGTCCTGTCCGGTTTCTTTAATTTTCTGGGTGAAAATAGCATTGATGGTGTCGATATGCTTACGAATCACCAGCAGGTTTTTATCATCAATCACGCTATGCTGCGTTAAGAAGCTGACCAGCATGCCCGCGACTTCGGTGCCAAGTTCGTAACCAAAAATCCCCGCCTGCGATTTAATCGCGTACGCAGTCGAGAGCATGGTATAGTGCGCCTTGGCATCCGCGTGATCTTTAGCCAGCGCCGCATACGCATCTTCCAGTCGGGTAATATCGTCGCGCGCCCAGCTGACAAAATCGCCCTCGAGCGCGTTGATTTCCGCCTGCGCTTCGGCCACGACTTCGGGCGTGATAATTTGCGCAGCCGTTACATCGTGGCCGATCTCTTTTTTCATCTCGGTATTGGCTTCCACCAAAATCGACGGCTTGGGCATCGGTGGTTTCAAATCTTCATCGGTGAAGATGGGCAGCATGGTCTCGGTCACCAGCCTGCGCTGCACGATGGGCGGGGGTTTGCGCCGCTCGCCAGTATCGGGCGGCAGAGGCTGCTTGCGCCTGCGACACGGGCCAGCAAAGGTGGTGGAATCAACAAAAATACGCGGCCCATCAATCACGTAGATAATGCGGTCGGCAAGGGTTTTAGCACTAAACGGCTTGCGCAGGAATTCGTTGACGCCAGCATCGCGCGCGGCGCGCACATCTTCCAATTCGGCATCGGCGGTGAGCATAATCACCGGTATGTCGCGTTTGAGTACTTTATCGCTTTTACTGGCGCGTATCTTCTTGACTAAGCCGCGACCATGCAGCGAGCGCAGCCTCCCCTCGGTAATGAGCAGATGGTAATTGCGCGCGCGCAGCATATGCAGCGCTTCATCGCCGTCGCGGGCAATATCAATGCGGCGAAAGCCAAAATTAAATAAGGTACGCTTGACGATATCTGCGGCACGAATGTCGCCGTCGGCAAGCAGCACCGATAATTTTGCCATGCGCAGACGCAAATCGATGCCGCGGTTCTTACTCTCTTTCTGATCGTCACGAAACATGGCTTGATTCTAACTCAGCAAGAATACGCGCGGCAAACGGAACGGTGAGCGCGCGCTTTTGCACCAGCCCTTCCAGATGCGCACGCGCGATAAACTGTTGCAGACTTCCCATATCACGCGGCAGTCTGCTTAAGATAAAACTGATCACTTCCGGCTCGCAGCGCCACTGCAAATCAGACAGGCGCTTGATCAGCACCGCGCTACGCAGCGCATCATCCGCCTCGGGCATAAAGAGCCGGTGCGCGGCCATCATCCGCGAGCGCAGATCCTGCGTTTGCCATGAAGCATCCTCAGCGACGCTGAGCAGCAACATGCTGCCCCCCGCGCGCGCCACGTTAATCGCCTGCGCGAGTGCTGCTTCGGATGCTAACTGCGCATCATCGAGCACGTAGAGTAGGCCGGGTTTCATCCATTGTTCAGAAGGCGCGTAGCCAAGCTCGGCGGGCTGAAGCCATACGACATCACGCTTCGATGCAAGCCAGCGCAGCAGATGGGTTTTGCCGCTAGCCTTGGCACCACTTAGCACCACGATCGGTGAAAGCTCGCTGGGTAATTGCAGCAGCACGCTACACAGCGCGTGGTTTGCGGCAGAGATGACGTAATCCTCCGCGTGCAGGCTGGGCACTGGCGCAATATCCAGCGCGTATTGTGCGTGAAGCGCCATCACGCCTGATCCAGATACAGCGTACTCATCCGGTAGCGTGCGAGGGCAAATTTCGTCAGCACGCCAATCACCGCAGTGATGGGAACCGCCAGCAGCACGCCGACAAAACCAAACAGCACGCCGCCCGCCAGCAAGCCGAACAGCACCCACAGCGGATGCAGACCCACATGCTCGCCAATGAGTGTGGGCACCAGAATCTGGCCTTCTAAAAACTGACCGATCAAATAAATCCCCAGCGTCCACAGCACCAAATACTCGTGAGCCGCGCTGTGCGAGTAGGCCACGCCAACCGCCAGCCCCATACTCACCATGGTACCGACGTAGGGAATCAGAATCATCACCCCGCTGACCAGCGCTAGAATCAGCGCATAGGGCACCCCAAGCACGGCGAGTGACACCGCATAATAGAGCGCTAAAATCACCATCACTTCCAGCTGACCACGCAGATAGGCCGATAAGGTCTGATCAATCGCGCGCATTTGCGCATGGATCGTTTCGCGGTATTTGCGTGGCAGCAGCGCGTCGAGATGCACCACGATTTTATCATAATCACGAATCAGATAAAAACATACGACAGGCGTGATGATGAGCAGCGCTAAAAGATTAATCACCGCCATACCGGATGCAGCAAGGGTGCTCACCAAATTCGTGCCGGCGGCGTACGCGCGCTCAGAAATACTTTCGCTGATAACTTCCACACTTGCTTGCGGCGTCGCCGAAGTGCCAAGCTGCGACTGCAGACTGGCCAGCCACTCATCGGCATGTAACCTGAGCCAGCCTTTAGCGGCATCAATCATCGAGGGTAGCAGCTTCGCCAGTTCCCCGGCCTGATTCACCAGAATCGGTCCCAGCCAGATCAGCAGCACGATCAGCATGCCAAAGACACCTGCGGTAATTAATAGCGTCGCCAGTGTGCGCGAAAGCCCTGCGCGCTCGAGCCTGTCTGCCAGCGGGTCAAACAAATACGCCACCAGCGCGCCGACGACAAACGGTGCCAGCATGGGACGCAGCGCATCGATCAGCAGGCAAAACGCCACCAGTGCTGCCAGCGGGGTTAGCACGCGAATCAGCGTCCACGGATTGGAGATATGCTCAGGCTGCATCAGCGTAACGAGACGATCCAGCGCCCCGCCTCTTCC
The DNA here is from genome assembly GCA_022841525.1 of Alphaproteobacteria bacterium. Taxonomy (GTDB): domain Bacteria; phylum Pseudomonadota; class Alphaproteobacteria; order Rickettsiales; family UBA3002; genus JALHRI01. Next base: position 38,731 of record JALHRI010000006.1, on the reverse strand, counting down.
TTCAGTTTAACCGCTTTTTTCTTGAAATACGCCCGCAGTTTTTCAGGCGTTGTTTCGTGGTATAGCACGGCTGCAACTTCCTGCAAGGCAATGCTATCCACCCGTAGCTCGCGCGCACCGGGGGCAGCGCGCACCAGCGCGCTCAACCGGCCATATTCGGCCATGGTCGTAAAGCGCAGCAAAAGTTTCTGCGAGCTTGCTTTCTCAAGCGCCGCCTGCATTTCGCCCGCGGTGGATGCTGCGCGCTCTGCCGCGTAGCGCACTACCACGGCAGAAAGATCGCGGTAGCGTGCCATCATATCGCCATTTTTGGGCGCTTTGATGGTGAAGATTTCCGGCTTCATCCCGCCGTCATAGATGCGGTTGACGAGCACTTGCGTCGCGTCTTTTTTCGATGCCGGGGGGGAAAATAACGCCACCACAATTTCCTTGGCGTTATAGCGCTGCAGCAGATTTTTGAACTGCGGATAGCGCGCCTGCAAAATATTATCAGAGCCAATTTCGCTCATGTCTTTCATGTCGCCCAGCGGCACAATAACCGACTGGTTGCTTGCCGTAAGCGCCTGCCTGCGCAGCGGTGCACGTAGCGGATTGGCCTTATCCCAGAGTAACATCTGTTCGCCTTCTTTGTACACCGGCAGCACGATCACGCCGGCGCCACGCGGTGTGGCATCCGGCAGGCCGGAAGGCAATTTCAGCGCCCGACGCAGCGGTGCATCAAACACGCTGACGATGGTTTTGGTGTACAAAACGTCGCCATTGCGCTTAAAATCAACCGTGCGCGCGCCACGCAGCGACTGCTCGAAAATGGTGGGATCCAGCCGTTTGAGCTTGGTTTCCAAATCATCCACCGGCCATTTTTTTGCCAGTTCGTACAGCGCGCGGCGCTTGGCGTATTCCAGCGCCAGCACTTGCGCCTGCTCGATATCTTTGTGCACGCCCACGCCGGTGACGGTGATGTCCTGCACGCCCGCATAGGCGGCACTTGCGCTTAAGCACAGGCCAAGCATCATCACTGCGTGTAAGACTAGACTTTGTATCCGCATTCTTTTACTGATAGCGCAAATGAGCAGCCCGCACAATCAGCGATATAAAGAAGCCGGTGTCGATATTGATGCCGGAGCAGGTCTGGTGCACCGCATTTCGCCGTTTGCCAAAGCCAGCCACCGCCCCGGTGTACTTGGCGGACTGGGCGGGTTTGGCGCGCTGTTTGATCTCAAAGAAGCCGGCCACGCAGATAGTATTTTGGTCACCAGTACCGACGGGGTGGGCACCAAATTAAAGCTCGCGCACCAGCTGAACGCGCACGATACGATCGGGATAGATCTGGTCGCGATGTGCGTGAATGACATACTCGTCCAGGGCGCAGAGCCGCTTTTTTTTCTGGATTATTTTGCCACCGGCAAGCTCGATGTAGATACCGCATCGCGCGTGATTGCAGGCATTGCCGAAGGCTGCAAACAAGCCGGCTGCGCGCTGGTGGGCGGAGAAACCGCTGAAATGCCCGGCATGTATGAAGACAGCAGTTATGATCTGGCGGGCTTTGCCGTCGGCGCGGTCAAACGTGGCCATGTATTGCCGCGATCCGATCTGCGCGTGGGCGATCAGATCATTGGCATTGCCTCCTCGGGTCTGCATTCCAACGGCTATTCGCTGGTGCGAAAAATCATCGCTGATGGCGGATTCAAGCTCGATGCGCCCGCACCTTTTTCTACAGATCACGCCACCCTCGGCGAGGCGCTGCTTGCCCCGACGCTGATTTACGTGGCCGCCCTGTTGCCGCTCTTGCGCGGCGGGTTTATCAAAGCGCTCAGCCACATCACCGGCGGCGGACTTACCGAGAATATTCCGCGCGTGCTGCCGGATGCTGTCAGCGCTGATCTCAAAGCAGACGCTCTGACATTACCGCCGCTGTTTGAGTGGCTGAAAACCGCCGCCCAGATGGATGATGCCGACATGCGCCGCACGTTTAATTGCGGTATCGGCATGGTGGCGATTACGCAAGCGGCGCAAGGTGCTTACGTGCTGCGTCAGCTGGAAGAAGCGGGCTTAAGCGCGCGCATCATCGGCAGCGTCGTCGAGCGTGGCAGCGGCAACGCCGTACGCTATGTTTGAGGTTATGCGCAAAGGTAACCACCGGCAGTTCCTCCCCCCCTTGCGGGGGGAGGTTAGGTGGGGGGGGAAAGATGAAACCCGAGACGTACCCTCGCTGACACCCCCACCCCAGCCCTCCCCCGTAAAGGGGGAGGGAGCACTCGCGCTGCTAGCGCAGCATGCACTGAGCTCACGCCATGCCTAGCGCTCGTATCCGCACTGCCGTGCTGATTTCGGGTAGTGGCAGCAATTTACAAGCCCTGATCGATGCCGCAAAACATCCGGACTATCCGGCAGAAATCGCGCTGGTGATTTCCAATCAAGCAAACGCCTACGGCCTCACGCGCGCCGCTGGTGCTAGTATTGCATCAGAGGTCATCGCGCATACCGATTTTCCTTCGCGCGAGGCCTTTGATGCTGCGCTGCATGCAGCGCTTACCGCGCACCATATTCAGTTCGTCTGCCTTGCCGGATTCATGCGCGTGCTCACTCCTGAGTTCGTGAAAAAATGGCAGGGGCGCATGATCAATATCCACCCATCCTTACTACCTAAACATAAGGGGCTGCATACCCATCAGGCGGCGCTGGATGCCGCAGACACGCAGCACGGCTGCACCGTACATTGGGTCAGCGAAGGCGTCGATGAAGGAGACATCATCGCACAGTCGGCGCTCGATATTCTGCCGGATGATACCGCCGAAACCCTTCAGCAGCGCGTGCATGTACTGGAACATCAGCTCTATCCAAAAGCGCTGAAGGAAATATTAAATACGCAATGCCAGTCACATTTATAGTGTGGGACCATGAGTAACGTTAGAGGATTGGACACGGTTTACCCAAGATGCGCTTTGTTCAGACTTTATTGATTGAGAAAAAACAGGCTTTTTCTTTTCCGGCTTTTTATCACGCAGCACATACTCATAAATTGCATAGCCTACAGCCACCGCAGCAACTACGCCCACTGTTATCATACCCATTTTACCAGCAGATAGTTCCGAAGTGCCTGTACTCAACTTGGAGGAATTAAACTTTCCCGCGCTTGGGCCAGCATGCGCGCTGCTTTTTTCGTTACCGTGAACCCCTGCACCCACCGATGCTCCGCCGCTTTTAGGCGAAGGGGAAGCCGGTGATGGATTACGAGGCGAAGCTTGAGGCTGAGGCGGTGGTGACGGAGGCGGAGTAGGGGATTTTGGTTTTGGCTTTGCCGTAGTATAAGCACTTGGGCCGACATCACCAACACCAGTCCTCATAGATTCAACTGAATAGTCTAGCCATAGTTTTAACTTAAAAAGTTCTTTCATACCCTTAGGCAATACTTCGAATTCAGGAAGATCCTTAATAAATGAGGCATAGAGTGCATCAGCATCCTTGAAATTTTTGCTCTTGGCGGCCGTTATCCAACTATTTAATTTTCTCTGGAGTTCAGCATATGAAAAATCATTCTGTGCACCGAAGCCGCCGCCAAACCCAGCGGCAGAAGGTCGGGCGCGCGGACTAAATCCCTCACCAAAGCCATGCCCAATCGCGGGTTGCTTTAAATAATCGTGATACGCTTGTCGACGGTCTGGCTTCAGCAAGACCTGCTTTGCATGCGTTGCTTTTTGCATCCTTTCCTGCGCTGCTGCTATCTCTTCCTGTGACTTGCCACTCAGCCTATCAGGGTGGTTTGCACGCGCCAGCTTCACATAAGCAGTTTTAATTTCAGACTCAGCCACAGAAGCTGGATCACGACCGTTTAAATCAACGCCGATGTCTCGGTAAAAATCTGTATTTCCATCAAATCTCATTGCCTCATACTACAGGATTAACAGCAAGATACGTGTGACAGTTTTGTGAAGTTTTGCACGGTTGAATGGCCGGTAAAACATTGTAATAGATTAATATTGTTCGAACACGCGCTCTATCCGCAGGCATTGGCGGAAGTAGTAGTGCAGAGGAAATAAGCACAAAAAAGAAGGGCGCCCGAAGGCGCCCCCGAGAAAGTCCGCACATAATCACGCGGACTTGGTTTCTGCAAACACCGCTCCTCTCGCGAGGAGCAACATGATGATGCCGATCGCGATCGGCCAAAGGCCGTTGGCTGCAACTGAGACCGGAAACCAGTAGCCAAGGACACTGGCGGCCATAATAACCACATTGGCCACAATTGCCAGCGCGGGAACAGCAACCCACGTGACAACCAGCACCCATTTGGGTGCCGCATCTAGTACCAAGATCGATACTAGAAGGTATACCATAGACAGAGTAAACCAGGTGCTGCCTTCTGGCAGCTCGCCCCAAAGCATAACACTCTCCTTGTTATTACATGACCTTATCCGCATGCTTTACAAGCATAACGGGGGTCTAGAGGTTTGAAATCCTCCAAGCGTTAGGCAGGAAAACTCCTTACCTCTAGCGCCTTAAACCCGGTTTAGGTTTTCAAAAGGCGCAATGTAACGCTCGCATACTATCAGGAAATCATGACGGTTTGATGACAGCCGGTGTGACTAAACGCCGAAATCATTGGTGGAGGTTTTGAAGAATGAGTGATTATTTCTGGAAATGTCACCCCGGTTTTGCTTTAGCAAACACTGTGGTCTGCACATGACTCATCATGGATACCGGCGTGCTTCGCAGCCGTTATGACTACATTGCCTACCCAACCATTTCGCAGGTGCTGGCAAGCGTGCTATAGTCTTCTTGATTTGCGTCAATGCGCTGCATAAGCATTGACGTAGGATACACGCTGGGGGTGTTTATGGAGGATGGTAGACAAAAACCATCGGGCCGCGCGCGGATACAGCCGCTTAATGAGGCTGCCCCCTTTGCGCTGGAGGAGATTTTTTTCTCGCGCACCGATGCCCGCGGCATCATTCTGGCGGGCAACGCGGTCTTTCAGCGAATCAGCCAGTTTTCCTGGTCCGAGCTCATCGGCGCGCCGCATAATCTCATCCGCCATCCCGACATGCCCAAAGCCGTGTTCTACCTGCTGTGGCAGACTATCAAGCAGGGAAAGCCGATTGGTGCCTACGTCAAAAATATGGCGAAAGATGGCCGTTATTACTGGGTGTTCGCCGTTGTCACCCCGCTGCCGGATGGCGGTTTTTTATCGGTGCGCATCAAGCCGTGTGCCACGCTGCTGGAAGAGGCCGTTACCCCGCTCTATCGAGCGCTAAGGCAGAAAGAATACGACGGTAGCAGCACCGAAGACAATGCTGCCGAACTGCTCAGCGCGCTTTCTACGCATGGCTTTGAAGATTACACCAGTTTTATGGCCTACGCACTGGCCACAGAAATGCGCGTGCGCGAAGAGATGCTGCAGCAACCACGCAACGAAGCGCTGAGCATGATGCTTGGCATGTTCGAAAAAGCCGGTACGCTGGCTGCCAAAGCCGCCGAGATTGGCCGTGCTTACAGAGCCAGCGCGCTGGTGCCGCTGAACATGCGCGTACACGCGGCGCAACTCAAGCAGCTGGGGGCAACCATCAGCGTGGTGGCAGAAAATTACGCCGTGCTCTCGCACGAGATTCACGAGCATCTCAGTGCCTTCGCGCATGCCGCACACACCGTGCGCAACGAACTGGCGCAGGGCGTGTTTTTGAATGGCACCGCGCAGCTACAGCAGCACGTGACGCAGGCCTTTGCCAATGAACCACTGCACGATGCCACCGATAGTCTGGCGGAAAGCCAGTTGCTGATGGCGCAGGCGGAGCATTATCAGGCACAGGCAGCAAGCAGCATGAAATCTATTCTGCGTGAAGCCTCGCAGTTTCAGGCGCGGTGTCTGGAGGTGCGCAGACTGTCTGCGGCGCTGGAAGTAACGCGGATCATGAGCAAGGTGGAAAGTGCGCATCTGCCGGTCGCCAAAGACGGTCTGAACGATTTAATGGCCGATCTTGAACAGTTTCAGCTCACCTTGCAGGAGGGCTTAAAAACCATCGAGTATTGTACCCAGCACGTACTTTCCGCCGCCGAACATCTGATCCGGCGCAGCGCTTAGCCTACAATCTCGCAGTCGCTGAAGAAGAACTTGATCTCGGTCGCTGCGTTATCGGCGCTGTCGGAACCATGCACCGAATTACGCTCGATCGATTCTGCAAAGCGCTTGCGAATCGTACCTTCGGCTGCATTGGCCGGATTGGTCGCGCCCATAATGTCGCGGTATTTGGCGACGGCATCCTCGCGCTCAAGCACTTGCACGACCACGGGGCCGGACATCATGTAGCTGACCAGTTCGCCGTAAAACGGGCGCTCTTTATGCACGGCGTAAAAGGCGCCGGCTTGTTTTTCGCTTAAATGCACGCGCTTTTGCGCGACGATGCGAAAGCCCGCTTCTTCCAGCATGGCGTTGATCGCGCCGGTGAGGTTGCGCTCGGTGGCATCGGGTTTCAAAATCGAAAGAGTGCGTTGCACGGTCATGATAAGCTCCAATCAAAAAATGGTGCGGCGCAACTAGCCTACTTATCATGCGCTTACAAGTGTTTTCTACGAGCTGCTTTCGTTGCGCTTGCCCTGCATGCACCGTGGTGCTAGCGTGCCGGGTATGATCTCGCGTCACCTCATTTTTCTGGGAGTCATTAGTGCGGCGGCATTGGCGCTTTCTGCGTGCACAGCGCAAAAAAGCGATGATCTGGCGCGCTTGAGCAGCGCAAAAGCCAGTGGGTCGGCCTACAGCCGTGCACTCGCCAAAGGCTATGAGGCCTACGCCTATAACCGCGAGCTGGCGGGCGATAGCGCGGGCGCCACGTTGTTTGCTAAAAAAGCGCTGCGTGCGCTTAGCGGCGCGGAGGTAAGTCCGGAAATCATTCCAGCGGATGCGAAGAGCAAAGCAGCGTTGATGGCGCCTGCCATCGCGCGTGATAAATTAATGCAAGCACTGGCTGATCCCTATATCGATCAGGAGCCTGCGCGCGCCGCAGAGGCCGTGGTGGCGTTTGATTGCTGGCTCGATCTGGAGCGCTCTGGCCGTGACCTTGCGAAACTGCGCAGCTGTCAGGAAGAGTATTTTGAATCCTACGCCGCGCTCACCGAACATTTAAGCGGCCACGCGGCAGCAGCACTTAAGGAAAAAAACCGCATCGAGGCCGAAGCGCTGGCGGCTAAAAAAGCGGCCGAGCAAAAAGCCTACGCTCCGGTTCCGGTGGAATCGACCTCTACCATTATTTATTTTCCGTTTGATGCCTCCGTACCTAGCGATACGGGTAAAGAACTGCTCGATGAAGTCATCAAAACCATTCTGAAGGTCGATGATACCGATGTGCTGATTCACGGCCATGCTGACCGCGCGGGAGCAGAAAACTACAACATGGCACTGTCTGAGCGGCGCGCAGCTTACGTGCGCGGCAGGCTGATCGATGAAGGCGTGAAACAAGAACGCATTCAGCATTATGGTTTTGGCGAAAGCGATCCGAAAGTGCCGACCGCTGATGGCGTGCGCGAGCCCTATAATCGCCGCGTAGAAATCTTCATTCAGTAATGCTGACACTGATCGGTGACAGGCTACTCATCGAAGGATTAGCGATCTTATTATCGTTATGCGCAGGAAGCCTGCTGGCGCGTGTCACGGGGATGTTTTTCCTAGGCCGCAAACTCCACCGCCTCACTGCCGTGATGCTGCACCGTGCAAACCGTGCAGACCGGCCAGAAATCACCCGTGCGATGCGCGGCATGTGGCTGCTGTGCGCCTTCATCCTTTGCGGCGCGCTGATGGGCTCGGCGCTGGATATGATCACCCATCAGGCGCTGCATGTAGCGATCTTAAGCGCGATGTTGCAGGCGGATTTGCTGTGGCTACCGCTGATATTTATGGCACGCGCGGGGGATAAGCAGCAATGGCATCGGCTGGATAGCTACCTTAAATGGCTGGCGCCGGGTTGCCACGCGGTGGATGGTCACGGTAAATTGCGCCTGGCTATCTGGCTTACTGCCACGCGCTGGGTACAAATCCATGCGCTGTTGCTTGCATGGTTGCTTGGCGGATTTTCGGCCATGTTGGCGCTCGGTGCCGCCCTGCTTTTTGCGCAGCATGCGCCGCATCATCTTGCCTCGTGGCGCGCGTTTTCGCTGGTGAGCTACTGGCTGCTTCGCCCGTGTTTGTGGATGTCTGGTTTACCGGCGCAGGCAGTATTGCTGCTTGTCAGCATGCTCCACCCCGGGATGAAGCACGGCGTAGCATTCATCACCAAACCCACGCTGTATGGACTGGTGGCGAGACTGCTTGACGTGACGCTCGGTGGTCAGGCGCGCGCCTACTCGCATGCGCTGCCCGATGCATGGGTGGGAAATGGCACTGCCAAATTAGAGGCGCTCCACGCTCGCCGCGCGGCGAGCCTGTTTGCTACCAGCGGCACGCTGTTAAGCCTGCTGGCACTGACGACCATAATATAAGCCATTGATTTATAATGTGCTGGTGGCGCATTTGTCATCAAATCTTCATCCTTTCAGCCGTCAAAATCACTAGAATATAGAGTGAACAGAAAGGTTTTATGGCTGAAGCCCATACAGTATCTGCGCCTGCGCGCGAAAAAGATCCCGACCATCAGGAGACCTTTACGGCTACGCCTGCGCGTCCACCGCATTCGCATACCGAATCGAACCTGGCACCTACTTCTGAATTCACGCGCTACGTGTTGGTGTGGCTACCGTCGCGCTATACGTTTCGTGCCTTAAGTCAGTTCGCTTTTGACTATATCCATCACGTCAAGTTTCTGCGACCGATCAGCGACGCGATCAATGGTTGGCTCACGCACCGTTACGTCAACCCGATGGCCGATAAAATCAATGCCAAGCTCAAAGAAAACTTCTCTGAGGAATTCTGGAAAATTGCAGCTGAACATCAATCAAAAGATGCCACGGTCGAGAGAATTGGGGCCAAACTTGGAGTCAACGGCAGCGCTGAAAATAAGCTCTATCATGACGTCAATGATATTATTCAAAAAGGAAAGTTCGGCTTCGGTCACGAGGATGGAAAAATTATTCAGCACGCCTATGACCGTAGCGAGCGCATTACAGGGAAAAGCCATGGGTTAGAGACGAAAAAAAACGCGCTGGAAATTACGACGACCGCGCGCGAGCGCCTTCTCAAAACTGTACGCACCAATATGTGGCACGCGGCCTACAGCCGCTTTTTGGGTGGTGCCTTTATTTTGCTGGCCAGCAGTTACGCGCTTAAAGTCTATAAAGACCTAAAGCACGTATTTAGCGAAACCGTCGCGATGGAAACGGGCAAGAAGCAAGAAGATATCTCGTTTTGGGACATTAAAAATAGCAGCAATAGAATTGTTGAAAAATCGACCAGCAATTTCTTCTGGCGCACCTTTGAACGCAGTGTGATGAGCGTGCCGCTGTTCTTCGTTTCACGCTTTCTGCCACGCGTGTTACCTGACTTCATGGTCGGCGCCATGGGGCTTAAAATTTTCTCGGAAACATGGAACCGTAAAATCACCATGTTTGAAGATCTGGTGGGGTTCATTAACAACAAAATCAATCCACAAAACGGGCTCGGCCAGCCGATTACTACGTCAGATATTTTTGATCTCTACCAGCATTACAGCTTTCAATACGCCAAGGATAAAGCCTTCAATAACGTGATCGAGCACGACGTGAAAGAAACCCGTGCCTGGGGTAAAAGCCAGCTATTATTCTCGCGCATTGCTGAGCTGATGAATTTGACCTACGCCTACAAACACGCCACCAAATACGACGCCGACGGCAAGCCGGTGCGCCAGGCCGATTTTGCACTGCCCAAATTTATTTACCTGCTCGGCCACGACCTGATTGATGGCATGAACCCCGAGCGCTCGCTCGTTTACGTCGAGCTGGCCAATGCCAAGGGGATCGACGCGGTCAAAGCCGCAAAAGCCGCCTTCGCTATGGGCGCTTCGGCAGACGAAGTGGCGAAAGAGCATGGCATTAAACTGCCGCAGCCAACGCAACCATCTACAACCGTACATGCCGATCAGCCAAAGCCCACGGGCACGAACCTAAGCACCGCCATGCAGGACGCTCCGCAGAGCAAAGTGTCAGCTGTTCGCCACCAAATGTTGCAGCCTTCAGTAGATCAAGGCCTGACGGTTGCTTCTTAGCGATTACTTCTTCAGCGCATCGCGGATTTCGCGCAGCAGCTGAATATCTTCCGGTGTCGCCGCCGGTGCGGCCGCTTCGGCCTTCACCAGTTTGTCCTTTAAGCGGTTGACGTTTTTCACCAGAATGAACACCACAAACGCCACGATGAGAAACTTAATGATCGCGTTGATGAACAGGCCGTACATAATCAGCGGCGCACCAGCTTTTTTGGCTTCCTCTAGCGAGGCATACTCACCCATCGAGAGATCAAAATAATAGTTGGAAAAATCAATCCCACCAATGATCATGCCGATCACGGGGTTGATAATATCGCTCACCAGCGAGCCGACAATCGCCGTAAACGCGGCACCAATAATAATACCCACCGCCATATCGAGTACGTTACCTTTGGCGATAAAGGCTTTGAATTCATTGAGCATGTAAATCTCCTGAGTGAATGTGAAACGTGCGATGAAGTAAGCGCGTAGGACAGTGCTGGTCAAGCGTTAAGAGGCGTTGCGCTGAAAAGTGTTCATGGTATAAACCGTGACCGCGCGGGTGTAGTTCAATGGTAGAACGGCAGCTTCCCAAGCTTCATACGAGGGTTCGATTCCCTTCACCCGCTCCATCCTTCGCTGCTTTGCAGCTTCGGATGGCTGATGCCACGCGTTTTGCCCGAGATAGCTCGTAAGAGCGAAGATGGACTTTGATCACTACCCACTACTCACCACCCACTACTCACCATTCACCATGCTCCTTTTAACCATCGCCCTCATTTCCATCTTCACCTTTGCCTTGTTCGGCTGGGACAAAGCCTGCGCGAAGGCTGGCCGCGCGCGGGTACCCGAAGCGGTGCTGCTGGGATGCGCACTCATAGGGGGCACTCCCGGCGCGTTTTTAGGCATGCGCCATTTTCGGCACAAAACCGCCAAGCTCAGCTTTCAGGTGAAATTTTGGCTGATCGTCGCGCTGCAGGTCTGGTTATGCATGTTTGCGCCCGACTCACTGCAGCGCCGCGCATTGCACGTCATCGGCTTGGTGATGGGGTGATGAACATAATGGCAGCGATGCCACAGTTGCCCGATTTTGCTGAATTTTTTTGCTATTTCTGAGGTTATCTTCAGCAAATACTTGCGGCAGCTATTGTACTGCGGTTTAGTGGCGCGGTGAATCCATCATAAAAATCAAATAGTAATAATACGCGCCTGGCAATATATTAGGGGTTGATAATTCATGGTGACTAAGGCTAGCACCTTGCACTATTCGTCGCGTACGCACCGTCTGGTGGTGCCACAATACGGCGCACCGCGTGCGGCATCTTCGGCCATTCCCGCCAAGCGCCTGAGCAAACTTCGCGTGAACTGGTTTATTATTGGCAGCGTGTGCGGCATTGCGATGTCGTTTTTTATGAACGTGGTTTTCACCAGCCTGATCTTGCCCCATTATAGAAGTTTTCGCGCGCTGGAACATCCTGAACTGGCCACGCTGCGCGATGTGCCTACGCGCCTGGCTCAGCAAAAAATAGCGAAAGTGCAGGCGAAACCCATCATCGAAGCGAAAGCACCGCCACCCCCGCCGCCACCTTCTTATCCGCTGAAAGTGGCGCTGAAGGTAAGTTCTGGCGATACGCTGCTGACCATGCTGCTCAAGCAAAACGTGCCGAGTCAGGAAGCGCATCAGGTTGTCAATACGCTGAAGAAAGAGTTTAACCCCGGCATGCTGCGCGTGGGGCAGCGCATTTCCCTCACGCTGGACAAGCATGAGCGGCTGAATGATCGTGCGGCGGTGAAAGAGCTGGCGATTCGTCTGCCGTCACTCACCACGGTGGAGCTTGCGCGGCTGAAGGAAGGCACGTTCTCCCTCGCCGCCGAGCGGGTGAAAATGGTGGATACGCCCTACCGCGCGGTGGGCAAAGTGCGCTCCAGCCTGTATCAGGCAGCGGCCGATGCCGGCATTCCCAGCGCCACCATGGCCGAGCTGGTGCGCGCCTTCAGCTACGACATTGATTTTCAGCGCGAGATTCATCCCGGCGATACGATTGAAGTATTGATGAACCGCAAAGTGGCCGAAAGTGGCGAGGCAGCGATGGGTGGGGCGAGCAATGTGCGCTACGCCGCGCTGACATTACACGGCAAAAAACATGAGATTTATCATTTCGCTGACAGCTCAGGGCTGAGCGGCTGGTTTGATGCGCGCGGCAATAGCGTGAAAAAATCGCTCCTCAAAACCCCCATGAATGCAGCACGCATTTCCTCCGGCTACGGTATGCGCCGCCATCCGGTACTGGGCTATTCGAAAATGCATCGCGGGGTGGATTTTGCCGCGCGCACCGGCACGCCGATTCTTGCCGCCGGTGATGGCGTGGTGACGTATCGTGGCTGGAAGGGTGGCTACGGAAACTATGTGCAGGTGAAACATAACGCCACTTACCAGACGGCGTATGGCCATATCAGCCGCTTTCATCCTTCGGTGAAAAACGGCAGTCGCGTCAAGCAGGGTCAGGTGATTGCCTATGTCGGCTCGACCGGCATGTCCACCGGCCCGCATCTGCATTTTGAAGTGTTGCAGGCGGGGCGTCAGGTCAATCCCACCGCGCAGAAATTCAATACCTCGCAAGCACTCGCAGGCGCACAGATGCAGCGCTTCAAAGCACGGATGGCCAGCATGCGCTCAGAACTTGCCAAACTGCAGCCCAACCAGATCACCAAACCCGCTGCACCGCAACAAGTGGCGATGGCCTCCCCCTCTAAATCTGGGACACAATAAATCATTGTGTCCCCAAATAACGCTTAGCCTAGGACACAATAAATTATTGTGTCCCACCTAAAGATGTGATAGGCCTTAACCATGCCACGCACTGCCAGACAGATCGTTCCCGACATGCCGCATCATATCGTGCAGCGCGGCAACCGCCGTCAGGATGTGTTTTTTGAGGCGGAAGATTTTCGCTATTATCTATTTCTCTTAAGAAAACAAGCGAATCATGGTGATTTTTCGGTTCATGGCTATTGCCTGATGCCCAATCACATACACCTGATTGTGACGCCTCATAAAGAGACCGGTCTAAGGGGGATTGGCGAAGTTCACCGTCTTTATACGAGGTATATCAATAAGAAGAAGGGATGGCAAGGCTATCTCTGGCAGGGCAGATTCAACTCTTACCCGATGGATAGCGCCTATTGCTACGACGCGCTGCGCTATGTCGAGCTAAATCCGGTAGCGGCAGGGATTTGCGCCCATCCGGCAGAATATCGCTGGAGCAGCGCGAAGCAACGTCTTGGTAAATCAGCAGATTATGGGGTAGCCCCCTGCCCGCACCTCGCCGTGACGGATTGGGAAACATATTGGCAAGAAGGCATTGCGCGTAAGCAAGCCATGCAGGAGTTCCTAGATTCTGGGACACAATAAATCATTGTGTCCCCAAATAATGGCGGCTAAGCTGTTGCGAGTTTCTCGATAATGCCGGTGGTGCTGTAACCCGCTTTTAGCGGCAGCAACTCAACGCGCCCGCCGTAACTTTCCACAAGATCAAAGCCCACCACCTGCTCGCGGGTGTAGTCGGCGCCTTTCATCAGCACGTCGGGGCGCAGGGCATCAATCAGCGTCAGCGGCGTATCGTCATCGAACAGCACCACCACATCCACCGCCTGCAGACACGCCAGCAGATGGGCGCGGTCTTGCTCGAAGTTTACTGGCCGCGAGGCGCCTTTCAAACGGCGCACTGAGGCATCGCTATTAACCCCCACGACCAAGCGGTCGCAGCGCGATTTAGCATCCGCCAGCACGGTGGCGTGACCGGCATGCATAATATCGAAACAGCCATTGGTGAAGCCGACGCTAAGCCCCTCCGCGCGCCAGGCAGCCACCTGCTCGCGGGCGTGGGAGAGCATCATGATTTTGCGAAGTGCCGAATGTTGAAATGCATGCTCGCTGAGCGCCATGCTAAGCTCATCGGCGAAGACGGCGGCAGTGCCCAGTTTCGTCACCGCAATGCCTGCGGCGTGATTAGCCAGCACCATCGCCTCCGGCGCTGAAGCGCCACTTGCCAGCGCCAGTGCGCACGCGGCCAGCGCGGTATCGCCGGCACCGGAGACATCGTACACGTCGCGCGCGGTGGCTGATGTGCGCGCTACCTCTCCAGAAGCGCTACATAGCAGCATGCCCGCTTTACCACGCGTAATGAGCAGATGGCCCAGGCGGTGTTGCGCACATAAACGTGCGGCAGCCTCAGTGATCTGCGCTTCCGTAGCGCGCGCATCGAGACCTGCTGCCTCCAGAAATTCTTTTGCATTGGGGCTGACAACGCTGGCACCTGCATAATAGCCAAAATCGCGCTGCTTGGGATCGACCAGTACCGGCACGCCCACGCGCGCTGCAACTACCATCAGGCGCGAGACGAGCGAACGGGTGATCACGCCTTTACCGTAATCAGACAGTACCAGCACCTGCACGCGCGGCAGTTCTTCCTCGGCGAGTTGCACGATGCGCTGCTCGGTTGCCGCATCTACGGCCTGAATCGTTTCGCGGTCCGAGCGCAGCAGCTGCTGGGAGGCCGCAATATAGCGCGTTTTCTCGGTACTGACGCGCGCGCTTTGCGTGATCAGATAGGGCTCGACGCCCACTTCCTCGCCCGTCAAGCGCGTGAGCGCGTGCCCTGTCGCATCCGCACCGATGACGGAAATAAAACAACTGCTACCACCGAGTGAGGCAAGGTTGCGCACCACATTACCCGCGCCACCGAGCATGCTGACTTCATGGCCGTAAGTAAAAATCGGCACCGGTGCTTCGGGAGAAATACGCTCCACGCTGCCATAGACAAAGCGGTCGAGCATCAGATCGCCGATCACCAGCACGCGCGTACCACGAAACGCTTTCACGGTAGCACTAAGTGCGGCGTTGTTCGTCATGCGTTAGGCGGCGGAATCCGGCGCGGCCTGGCCGTTAAAATTTGCCGGACGATATTTTTTCACCATGCCGTCCAGCGTGGTTTGCAGGCATAAGCCCAGCAAGACCGGATCTTTCGGCTTGATGTTACCAATGTTCCAGTGCGAGCGATCACGAATCGCCTCGATGGTTTTTTTGGTCGTGCCGATCAGTTTCACAATCTGGCTGTCCGGCAGGTAGGGATGGTATTTGATAATCCAGGCAATGGCTTCCGGCTTATCCTGACGGCGCGCCACCGGTGTGTAGCGAGCGCCTTTGGTTTTTTTCATCATCGCCGCGTGCTTGATGGCTTTTTCTGCAATATGCAGGCGGTGATTGCTATCGGCTTCCGCAGCGGTGATTTCTTCGCGCGTGAGTTCCCCTGCAGCGACCGGATCCTGTCCGCGAATGCCCACGGCCACTTCGCCATCGGCAATGCCCTGCACTTCGAGTGGATGCATGCCGCAGAAATCGGCGATCTGCTCGAAGCTGAGCGCGGTATTTTCCACCAGCCACACGGCGGTTGATTTAGGCATTAGGGGGCTTGCTGACATGCTATCCTCGCGGTTGTAAAATTGGGCGGCGCTTACGCTGCAGCCTCTTGTAAAGGCTGCACTTCTAATAGAATTTTTCCGCAATGCAAGCGTTCCTTCATGCGCGCGTGCGCTAAATCTGCGTCCGCGAGCGTAAAACAGCGGTCGATGACGGGCACGATTGCTCCGGTTGCGATGCGCGGCAGCACCTGTTTGCGCACGCTATCTATCAGGCTGGCCTTGGCCTTAAGCGTTTGCGCGCGCAGCGAAAACGCATGCCAGCTCAGCGATTTAAGCAGCATCGCGCTGATCGATAATTCCTGAATGCGGCTGCCTTGCAAAAAGCCAATCGTTACTAATCTGCCGCCACTGCGCAGCAGGGAAAAATGCATCTCTGCCGCACCTGCGCCCAGCGGATCGATAATCACATCCACCCCCTCGCCCCCGGTGTGCGCCATGATCTGCGCGCGGATGTCGAGTGTTTTGTAATCGATCACCTTCGCGCCCAGGCCAGCAAGCAACGCGGCTTTCTGCTCGCCCGAGGCGCTGGCATACACGATGGCACCCTGCGCGCGCGCCAGCTGCACCATGAGCGGGCCAATGCCACCGGCTGCGCCGTGAATCAGGATCCGCTCGCCAGGTTTCAGGCGCGCTTTTTCCATCAGCGCCATCCAAGATGCCGCGGCAGCTTCGGGAATGCTCGCCGCCTCGGCAAAGCTCATTTTCGGAGGAATGCTGAGTAACTGCGTCCCCGGTACACACACGAACTGCGCGTAGGCTCCACCATCGGTGAGTGCACACACGCGCTCGCCCACTGACCAGCCGGTCACGTCACTGCCGAGCGCTTCAATCTCGCCGGAAACTTCCAGACCCAAGATCTCGCTGGCACCACTCGGCGGCGGATATTGACCGCAGGCCTGCACGATGTCCGCTCGGTTCACGCCGGCATAGGCGACGCGGATTCGCACCTCGTGGGGCTTTGGCTCAGGCGCCAGCGTCTCGGCCAGTTCCAGCCGGTAGTCCTTGCCGTCCCCGCGCACGGCGATCGCCTGCATCGGCAGGGCGGAAGCTTGCGCGTTAGTTGATCGCTTGAACATGGGGTTGGTTTTGGGCTATTTTGGCGGCAATGTATAGTCGTTTCAATTAGGAATTACACAAAGGCGAAAGCAGACCTGTATAATTTCCTAAGTGGAATGACTATAAAGTTCACTCGCAGCACGCAGGATTGTTATGGATGAAGACATCAAACCACGCACCGAAGGCTTACCGCGCAATTTAGAAACTATCAGCGTCGAGGAAATGCATCGCTACATCGCCGATCTCAAGCTCGAGATTTTTCGCACCGAAGCCGAAATTGCTCGCCGCGCCGATGTGCGCGGTGCGGCTGAGGCTTTCTTCAAACGTGCCGACTAAAACCACCTGCTTTACGCGCCTTTGCAACTTGAAGTAGTTGCAATTTGAATCGAAGCTGTCAGGTTGCAGTCTAGAAAATAAAAAACGCTTTCATCGCACGGAGGACTCATGCGCCTGAGTATCGCGCAACGTTTGCTGGCTGTCGTGTGCCTGCTGGCGCTGCTGACCATGATGGGTGGCGGCTTTTTACTACGCGAAATCGAGCAGCAACAAGCGCGGGATGCGCACGAAGCAGCGCAGCATCGTTTGCTGCATACCACGTTTGAAATTACGCAAACGCTGCACGGGCTTGTCAAACAGCGTGCGGCTGCCTCTGAGGAAGCGGTCGTGTTAGAGGACGGATCAGTCGCTCAACCACTCCTGCCAACGCTGGATACAGCGCTGGAAGCCCGCTTACAGGAAAAGTTAGAAACCGCGCGCGCACTCAGTGCGCCATTTGCTGATAATGCCCACATGGCGGCGGCGTTAAACGAATTATCCCTGCTAAAAAGCTGGCTTGCCAATGATCCGGCGCCCAAAGAAGATGACCTGCACGCGCTGGAAGCGCGCATGATTGGGCATATGTCCCACAATTTCATGGAACCTTCAGGTGATCAAACGCTGCGGATGTTTGCGTTGGTGCTGGTGTTCGCCGCCGCATTGATCCCCTTTTTCATTTATGCCTATTCGCGCACCGGCATCACACGCCCGATTGCCGCCATTCAGCAGCGCCTGTACGCCCTCACCAATAACGATTACGACAGCGAAGTGCCGCATACAAATCGCCGCGATGAGCTTGGCGATATCGCGTTTTCGCTCGATGTGCTGCGCCTGGCGCATCAGCGCATGCACATAATCGAGCAGGAGCGTTTGGCTCAGGCGCAGTCGCTCGCTGCACACGGTGAGATGATGGATCAAACCGCGCAGGAATTTCGCCTGCGTAGCGAGCAGGTGGTCGATAGTGTCGTCGCCGCTTCTGAACAATTATCGCTCAGTTCCGAACGTATTTTAAGCGCCGCAGACGCCGCCGAACGCCACGCCAGCACCATCACCGAGTCGGTCAACATCACCGCGCGCGATGTGCAGGAAGTCAGCCACCGTGCCGATAGCAGCTACGAATCGGTCACGCAGCTGGCACGGGCTTCGCAGAAAGCGCAAAAAATCTCTGCCGAAATGGCCAAGGAAGTGGCGCAGGCCATGGCCAGCGTTGCCGAACTTTCCACCGCCAGCGAGCGCATCAGCGGCGTAACGCACATGATCCGCAAAATTACCGAGCGTATTAATTTGCTCGCGCTCAATGCGGGGATTGAATCGGCGCGCGCCGGTGAAGCGGGCAAGGGTTTCGTGGTCGTTGCACAAGAGGTCAAAGTACTTGCCGCGCAAACCAAAAAAGCGACCGAGGAAATCATCGATAATATCAGCGAACTGCAAGAAAAGTCGGCCATTAGTTCGCAGGCGCTCGATGTCGTCAACCAGCGCGTGGCAATGATGAAAGACAGTAACGAGGAAGCTGCCGAAACCGCTGAAGCGCAGCGCAAGATCATTGGCGAGCTGATTTACAGCATGAAAAGCGCTAACAGCGCGATTAACACCATCCAGCGCTCGATTGAAACGGTACAGGCTTCCATGCAGCAAGTGCAGCAAAGCTCGCGGCAAGTGGCTGAAACCGGCAGAAACCTGAATGTTAGCTCCAGCATTTTGGTGCAGGCCGTACGCAGCTTTTTAAGTAAAATCGCCGCATAAATAATACCAGCGCACTATAGCCGTTAGTCGTTTAGACTATAAAAAAGGGGAACGCTTCACGCATCCCCCTTACGGTATCCCTAATCGACGCCGAACTATTTTTTCGGCTTTTTCGCCGCTGCAGCCTTGGCTTCTTTCGCTGCGGGCTTTTTGTCTTCTGCCTTGGCTTCCGCCTTGACTTCCGCTTTCGCCGCAGGCTTCGCGCCGCCCGCAATGCTAAGACCGGCAAAGCGGTCATTAAATTTCTCGACACGGCCAGTTACGCGCAGCTGGCTACCGCCAATCCAGGCGGAATGGGTGCTGGGATCAACATCAAGCGTGATCACATCCCCAGCCTTACCGTAGGTTGAGCGGGTTTCGTAACGCGATCCGCTGGGAAGTACCACCGTTACCATGTGATAATCGGGGTGAATGCCTGCTTTTGCCATGTTCTTCTCCTAATTTTTTTAGCGTCTTGCGACCAATAAGGCGCGATGCCTAACCCATCACCCCCTTACTGGCAAGCGTTTTTTCAAAGGCCACAAGGGAAGAAGCTCACGCCTCTTCCCTCCAGATACCGGGGCTTAATGCTTGCTCGAGCAATGCTCGCACACCCCGCTAACGCCCGGCTTGTGGCATTCGCACACGCCTTTTTGTTCGCAGGCACAGTGATGGTGCGCACATTGACGACACCCGCAGGCGGCACCACTACAGGCGGTAAGCAGCGCCAAAGCGGCAACCATTAGAACAGATTTAATCATAAAAACTCCACATGATGAATGAACTCTCATGCGCTGCACGCGCATGAACCTATTGAAACCAGTCAATCAGGAAGTTTAGGCGCTGGGTGGCCGCGTGGGCACATGCACGTGATGCACCGCGATCGTTACGGCGTAGCGCATTAAAGCGGGTGCGGGCATACTCGGCGTGCCTATCATCAACGCTTGAGGCAGCATTGCCGCAGCGTGCAAACAGCTCGCGCAGTGCCCACTATCGCAGCAATCTGCGGAGGTGCTTAATGCAGGCTGAGGCTCTTTATTCTGAAGCTCATGACAGGGCGGCAGCGCATTTTTTTCTTGCGGCGCTGCTGTGGTTTCATAGCCATGTGCCATCGTCGCACAGGCAAAACGCGCAGGCGCGAACACTGAGCTCATCGCCAGCACCAGCATCAGAAAGAGGCTTATAAAGCGAAGAGAGCCATGTGAAATAGCGCGCATGAGAAAATGCTTAGCAGATTTTGCCTTCAAAAGCGAGCGGTTCATTCAGACCGCCAAGCCTATAACGCCTAACGTTCATGATTGTGTCTAAGACGCTTGCAACCGAATCTTGATACTCAGGCAGGCTACGAGGAAGAAATCTAGCGATCTTCGCGCTGGTACTGGCAGGGGCGACAGGCATCGAACCTGCAACCTTCGGTTTTGGAGACGCGTTCGGTACAAAACGCCACAGCAAACAAAAGCAGATATTATCAATAAAATTAGTCACTTAAGCCTTGCGCGTTATTTGTCACCTGTTAGTAATTATGACTATTTTTTACTGGCAAGTGCCCCACCAGTGTCCCATGAAAAATCCTTCTTCCCTTGCGCGCACGCGCGATGACAAAGCCAACTTAGCGCACGAATGAGGCGGCAGGGCGCTGGGCCACTGCCACCGTTTATCGTTGTTCATAATTTAACAGCTATAGTAACTCCTACCGCCCACTCCAAGCCAATTAAGATAATATCCTTTCGTTCTTGTAACAGTCCTATAATCTTACGGTGGAATCTATAAACTTCTTTCGGCCATTGAGGCTGATGTATACAATCATCAATGATATAGAACCCACCATGCTTTAGTAGTTTTAGCGCTTCATCTACCAGAAAGTACTTGCCCGGGAGCGCATCGGCGAAAATAAAATCGTATGTTTCCGGTGGACTATTTCGGATGTGCTGCGCGGCGTCATCAAGCAAAAAAGTAACACGCGCGTCATGCACATTGTTTCTTGCCACTTCAAGCCATGTGGAATTAGTTTCTATCGAAGTAAGCCTAGATTGGCTACACATCCCCCGAAGAATCCAACTGGTGCCCAACCCGCAACCTGTACCGATCTCCAGAAACTTGCCGTTAGGCTTAGAAGCCGCTAGTGTAGCTAATAACTGGCCAGTGCGCATATCCGAACTGATGTCAAACCCTAAGGCAGCACTGGATTTTTCGATTTCTCTAAAGTTCGACGGCAACGGGTAAGTTGGCTCCACAAACCAGCGTTTTTTCTCAAAATCTTGGTCTAAAGATTTATCTTCTAACGTTGATTGCTTCAGATACGCATCAATGTCGGCAAAATCATTGTCGGTAATACCATAGTTTTTCTTGATTTCTGCAATGTCCATGGCAGTGTCCTTATTAAGTTTTCTATATGTTTGAGTTTTAAATTCTTTAAATAGTGTTTCGCAGGATGCAATCAGAAGGTACAGATATAAATACAAGACTAGGCTCGAGATTGCGGCATAGAAGGTTGCTGCTCGGCATGAATCAGGCCACGCTTAGTAAGCAGTTAGGTATCAGCTTTCAACAGCTGCAGAAATACGAAAAAGGTCATAATAGAATCAGTGCCGCGTCACTGTTTGAGCTATGTAGAGCGAACGATATAGATATTCATTCACTTTACCAGGATGTTATGGATGTGGATCTCAGCAGTGCACCGCCAAAGAGTTTGCGAGACGATAAAAGAATTTATCCACTCATTAGCAATTTCAATAAAATTTCCAGTGAGAAACTTCGAAGTGACTTGAGTGCACTTATTGCCTCCATTGCCAACGAGGTACTTACGATTTAGGCTTTTTTGAGTTAGCAATCAATCGAACAAGGTCTTGAATAGCCGCACGGATTCGATGGTCCGCTATGCGTCCATAGTTTTTAGCGATCTTATGCAGCTCATCGTCAATAATTCTCGCACGCTCCGGAAGCTCTTTTAGAATCTCATTGAACTCAGTTTCATTCTCGATGAAATAAGAGATGTCGGTTTGCAATGCTTCAGCGATCTTCTTTAACTTCGTGATGCTTACTCGATCTCTGCCACATTCGTATTTATATATCTGCTGATAACTGACTCCTAATATTTGTCCCAAATCTCTACTGGATACATTGAGAATTTTTCTTCTTGTTTCTATTCTTCTCCCAATCTCAATATTGCGCTCATCGAGAACAGCCATGTTACTCTCCGAGATACGCTGATGGTGCGGTAGATGAAAGTATGAAGCATAACGAAAAGCCAGCGCTAGATGAACGATAATTTACAGCAATATGGTTAGCGCTACCCACATATTTTAGCGAATCGATGTAAAACTTGAAATCCTCTGAACATATTTTTTCATCTGTGATATACCAATAAGTATCTGTATCCATTTGTTGTTCAAAAAAGTCGCTGAGATTGAGTTTTTCGCATATTTCTGCACCAAAAATTTTTCGTTTCACATGAAATACTAATTCATCAGAATCGAAGCGACTAAGCCGTGATATATTAAAAGATTCAAACTGATCATGTTCGGGAATAATCAAAGCAATTAAGGTAATCCCTATTTCTATCATTTTAGCAAAAATTTCTTCCCGTGCCTCTATACAGCCGAGTTTATCTATGACGATTTTGCTCCTACTCACGTTTGGGTTAAGGCTATAGATTCTCGCTAGAAGTCGTACTACTATATCATTCAGCACTATTGTTTTTGGAACATCTAAAATTGATCTCTCGTAAATTGAGCTCAATGCTTGTACTGTTTCTATATCAGATTGGAATATCTGCATTTCCTCACTTAAGTCACTCAAGTAAGAGATATAGTTTTGGATATTATCGCCTAAGGAGCGCTCATTAATAATGCTGACAACAGAACGTAAACTTTGTATTAAGCGCGTCTCGTAGTTGGTTCGCAGTGATTCAATTACTCCCAAAGAGTTTTTCAATGCGTTGGAGGTCGCTGCAGTGCGAGCTTCTTGGGTGCGTAAATATTCACCGTTTCGAATGAGGATAGTATTGAATGCATTGACCAGTGCTCCTAATTCGTGACTGTGTGGGTAGGTTGCATATTCTTTAGGGTAGTCACTGAGGCTTAAGTTTTGTGCGGCTTGCACAACATCTTTTATGGGAGCGTAAATAAGCGCTTGTAATTTTCTCAGCGCCAGTAGCACTACTACGAGCGTTATGATGATAGCCAAGGTCGCTATCCCTATTTGTTTTATCGCATCGTAACGTAAATGAGTGGTATAGGACACTACGCTTGCGACACCTACCAATTCTCCAGAAGAATAAATATTACTAGAAGCATATGCATGCCCTCCTTCTAAGAGGGACACTTCATGATACGTATTATTCCAACGCCTCCTACCAAGCTTGCATGTTACTACTTTGAGGTTTCTGGCCGCGCTATCTTGATAACTGGCAAATAAACTTCCGTGTTTATCATAAATACACGCTCTTAAAATATTCTTGGTTTCTGAGAGGATTTCTAAATTTTTAGCCGCGCTCTCTGGATTTTGGAAGGCTAAGGCAGCAGCATTTCGACTACCGATCAATTGGGTCGTGACCATCAGATCGCGAGTATACTCTTCGTAACGATTAGAAATGCCGATATAGACGACAAACAAAGACGATAATATAGACGCTAATCCCGTACTCGTAATCAGCAATAGCCGCAGCTTATTCTTGATTGACAAGCTATTAATTAACTTTTTCATCGCTTCACTTTCTGTGCCACATCTAATAAATCTGGGCTCGCAGTAAATCCTGCTTTCTCTAAATTCCCCAGGTTGACGTATAAATTTATCTTTCCCATCACTTCCAAAAAGGAGATCATCTCGTAATCTATTAAATGCTGCGAGTGGCACCCTAAAATCAACGGCAGTTCTGATCTTTGCCTCAGCATTTTGATGGCTTCGTTATAAGCAATATCAGGAGCGAAATAAATGACATCACATGAGACCCCAGAACTTTGAGGGTCAATAATATTGTGACCGATATTGGGGGGAGATTTTTTATAAAGATCACGTAGTGTACGAAGCAGTATATCATCTCCAGCTATACATAATATTTTTGACTTAGTGCTTAGCCTAGAACCCTGCTCGTGTATGTAATGGAGCAGCTGATTCATCATCGCAGCTTTCACGACGGCAATGCGCTCTTTTTTGCTCTCCATGGGGAGAGGCGCTGCTGGGCTTGGCCACATAGCGCATATTAGAACTATCAAAGTCAGGGCGCGCGCATACATTTATAAGCCAACAGATATTTTAATGAAATATGCGCGTGGTACCCAGGCAGGCTCCCCGTATAAAGGAGCCGAAAACTCTCGATGCTGATCTTCTAAAATGTTTTCTGCATAGAGCCCAATTTCAGTACCCGGAACTGGCGTAAAAAGAATATTTGCGCTATAATTAAGCTGCTTGCCGATCTGGAAGGATTCCAATTTATCCAAATAATAAAGAGAATGATTCGTCGTTAACGATGGAGTGAGTTGATAAGATCCTCTCAGCGAGGCAATATTACTGGGTGTGCGTTGCTCTTCATTGGTAAAGATAGGGTCGGCAACACCAGAATTTAGCTGATAGTTCGGGCGAATATAGCTATAGCTTGCCGTCAACCACCATTGGCTAGAAGGCTTGTATTTAGCATTTATTTCGTATCCGATGTTATGTGCTGCTCCGTTGTTAGCAATGTCTAAAGGCACAGCCACAGCACCAAAGGGGGGGCGACCAGAAGTAAAGGTTCTCAGTTTTGAATAATCATTGATAAATGCTGAAATATCAAAAGAAAGTGAATGGAATACAGCATTCTTATATCCCAGCTCATAGGCAAGTAGCTCTTCCGCTTGGAACGCATCATTGCCGATAAGGGAGACATATCCAGCTGGAGTTCCGAGAGACTGCAAAGATAAATCATGCGTTCCCCTGCTGGGACTGCGTGCCGCTCTTGAAACGCTCCCCCACAAGGTTTGATTCTCGCTAAACGTCCATGCCAACTTCGTGCTTGGCAGCACTTCTACGCCACTGTAGCTGTTATACTCAATTTTGCTGCCAAGCGTTGCATAGAGTTCGTTCTCTATCAGTGCAATAGTATCTTGCGCAAAAATGCTCGCAAAATTAGTGATTCTGCTTTGCGGGTCGTAGTTTAAATAAATAGAATCATCAATCGCATCAGAAACCAGTCTGTAGCCAGCGCCCCATATCAGGCTATGTCGATCAGATAGCTGATAGTCATTTTGAGCTTCTACTTCAAAGACACGGTTTACAATGGCCACATAGCCTAAATCAATCTTACTTAGATCTACATAAGCCTTAGTACGCAGATCAGAACGTTCTGAGAGCCCACGTTGCCAGTTCGCCATTAAATAGCCGCCATGAACTACTTCATCGTCTGCATCTCGCAAGAAAAACGGCGCCGCAAGAGTGGGCAGCTTCAGGTTTTGGTTGGCCTCGCTAGTACGTATTTGCCCGGTTAGCTCTAAACTGTTGTTGTAAGAAAAGTCGGCATCATACCTGAATCCCGCATTGGCCATCTGCCAATCATCATTATTGCTCGTACCATCTAGCTTTTTATAATTGTCAGTATTACGGTATTTTACATAAGCGCGATAAGATGATTTATCATCAAGCTTGCCACCTTTTCTGGCCTCAGTAATCGCGTTAAAATAATTGCCCGAAGTAAGACTCAAGTATGTCCCTTGAGTGTCTTCGCTATGCTTAGTGATGATGTTAATAACGCCATTAACGGCGTTCAATCCCCACACCGCAGCCCCAGGACCACGAATCACCTCAATTTGCTTGATATCTTCCATCACCAAATCTTGCTGATCCCAGAATACACCAGAAAAGAGGGTGGAATATAATGGGCGGCCGTCCAAGAGAACCAACAGGTTGGTAACGTACTGACCACTAAACCCTCGCGATGCAATCACCCATTTATTCGAAGAAATCTTCGCCACATGAATACCGGGAGCAGCGCGTAAGGCATCTGGAATTGTCTGTGCACCCATCTGTTTGATGTCTTCTTGAGTAATGACATAGATAGCACTAGGAGACCGCTCTGGATCTTCTTCTTTTCGAGAAGCGGTGTATACTTTAATCTCAGAAAGCGCGCGCAGCGAGAGGTTGCTAATCTTATCTTTTGCATAGCAGGCGGACGCCCAAAGTATAATGACAACACTGAGAGCAAAATGCAACATGGCCTGCCTTAGGATTTTTTTGATCCACAATGCAACCTATGTTGGTATAAAGGTCAAGGCAAATCTACCTGAAGGGAGAGGGGCCTCTAAGTAAATCAGCTATAATTTAGTCTTGAAATGCCGTGGTAAACACCTCGCTCCAGCGACGGCTAGCTTCTGCTGCAGCGTCATGCATGGCCGTGGGATTATTCATGTAGTACCGCTTACAAATTGCAACTGCTTCTGCTCCATGGCTGTGGTCAGCTTCAACATGTACCCTAAGCCAACGAGACTGCTTTTTATTAAGATCCAACCGTGCGATAAGATTGACGACCTCTTCGCCCACTTGATCGGCAATGCCTTCAAATACCAAAAGTGCTCCAGTAAATTCGTTAGGGTCTTTTTTACCTAGACCATACCAAAAATCATCAAACTCCTTCACCGCGTCTGGTCTGGTGGTTTTATCTACCGACTCGCCGAAACCTTCCAGATCTTTCTCCGCTAATAAATAATGTCCCCGCTCTTCCTTAGCCATATGTAAAAAATAGTCCCTTAATTCTGGAGAATCGGTTTGCTCTGCTGCGTGTAAACACTTGCGCTCACTATCAAAAGTATAGTGATACATCATGTTTAGAAATCGTTTATAGCTCTGTATCGTAGCAGATTTTAACAAAGGACGCACCGCATCTGCGCAGACCATTGTGTACTGAAGTAGTGTATCAAACGCATGATCATCATGCGGATCTATTTTTCTTGCTGTGTTTGAGGGCATCATTCTCTCCGTTTCTAGTTAAATTGGGGCAAATACTCTAACATTAGGCCGTCAGCTGGCGCTAGATGCGTCGCCAAAAATTGAATATTCAGATTTTCATGGATAGGTTTTACTGGCGCCGGAATTGCATCATAAATTTCGGTCGGATATCCTAGTGCATTATAAGCATTACGAAAGCGACGCGCTACAGAACGTGGCGAAACACCAAATAAGAATTTGCATCCTTGAGACACTGCCGTTTCCGCAGAAATTCTAAAAATTTCTGATAAAATATCACCATTACGATATTGGGGAAGCAATGCCGTTCTGCCCAGTTCACAGTAACTATACCTTGTTAAAATCGGGAACATCTTTCGCAACACAAAAGACTCCGATTCTAGCGCCAACATTTTATTAGATCTCGGATGAACCACAGTGAGACGTGCACCACCTAATACAAAGTGGCCTTTTCTGGCGAGAATGAATTGGCTATACTGATCAACCTCATCCTCCGCTCCTGAGAAATGCTTCAATCCTAAATCCAATCGGTATGCATATTCTCTCACGAAGAAATATTGTTGAAGGTGCTGCATATTGTAAGTCACTTCAAACTGAGTATCTTTTGGTAAATCTTGGCGGTTTAGCGTGAGTTCTTTTGTTTCCGTAAATGCATACACATTTTTGGCGCTTAAGGAATTAGAGGATACCACGGTCGCCTCCTAGATGATGTGTTCCAGAGTGAACATACCCACAATCACTCAGGGAACCCATCGCTAGCAACCTTCTAACTTGATAAATTCAACCAATAATTGACAACTTAGAGCGCGCCTGAATGCAGAAAATCTGCAGTATTGTTCGCAAATATTTTCGTCATTGCCACAGCACGCCCCATCACCTATGAGTTGTCTTGAGCGTTTCGACGCTTGGGGCGTTGTAACCCCTATCAGAAGCGGTCTTAGTGCACCGCCAAGCACTCCTCGACGTATGGTCGGGGAGGCGCACGTGTATGTTCAAGCTTCACGGCTAAAGACGTGCGCGACCTCTCTTCTGATAGGTTTACAAACTCCCCGATCACCAGAGAGGGCAGTAAGTGCAGATAATTAAAACAATACTAATTATGTTAGCCTGTATAAGCACAATTTATGTCATACAAGGTGATTATAGGTCTAAACCACTAAGTGCCAAGGACGCCGAAAGCTTAATTTTGGCTTGGCAAGACGCACACTCTAAATGCCGAGGTGCTTTAGACGAGGCTAGCTTTGATAAATACTGCACAGAGCGTGATGGGGTTAGCAGGAAACTGCGCGAAATTGGATGGTGTTATGGTACTGACCAGCAAAGCGAGGCCGATAAACAATGGCAACTATGTAATACTACACCCGATACAAAGCCACCTATACTGGAGAAAAAAATAACTCATAAGGTGAAGCGAAATATAGAAAGAGAGCTAATGGCGTGCATGATGAAATCTTTTTCCGTCGGAAGCGTTAACCCGATACGCGACTGTATCGACCTAGGAATTGAATGGTGCAATCTTTTGGGCATCAAGACATCATCTAAATGGAAAACATCTGAACTTCCAGGCCGTATATTAATAGACAACATGGTTTGTGTCGATGAGCTAGGTAGGCGCCACAGAGCCACACTAGATCTTTATTACAGAGAAATAGAACATCTTATGCGCTCAGAAGATGCAGGGTTGCCGTATAAGCCCATAATATTTGATATTAGAACTGTACTGGCACAATGATTTTCACCAGACTCGATCTCTAATACTCTTCATTTTTATTGATTTTTTTCTAGCAACGGTTGCGCAATAAACTCTAGCAATTCTTCATCGCTCATCGCCTGTATTGCTAAAAAATCTTCGTGCATGCGGTTATCCCATATTTTGCCATCAATTTGATCGGTCACAAACTGTATAGCTTTCATGTTGCCATGAATTGCAGCATCAAATGCCGCTGCAGCGACGCGCTGTGCGACGGTTGGTTTGCTTGGCAGCGAGTCTGAAAGCGATTCAGAAATTGCTATGCGCTGCGATGCCAAATGCTTAAGAGCGCCTCTAATTGACCATGGTCGCAACGGTCGATGCGCTTCATGGCCAGAAGCAATGTCAGCTTCCTGATGAATGTTTGCCTTTGCATCAATGATAATCGGGTGTGTCATTGTGTTAATCTCCTAAAAAGAGGAGAACTGTATCCAGCCCCCCTGTGGTATATTATATGTGTATCTGTCGTGAAACTGCAGTGAAGTCTCAAACCTTTCTGACTGGTTCTGTAGTGAAACTGAAAAAAGCATTTTTGCTACTCAGCGTTTCATATCAGGTACTGTGAAGTCTTGTGGTAGAACTGGCGTTTTTTTGTAAGCTCGCCAGCGATTCGTTGGATAGCTTGGCTGAAATTCGCACGTCTCCATGGTCAGATACCACGTGCTTGCAAAGCGGTTGCGCATCACTCCTTTCCGGCGCAAATCAATAAACCCGTGACTAATAAGGGAATCAAAATGGCGTTTTGCGCTACCTTTACTACAGCCCGCTATCTCTGCTGCCTCACGGCAGCTCAGGGATATATCGCCGTTATTAGCGCCATTAAACCGTCGCCTCAGCTCAATGAAGATTTTACATGCAGGCGGCGGCAGCGTACGCCACGCATCACTTTCAAGTAGCGGATAGGGAAGTATCACTACCCGCCCCTTAGTCTTGCTGCGGCCTGTTTTATTGTATTTAGCCATGATCTTCACCCGCTGCTTCAATATGAACCGGTGTAATCAATCGGTAGCGCGCGTGCTCGCCCCCATCATGCGGCTCCATGATAGTGTGAATATCAAGCCCGTATTTATGGCGAAGGTCATGAATGTATGACGCTAAACGGTATGCCCAGCTATTTACCTCCAGCGCAGTTATGCCAGACTGCCCAGCATGCACAAGGCAGGCAAGTGTTTCGGCTGCCCGTCCCCGCACCACATAGGTTTCAGGCTCGCCATTAAAGTACATTATAAACGTGATTCTAAATTTAGCACCCATGGCAAACCTCCACAAAAAGGTTGCAGCAATAGGCGCGGTGGACAATGCCACCGCAGAATGGTAGTGTTTTCATGATAAAGCTTTCTGCCCCGCCCTGATCAGCGGGGCTTTTCTTTTAGTTGCTGATGGGGTGCTGAGGCACTTGCTGGGTTTCTACCCATGCAAAATAGGCGGCCTCATCAATTAAAATGCGTTTGCCAATGCGCTTAATGCACGATGCAAAACCATTTGAGTTGGCATTGAACACTAAATAGCGCAGCCCCGATATATTCGGATATGGGTGGTGTTGTGACCACTGCGTTAATGGGATGAGTTTAGTGGTAGTCATGTTTGCTCCTCTTTAAGATAATATGAACCAGTACCAACTGGTAAGAGGAGTTTTAAGACAGAGGTATATTATTTAGGAGGAAGGTTGCTGCTAAAATTGCCAACAATGTTCTAGCTGTTCACAATTTTTGAGATTAGATCTTCCCCTATACCATCGTAGTCGTCAGTCATAACTTGGACTATTTCTGCTACTAAGGCATAATTCTTGGCACCTAGAAATTCTTTTACATCCTTAGACACACCTTTAACTAGATACGTGCGAAAGGCATTTTTATCATTCATTTTGCGCGGAAAAATCGAGTCTTTTTGATGCTGTCTTTCTAATAAATATTTTTTTTGTTCATCAAAATGATTCAGTATTTTTCCAAGCAAACTAATAAAGTGAACAGAAAGACGTTCTGAATTGTTTTGCCCAATCATATTAAATGGCACTCTCTGAGGGTGGAAATATTCCCGCATCGCATTTTCAAAACAATGCTGCATAAAAAATTGGTTTTCAGCGCATGGAATGATGTTAGCATACAATGCATGCAGTGCTTTCTCTGCTTTTAATAAATGCTTCTTCTGTTCAGCCAAAGGCATCGTATCAGCCATCACCCACCAGGAAATAGCGTTTAATCTTTTCATATAAAATTCTATCGCTTGTCCTTTCTTATCAAGAAGATTCCAAATATTAGGCATGACAGTGTCATCAGTGAGAAGCCGCTTTACAGGGAGATAGTCCTCTTGTTCAAGGAATGCTGCATCGCCTATTGCCACCTTAACTTTATCAGGCAACCATGTTGGAAATATTTCCATTAGGACAAACTCTGAAAAATTTTCTCATTCATGCGAGCAACCACTTTGCTGGTATGCGCTTCACTTAAGTGCGCGTAACGCTTCACCATGGCGAGGGTTTTGTGGCCTAGCACTTCGGCTATTTCGGCAAGGCTTGCACCATTCATAGCAAGGTAGCTGGCAGCACTGTGGCGCAGATCATGGAAGCGGAAGTCATGCACGCCTGCACTGATCATGGCATTTTCCCACGCAGTGCGAATATCCATAGGCTGGTTCTTTACATCACTGGGGAATACATATTCGCTATGCAGGCTACGCACCTTGGCGTGCGCCTTCATACACTCCAAAGCATGGCCTTGCAGGGGTAGCACGCGGCGCTCGCCGTTTTTGGTATCATGCAGCACAATGGCCTGACGTTTCAAATCTACATCCTTCCACTTTAGCCCCAGCACTTCCATTTTGCGCGCTCCGGTGCTCAGTGCCAGTACGACCACCAAGTATAGATGTGTATTGTCACTTGTTTTGCACGCAGCAAGCAGGTTGCTACGCTCTTCATCGGATAAAAACCGCACTCTGCCACGTGGTTCTTTTAGTTTTTTAACGCGTGATACGGGGTTGCTGTCTATCCACTCCCATTGATCGGTTGCAACGCTGAGCACGTGGCTTAAAGAGGCGGCATAACGGTTTGCAGTGCTGGCACCTAACTCGCGCCCATATTTATTTGTGCTGCCAATAAGCTTGTTTCGATGCTCGACAATCAGCGCCGTGGTCACATCTGCAAGCGTATAGGCACCGATAGCTTCTTTCCACCAGCGCAAATGCTGGCGTGCATTTACCGCTTTATTGCCTTTGCGCGTTAGTATTTCTTTCTCATAGCGTGCAATAGCATCAGCCAATGTGCGCTTCTTAGCCTGCGATGATTTGAAATAGCGGCCTTCACGAATTGCCGCCTCAGTATGCTGTGCCCATTTTTTTGCATCCGTTAGGCGCTCAAACGTAGCAGTTTGGGTGGGAAAACCCCGCAACCGTATTTTGACGCGGTACGCCACCTCGCCGCCGCCTGTCGTGCGCTTTTCAATACTTGCCATAGGTCACACCTCACTATAACGCATGACGGCAAACTACAAAAGAAGGCAATAAATAGCAACATATGATACACAAACCGATGGACTAATCCTATTTTATTATAGAAATACAGCATTATAATGATCATACTACTAGGCTTTGGGGCACTTTTGGGGCAATTCATGGGATAAAATACAATGATATTCAAAGAAACTATCATCAAAACTTAACACAAATTAGCCTAATCTAATGCTATAAAATAAGCAAATTATGGAGCGAGATATGGAAACGAAAAAACCAAGAATTGCCTTATTTGTTGAATCACACGAGGGCTACGGTCATTTTAATATCGCAAGCCAGCTCATTAAGCAGCTTGAGAATCAGGGTGCTGAGGTGATGCTTCTCTCTGGCACACTAAATTATGCTGGCGCTGCGCAAACGTTTGATTTTCATCATGCGCGCGTAGTGCATTTGCCTTTGGTTGATTATAAAATTCTACCAAATGGCAATTGGGAATACGTTACTCAAAATAATCAGCCTTACGAAAATAATGCAGGTTATATAGAGGCCAGAAAAAATGCAGTGAAGGCTGCTCTGGCTGATTTTAAACCTGATGCAGTCATTACCGAATTTTTCCCATTTCAACAAATATTCCGTAAGCACGACATAGAAGCCATAGGCGAATTAAAGCAAACAGGCACTATCAAACCAAAAATGATCTCCTTATGTCGAGATATTGTGCATAGCAACAAGCCAACAGAAGTCATAGATTTACTGAATACACATTATGATCAAATTTTAATACGCGGAGACAATAAATTTTCTACCCTGGCACAGAGTCAGCCTTAGTGGGAACATATTACTACTCCCACCGCTTACGCAGGTAATTTCATCACACCAATGCCAAAGCGCAATGATGGGCCTGATAAAGACAGGCATGTCATTGTATTTGGTGGGGGCGGCTACCATCCAAAAGATCTGCCTTTCTTCGAGAATATTATTAGAGCTCGAAACTATTCGGCGAATTTTAAGCATCAGTTTTGGGATATTTATCTCAGCGAAAATGCAAAGAAGCATTATGTTCAAGACCCCAGTGACGCCAATAGACAAATTACTGTGTTTGCCTATCTTGAGCAATTAGCTGCACAAGAAGGCCAAGGGATGATTCGCGTTTTTGCCCCCATTGATAGCCAAAAATTTCGCGCCGAGCTTGCCAATGCCGCTGTAGCTATTACACGCGGCGGCTACAACACTACCTTTGAGTTATTTGATGCGCGAACACCTCAACTAGTAGTGCCCCGCAATGATAGAGAGCAAATTCAACGCGCTAATGCACTCGGCACTAAGGGTATTGCTCAAGTTTATCCTGCCCATCCTATTGCAGAGAAAGATTTCCACAGAACAATAAACGAAGCTCTTTCCAGCCCGGAAAAGTTAGCCGCGGCCATTGACGTCACTCCTACCATTGGCGCTAATGTGCCGCCGTTGAATAATCATGGTGCAGAAAATACCGCGCAGCATGTAATAGGATTGCTGCAAACGGAAAGACCTTTGAATCTGTTGATTCTCTATCAAGACCAAAAACACAAACGCCATGATTCAGAATCCATTGCAGCTGCGTTAAAAGCCAGTGGACATCAAGCAACCTTAATCAACGCTGAAAAGGTTATAATCCAGCGCAGAGAAGATGGAATTCATCTGATTTCTGGCGAACAAGATTATGCTCTCTCATCGTTTGATGCCGCAACACTTCGCACTCCCGTTGAGATCAAAGCGACAGAAGAACTTGCAACAGCTTTAAGGCAAGCTGAAGTGCCAGTCTATCAAGATTATGAAAGCCTGAAAAATGCGCATGATAAGCTTCTTAGTCAAAAAGTGTTTGAGGCACATCAAGTTCCTACACCAAAAACATTCGGGCTATTCCATAACGAACTGCAAAGACATTCAGAAATAGATGCTTTTCTTGCATCCCTTGGTCACGGCCCTTATGTCGTAAAATCAAACATGGGGTGGAATGGAGATCAGGTAAGGATTGTTGACACTAAAGAAGAAGCAAAACAGGCATTTTTAGATTTTCATGCGCTGTCGCGGAAGGCTAAAAACGGTGGAGCTCTGATACAAGAGTTTATCGAATCAGACCCTATGAGGCGAAGAGACTACCGCGTTCAAGTGGTCGTAGGCATAGATAGCGAAGGACACAATACCGCAAAAGTGGTCGCTGCCTGCCAACGACGGGCGCAACCAGGAATGCGCATTACCAACGTCTCTCAAGGAGCAGATATGCTGCGCGTGGCGCTTGATGAGCAAGATGCACGCCAGTATTACGTCTCAAAACAAGGGATGAGTGCAAACGAATTTCAGGCAAAACACGCAAGTAATGAAATTGAAGTATTGCCAGATGAAGTAAAGGATGCCGCATTGCAAGCAGCACTTGCTTTCGGTCCAGGATGCACAGGCGTTGATGTCATTCGTAATACGGATGGCACCGCACGAGTCCTCGAGATCAACCCGTTTGCTGGCCTCGTCAGGCGGTCAGAAGAAGAACACGGATTTAGTATTTACAGTCCTTGGGCGAATGCGTTGGCGGACTTTGCAATGTATAAGCGCCGTACGGCCGACAGGGGAACGTGGGCGAATAAAACGTCTGAGCAAGCGAGCAAAGCTGTGCCTAGTTTCGCTTGATTAAGGCGCATCGTTTTTTGTCAATAGCAATATGGGTTATGGTTTGTTGTGCGGGAGTGTCCCGCCAGTGTCCCATGAATGGCACAAGCTTAAAGGCTTGTCTCTAAAACCGGCTCTGGCACTGGCAGGGGCGACAGGCATCGAACCTGCAACCTTCGGTTTTGGAGACCGACGCTCTACCAATTGAGCTACACCCCTACGAGCGGCGCGTTATAGCAGCGCTGGGCGATTTGTCCAGCCCTGCCAAACGCGCGGCGAAAGCCTCTGACGTTGCTAGAAAGCAGGCTTATGCGCCACCACGCGCAGTCCCGGCTTTAGGTTAAAAAACACCCGCGTCATCTGAAGGCCATGCGCCTCAAGCAGCAGGCGAAGGCTTTGTTTGGTAAACCAGCTAATATGCTCGGGCGGTTTTATCTCTCCCCAGCGCATGATGTCGCGCGGCACCCGCACATGCCCAATATCCGGCGTGGTAAGGTAGAGATACCCTCCCGGTTTCAGCATCCGCGCCAGGTGATGCATGAAGGCGTGCACATCCGGCACGTGCTCGATCACCTCGGCGCAGTGTACCAGATCATAGGCGGCGGGCGGCTGATAGTCTTCAATCATCGTGGCGTGGAAAGTAAGATGCTCATAGCGCGCGCGCGCCTGCGCCACCGCGCCTTCATCAATCTCAATGCCGTGCGCATCATAACCTTCCAGATGCGCCGCCTGCACCGCAAAGCCCATATTCGCCCCCACATCCAGAAACGATCCTGTGCGCACGTAGCGGCGCAGGCGCTTAAGCCGCGCACGGGTACGGTTGATTTTCTTTTTCTCTTTACGACTATAGCCTGCCGAGCCTGCATAATGCTGATAAAAACCGCTTAAGCTCTCAGGCGTGGGCAGCGGATGCACCTGATGAAACCCGCAAGTGTCGCAGGCAAAAAGCGCGTCAAAACGCGCATCCGGATGCGCGTCTACATAACTCAGATGCATGCGCCGCACATCCTGCAAACAGGCGGGATGCTTGGCGTACTCATCAAAGGCCGCGCGCACGCGCATGTGCGGCGTGTTACAGATTGGGCAGGTCACAGAAATCGACATACCCGCTTTTACTGGCGCATTTAGACGCGGCTGGCAAGCGCCAGATAACACTTGGCAAGGCGGCGGTTTTCCTCTATCACGCCGCTTTCTTAGCCCTTAAATATATTAGGAGTTTTTATGGCAACCCCTGCTGCAGCCATGGCGCACACCACCTCCCCGATCAGCCTCAATGTCTATTACGACAAAGACTGCGATGTGAGCCTGATTCGCGGCAAAAAAGTCGTCATCGTGGGCTACGGCAGCCAAGGTCACGCCCATGCGCTGAATCTGAAAGATTCCGGCGTGGCGGATGTGCGCATTGCGCTGCGTGCCGGATCCGCCACCGCCAAAAAGGCTCAAGCTGCGGGTTTCAGCGTCGGCAATGCGGCGGATTTAGTCAAAGATGCCGATGTGGTGATGGTACTCGCCCCCGATGAATTTCAGTCCGATATTTATCACGGCGAGCTTGAAAAAAATATGAAGGCGGGGGCGGCGCTGCTCTTCGCGCATGGCCTCAACATTCATTTCGGCCTCATCAAACCGCGTGCGGATTTAGATGTATTGATGGTTGCCCCCAAAGGCCCCGGCCACACCGTGCGCGGCGAGTTTCAAAAAGGCGGCGGCGTGCCCTGCCTGATTGCCGTGCAGCAAGATGTTTCCGGCACCGCCAAAGCCCTTGCACTTTCCTATGCATCCGCCGTGGGCGGCGGCAAGTCGGGCATTATTGAAACCACCTTTAAGGATGAATGCGAAACCGATTTATTCGGCGAGCAGGCCGTGCTTTGCGGCGGCGTCACCGCGCTGGTCAATGCCGGGTTTGAAACGCTGGTAGAAGCCGGATACCCCGCCGAAATGGCGTATTTTGAGTGCTTGCATGAGCTGAAACTGATCGTCGATTTGTTGTATGAAGGCGGGCTTTCCAACATGCGCTACAGCATTTCCAACACCGCCGAATACGGCGATTACGTCACCGGCCCGCGCATTATTACCGAGGAAACCAAGAAGGAAATGAAACGTGTGCTGACCGATATTCAGTCGGGCAAATTCACCCGCGAATTCATGGCCGACCGCGCCACCCAGGGCGCGCATAATTTAGAGAAATGGCGCGAGGCGACCACCAAACTTCCCATCGAGCAAACCGGCGCTAAAATGCGCGCCATGATGCCGTGGATTGGGAAAAATAAGTTGGTGGATACAGCGAAGAATTAGCTTAAACCTCTGACATTACTGATTCCCTTCACACGTTCAAAAAATGCAAGGCCATCCAAATCATCACCGTTAATGCCGACTAAATTTTGTTCCTTAGCTTTGATAGCAACATTGATGGTGGATTGCTTCAACAGTGTGAATACTTCCTGCCGATAGTCTAGCGGTTCTTGATCAGAAGTGGACATTTGCAGCGCTTGGCGCGCCTCATCTCGCCATTGGATAATCTCGTTGATTTTTGTAACGATTGCCTCAAGCGCTACACGTGAAATAATAACAGAATTGCTGCATTGATTGGCAAAATCGTTGCCCACTTCAATCCATACATTGCCCAGTGAATACTTAATATCACCAGCACCTTTGCCACCGAGCTTTCGCAGTAAAGAAACCAATTTTTCAGCGTGTGTCGCATGAGTATCATTGCGCAAGGGAGCACTTATCGGTACGATATTTGCCGTATCATCTTTGCTGGCGCGCTGGGTATGTGCTATGTGCTCAGCGCCTTGAATCGTGCACAGGTAAAGCGTTTCGTTTTTATATCTATCACCAATATAGGCGACATGTTCCACGTGTTTACCATTGCCTTTCGGTTGTGGGCTGATTGACAACACAGCACGCTTTGGCTGTGTAGGATTGGTTTGCGCCTTCGTCAAAAAATCGCGCAAGCGTTCCAGACGATCAACATCGTTTAAGCTCCAGCCTGTTTCTGGATCGCTGTAGCCATCAAACGCTATTTCAGTAGATCGCTGTGTCTCTGTTTTTGTAACCCAACTCATAACACTCTCATGACTACCAGTTTACTTGACCAATTATTACCATTTGATGAAGGTCTTGCGAAAAAAAGGTGGGCGGGGTATGGGCTGGGGGGATTTACTTTGTCATGCCAGCGAAGGCTGGCATACAGCATGATTAAGACTGGATCCCCGCCTGCGCAGGGATGACAACCCTTGAAAACACCATAAGGACCCCGCTATGACCCAATATACCTTTGTAATGAAAGGACTTTCCAAAACCTACCCGGGTGGAAAAACCGTACTCAAGGACATCTGGCTTTCCTTCCTGCCGGGCGCGAAAATCGGCATTGTGGGGCATAACGGCTCGGGTAAATCGACGCTGCTGCGCATTATGGCAGGCATCGAGAAAGAATTTAACGGCGAGGCCTGGGCGGCCGAAGGCGTAAAAGTGGGTTTTCTAGAGCAGGAACCAAGGCTGGATGATTCCAAAAACGCCTTTGAAAACGTGATGGACGGCCTGAAAGAAAAAAAGCAGCTGCTCGATGATTTCAACGAAATTTCGATGAAGCTCTGCGAGGAAATGAGCGACGAGGAAATGAACGCATTGCTCGAAAAACAAGGCGCGCTGCAAGACGCGATTGAAGCGGCAAATGCGTGGGAGTTAGACCGCGAAATTGAAGTCGCCATGGAAGCGCTGCGCTGCCCACCAGCGGATGCGGATGTGACCAAGCTTTCCGGCGGTGAAAAACGCCGAGTCGCGCTCGCACGCCTGCTGCTGGAAAAGCCGGACATGTTACTGCTCGATGAACCCACCAACCATTTGGATGCCGAATCGGTGGCCTGGCTGGAGCATTATTTGAAGAACTATCCAGGCACGGTGGTGATGGTCACCCACGACCGTTATTTCCTTGATAACATCACCGGTTGGACGCTGGAGCTCGACCGCGGTGAAGGTCGCCCGTATGAGGGCAATTATTCCGGTTGGCTGGAGCAAAAAGCGCGCCAGCTCAAACAGGAAGAGAAGGAAGAATCCAGCCGCCAAAAAGCGATGGAAGAGGAATTGCAGTGGGTGCGTTCGTCGCCGAAAGCACGTCAGGCGAAGTCGAAAGCGCGCCTGAAAGCCTACGATGAAATGGTCTCGCAGCAGGCGGAAAAACGTGCCTCCACCGCGCAAATCATTATTCCCGCCGGCCCGCGACTGGGCGACAATGTGATTGAGGCATCGCATCTGAATA
>JALHRI010000005.1:40980-64024 GCA_022841525.1 Alphaproteobacteria bacterium | reverse complement strand
TCCCAGTGCCTGCGTGCAGTTTCTATCTCCATAGCGTGGGTTTTGCCTTTTGGAAAGAGGCAAATGCTACTCGCGTGCAAACGGTGGATGACTAGGCTAAACAACTCATCCAGCGAGGCGAGGGCGCGCGCGCTCACCACATCGAACACGGCGCGAATATTTGCTGCATCTGAGATTTCTATGCGCACATTTTTCAGGCCGCACACCCGCACCGCCTCGAGCAAAAAAACGGATTTTCGTTGATCGCGTTCGGCGCAGGTGATGGCAAGCTCTGGCCGCAAGATCGCGATCACCAAGGCGGGAAGCCCCGCGCCGGAACCCACATCGAGCAGGCTTGTGGCGCTGGCCGGAATATGCGACATCAGCTGAGCGCTATCGACGATATGGCGCTGCCAGATCTCGCTTTCAGTTTTGCGGTCAATCAGATTAATTCGCGCGTTCCACTTCAACAGCAGACCCACATAGTCATTCAGCTTGTCGAATGTTTCACGTGAAACATTCAGACCCGTCGCGTCGCAAAATGCCTGGTGGTTCACGCCGCGGCTCGCTGCTCACTACTACGCTTACGCAGATAGGTTAAAATCGCGATCACGGCGGCCGGCGTGATGCCCGCAATACGACCCGCCGCGCCGATCGTTTCTGGCCGCGCCGCCTCCAACTTCACTCGCACCTCATTGGAAAGCGAGCCAATCGCCTGATAATCCATATCGGCGGGGATTTTGACATGCTCATCTTCACGAAACGCCGCGATATCCGCGGCCTGACGATCCAGATAATTCTGATACATCGCCTCGATTTCGATCTGCTCACGTACATCTGAGCGCCAGCCGGCCATCTCCGGCCATAGCGCCGCCAGATCATCAAACCCAATATGCGGATAGCTCATCAGCTCCATCAAGCTGCGCACCTGGCCATCCTGATTGAGCTGTAAGCCGTAGCTTGCGGCCTTATTGGGCGATAGCTTAATCGCGCTGGAAAAGCTCCGCGCCTCATTCAGTAGCGCCATTTTTTCTTCAAAACGCTCGCGGCGCTGATCGCTGACAATCGCCAAATTAACTGCCAGCGGGGTGAGGCGCAAATCGGCATTATCCGGCCGCATCGAGAGCCGGTATTCCGAGCGCGAGGTAAACATACGGTAGGGCTCCGGCGCGCCCATGGTGGTGAGATCATCAATCATCACCCCGATATATGCCTGCGAACGATCCAGCGTGAACGGCGCGCGGCCTTGCGCCGCTAGTGCCGCGTTCAGCCCGGCAATCAGCCCCTGTCCGCCCGCTTCCTCGTAACCCGTGGTGCCGTTAATTTGCCCCGCCAGATACAGGCCGCAAATGCGCTTGGTTTCAAGCGTGCTTTTTAGTTCGCGCGGGTCGACATAATCATACTCAATCGCGTAGCCGGGGCGGATGATGCGCACTTTCGCAAGGCCGGGAATAGTGCGAATCAGCGCGTCTTGCACTTCTTCGGGAAGCGAGGTGGAAATGCCGTTGGGATAGACTGTATCATCGTCGAGACCTTCAGGCTCAAGGAATATCTGATGCCGTTCACGGTCAGCAAAACGCACCACTTTATCTTCGATCGAAGGGCAATAGCGCGGGCCGGTAGATTCAATCTGGCCGGAATACATCGGCGCGCGGTGGATGTTATCGCGAATTATCGCGTGGGTCTCAGGATTGGTATGGGTAATAAAACAGGTGATTTGTGGTACTGCCACCTTCTCTACAAGATAGGAAAATGGGGTAGGGGGGTTATCACCCGGTTGCGGAGTGGTGGCTGCCCAATCAATCGTCGTGCCATCCAGGCGGGCAGGGGTGCCGGTTTTAAGCCTGCCCATACGCAAGCCGGTACGCTCTAAGCTTTCGCCGAGCTTGACCGATGGCGCGTCACCCACGCGGCCTGCGGGGGTTTTCTTCTCGCCCAGATGAATGAGGCCGCGCAGAAACGTACCCGTGGTCAACACCACACGACCGCAGCGAATCTGCTTGCCCGAAGCAGTGCTAATGCCCTGCACTACACCATCTTCAATCAGAATATCATCCACCGCATCTTCTAAAATGGTGAGGGTAGGATATTCCGCCAAAATAGACTGCACCGCCTGACGGTAGAGTTTACGATCTGCCTGCGCGCGCGGGCCACGTACCGCCGGGCCCTTTGAGGCATTCAGCATGCGGTAATGAATCCCAGCGCGGTCAATCGCACGACCCATCACGCCGTCCATCGCGTCGATCTCGCGCACCAGCGTACCTTTGCCGATCCCGCCAATCGCGGGGTTGCACGACATCTCGCCAATCGTGGCGGCTTTATGGGTGATGAGCAGGGTGGACGCGCCTATACGCGCCGCCGCCGAAGCCGCTTCCGTTCCGGCGTGACCGCCACCAATAATAATTACGTCATACTGCGTCATAGTTTCATCCAGATGTTTCACGTGAAACATTTTGATTGTAGTCATCCTGAACGAAGTGAAGGATCTCGCACGAGATTCTTCGGCTTTGCCTCAGAATGACATATTATTACTTCCCAATACAAAATTCCTTAAAGATGACATCCAATATATCATCCACCGCGATTTTTCCAGTAATAGTTCCGATATGAAAAGCGGCGTGGCGAAGTTCTTCGCACGCCAGTTCAAGCGGCTGGTGGGAGAGATCAAACCTCTCAAGCGCGCCCAGCGCCCGCGCAAGGTGTTCGCGGTGACGGGCGCGGGTGATCATCGGCGCCTCGTGCGCATCGGTCAGCGCGGCGATTTTTTGCGTCAGCACTTCCAACAATTCAGCGATGCCAACGCCGGTATTCACCGAAATGGCCAGCGCGCCCTTCGGCAGTGTCTGATGCGGTGCGAGGTCGCGTTTCGTCAGCACATGAATCACGTTTTCTTCTTTATTTATACTTAATGATTCCGCTTTCGTAATATCATGTAGCACCAGCACCAGATCCGCCTGCGCGCGCCTTGCCTGAGCGCGGCGAATGCCTTCGCGCTCGACCTCGTGCTCGGCCTCGCGCATGCCTGCGGTATCTACCAGCGTGACCGCGTAGCCGCCCAGATCAAGCGCCACTTCAAGCACGTCACGCGTCGTGCCGGCGCTTTCATGCACGATGGCGATATCGCGGCCGGAAAGCGCATTCAGCAGGCTGGACTTGCCGGCATTGGGCGCGCCGGAAAGCACGATCTCGATACCGCTGCGGATCCGCTCGCCCACCGGAACGCTGGCGGTGAGCGCGCTAAGGCGCGCTGTTAGCTCGGCCACGCGCGCACACACATCGCTGATCACCTGCGGGGGGATTTCTTCATCAGGAAAATCGATATAGGCCTCAAGCAGCGCCAGCGGGGTGAGCACATCTACGCGCAGCGTCTCAAAAAAAGCGGCATGCTCGCCGCGCATTTGCCGCATGGCCTGACGCAGCTGCTGAGTCGTTTCCGCCGCCAGCAGATCGGAGAGGCCTTCGGTCTGGGTGATGTCCATTTTGCCGTTCAAAAACGCACGGCGGGAAAACTCGCCTGGCGCGGCCAGTCGTAGGCCTTGCAGGCTGCCCAGCACCTCGAGCAATGCGCCAGCCACTGCGCGCGAGCCGTGAATATGCAGCTCAAGAACATCTTCGCCGGTGAAGCTGTGTGGCGCTTCAAACCACAGGCACAGCGCCTGATCGATCTTCTCGCCGCTATGGGGATGATGAAGTAATTTCAGGCTTGCGATACGTGGCGCAAGGCTGCTAATACCCAGCGCCTGCGCCACGCCGCGTGCATGCGCGCCGCTAATGCGCAGCACCGCTACACCGGCGCGTCCCTGAGCCGTAGCAAAAGCATAAATCGTATCGCGCAGGGCAGGGGTAGAGCTCATGGATCGAGGGCTTACGCAGACGAAAAAAAGAAGGCAAGAGGAAAGAAGTAGGAAAATGTTAAGATTTTTCCTCTATCCTTGATGATAATGACAGAGACTGGCCACATTTTACCCCTTGATGAATCCGCGCTCGCCGATGAATTTGGCGAACGTCAGATTGCACTACGCCTCTTTCGTGAGCTGATGCAAAAGAAGCAACCTGTTCTTGTGAATGGGGCGTTCACAAAGAACTGGCAGGATTACTTCAAGGACGATGAATTGCTCTGCCGCTTTGCGCATTATTATGCCGCGAAAGAGGGGCGTGCAGATATCACCGACGCTTTGGTAAGCTTACACCCGGATATGGATTTGCACAGCGCGCTACCGAATAATCCGGTTAATGCGCGTGGTGAAGCTGTTTCATTAGCAGCGCCAACGACTGCTGTCGCTGAACCTGCGCCTGAGGCGGCGGCGACACCGCAAGCTGTGAAGGCTGATATGGGTGAACCATCAGTCGCTGCACAACCGCCTATAGCAACTGGCGCGGCTGAGCCTGCGGCTGCAAACGCAGCATTTGCACTTAAGGAGAGAAATACTCCACCCACTACGGCCCCATCAAGAATAGGCGAATCGATTGTAAAAAAAGCCCGCGCGAAAGTAGGCTTAAAGCCTGCTACTTATAACGCTACAAGCACCGCATCGCCCAATCCGGTTGATCCTCAAGTCCTGCCGCCTAAAAAATCACGCTAGCATTTTTCGACTAGACTCCGAGCTTTGGCAGGCATGACAAAACGGCTCTTGCTGTCATACCGGTTGCGAAGCACACCGTTATCCGCAATGAAACGCATCACAGACCCCGGTGTTTGCTTAAGCAAAACCGGGGTGACAAACACCTGCGCAGGGCACACATTAAATGCTTCGCAGTTGTTGTATCGCCAACCCTTGTTCCTTGCGATTCATTTTTCGTCACTGCCTGAATCGCTTCAGCGATTCTAAGGCAGTCCAGTACACACTATAAAATGGATCGCCCTAGAATTTTCTTAAGAAAATTCAGGCGATGACGACAGAGCCGATTTCACCACCCACCAGCCAACACCCACCACTCACGACCCATGAGTTTCTGCTGCACTGCGAGACTATGACGCGCTGCA
The DNA here is from genome assembly GCA_022841525.1 of Alphaproteobacteria bacterium. Taxonomy (GTDB): domain Bacteria; phylum Pseudomonadota; class Alphaproteobacteria; order Rickettsiales; family UBA3002; genus JALHRI01. The sequence goes on along the minus strand of JALHRI010000005.1, from coordinate 59,061 downwards.
TCATAGTATTTCTGCGGATTTTTCGGCTCCGTTATGATATAACTTAATCATGGGGGCAATGAAGCTCTCATGTTAGGAGTGAAGTAGTTTATGAAGATCATTCATCTGATCACGTTGTTTTTAGTTGTCGCGGGTGGCTTACACTCGGTGCTGCACACGATCGGGATTGACCTGTTTGGCCAGATCCTGGGCGCCGGTGCGCATATGACCATTATCAACCTCGTGATTGGTCTGGGTACGGTCTATTACGTATTCCCGATGCTGAAAAGCCATCTGGCCACGCATTAACCGTACATTATCTGCTTAAGGCGCGCGCATTTACCGCGCTTTGAGAACGCTTCACCCTCTGCTTGGAAGCCCCAGGCAGAGGTTTTTGTTTTTGGTGCTATTACTTGTTTCACATGATTTCCTGCCATCTGGGTGCGAAGCACCCTCACCTCTATCCTCTCGCTCAAAGAGGAAGAGGGAGGGACCCGCGCTAGCGGGAGGGTGAGGGTGTCTAAATAATCATTGAATGGAGTATAACCTATAACCCGTGGACTATTTTCACACCTTCATCGGCATGATAATTAGATTCAAGCCTTTATTATGTAAGCGTTTTTGTAGCAAATAGGCCGTCTGGTTATGTAGCATCTGGTAAAAATAATTTTCATTCTCGAACGTTAATTTGCTGGCGAAAAACACCGCGCGGGGGAAGTCGGCGACGATTTTATCGGCCAGTCCGGTGACGCCCTCAATCACATCGGTGCCGTAGGCGTGGTAATAGGTCGAAGGCTTGCCGCGGCGGGTGCAGAAATCCACGTAAAGCTTGAGGTTTTTCTTCGTATCGCGGCGCAGTTTTTGCCACATCGCCTGATCGGTAAATTCTTCGACATCAATCTCGCCGACACTGGCGAACACGAAATTCTTAAACACATCCGGAAACAGACGCTGCACCCAAAGGAAGGTGTGGGTGCCCGATGCGGCCGATTCGCCCACTAAAAACACCGCCGTGGGTGCGCGCGGATCCATTTTAGGCTTATCTTCTGTAGCCACTGGCTCAGGCGCCTCTGGTTGCGCGCTGCCAAACACCGCGATGCTCAACTCTTCGCCGATCTGCTCTAAACGGGCGCGCACATGGTTATAATGGCGCTTAATCAGCAGCCCCAGCGCGATGATGGCGCCAGTAAACAGCACGGTTTTCCATGCGCCGTAGCTGAATTTCTCAATCAGCGTCACGCATAAAATCGTGGCGCAGATGATCAGCGCAACAAAGGCCACGGTAAGCTTGCCCCAATGGCGCGGATTACCGCGATGCCGCCATTGATAGCGCGTGAGGCCCGCCAGCGATAAGGTGAAGGTTAAAAACACGTTGATCGAGTACAAAATCACCAAGAGATGAACGACACCACCAGTCATCCAGAGCGCGCCGATGGCAAACAGACCCATCAACACCACGCCGTTTTTGGTCACCAAACGGCTGGAAAGTGCCGAGAACATATGCGGCATCCAGCGGTCCACCGCCAGCTGCGCCAGCACCGCGGGGCCTGCGATAAAGCCGGTATTCCCCGCCACAAACAACAGCCCCATCGCAAAGAGCATGGCCACCGAGACAACTTCGGAGGAAATGTTGCGACCGGCAATTTCCCAATCGGCCGTCACCATCGAAAATGCGGTGGCGTTGAGGGTTTGACCTTCGACTTTTTGTACATCCCAAAGCAGATACATCAGGATAATCCCTGCGGCCATGAGCGCCAATGAGAAGGCCACCGCCCACATCGTGGCTTTGCCCGTGCGCACGCGGGGTTCAGCAAGGTTATGGACGGAATTTGAAACCGCTTCTAATCCGGTATAGGTACCGCCGCCGAGTGAGAACGCCTTGAAAAAAAGCGCCAGCACCGCCACCCAGCCCAACTCATCGGCCATGGATTGAGAATCATGAACAGCATTGGGAATAATATTTCCAAGCTCACCAGCATGCGAAATAATGGCATAAAGTACTAAGAAAGCATGCGTCAGAATAAAGCCTATAAAGACCGGCAGCAGCGCCTGAATCGATTCTTTCATGCCGCGTAGATTCATGTAAGTGAGCAGCACGATGACAGCGGTGGCAAAGGCTAATTTTGCCTCGATATATTCAGGCGGCAGCAAGCTGAACAAGGCATCAATACCAGCCGCAACAGAGATGGCAATCGTCAGCACATAATCGATCAAGAGCGCGCCGCCAGCGACCAGACCGGCTTTGGGGCCAAGCAAGGTTGAAGCCACGCGGTAGCCACCGCCGCCGTTAGGAAACAGCTCGATCACCTGTGTGTAGGCGGCGGCGATTAAAAACACGGTGATGGCGGTAGCAATCGCCAGAAAAATCGCCATGTGGGTGTGCCCAGCCAGCGCAAGGAAGGCTTCTTCGGGGCCGTAATTGGCGGAAGAAAGACCATCGGCACCAATGCCGATCCAGGCAAAAAACGTAATCAGCGCGATATGTTTGCGCGTCTCGCTATGTAGCGGATTGAGCGGTTTTCCAAAAACAAGATGTTTGAGTGAGGAAAAATTCATCGGTGTCTCGTGATGTATAAAGAGACGCTGATTAGTCTTTTCGGCGTAAAGGTCAATGATTTTACCAATTCCGCACGCGACAACTTTGTTTTTACAGAAAATACGTGCCGCAGCGGCGCGAACTTGCTACAGATGGGGGATGATTCCCTCACCCAAAGCCACACCCCTTCCCACCCCTGTGATTGAATTAAACGGCACGTCTGTGCGCGCGGTCGAAGCGGAGGATGTGTATTTCTCTGCCGAAGGCGGTCTGGAGGAAACGCAGCACGTTTTTTTAAGCGGTAATTATCTGCCCCAGCGCTGGATCGGGCGCTTACGCTTTACCGTCTGCGAAATCGGCTTTGGTACGGGGTTGAATTTTCTGGCAACATGGAAGGCGTTTGAAGAAAGCGTGATCGAGCCGGATGCGCGGCTATTCTACATCAGCGTGGAGCGCGCGCCGCTCAATGAATCGCAACTGGCGCAAATCTATCTGCAGTTTCCCGAGCTTGCACCCTACGCCGCGCATTTGGCCGCGCGTTACCCGCTGCGTGTGCCGGGTTGGCACCGCATCGCGTTTGACCGCGTGGTGTTATGGCTGGGCTTCGGTGACGGCCTCGAGCTGCTCAAAGATTTTAGGGCAGAGGTGGATGCCTGGTATTTGGACGGGTTTGCGCCCGCAAAAAATACAGAAGCATGGTCTGCGCCGCTATTTGATGAGATCGCACGTTTAAGCGCGGCCGATGCCAGCTTCGCCACCTTCAGTGCGGCAGCGGAAGTGAAACATCAGGCTCAGCGTGCGGGCTTTCGCGTCGAAAAAACCCCCGGCTTCGGCAAAAAGCGCGACATGCTGCGCGGCGAGCGAACAGGTGAGCGCGAGCGCTTTGCGCTGATCGTGCCGCAAGTCGCCGTCATTGGCGCAGGCATTGCCGGAAGCTCCGCCGCCCATGCCCTGGCTGAGCGCGGCGCACAGGTGAGTTTGTTCGATGCCGAAACCCCGGCGTACGGCGCATCGGGCAATCCGGCGGCGGTGCTATACCCTAAGCTGGGCAAGCATTACAGCCCCTACGTGGCGGAGAGTTTTTTAGCCTACAGCCACGCCCTACGCGAAATCGTGCGCTTAGGCGGTTACCGCTTTGGGTGGGCTCAAAAATGCGGGATGGTGAAATACCCCAAATCCGAGATGGAGCGCAGCAGGCTTTACGCAATTGCCGAAAATCTCGGCCTTGATGAATCGGTGGTCAGCTGGAAGCCATTTGAAGAAATCTCGCGTCTGCTTGGCGTGCATGTGGCGGATGGTGGGGTGTGGTTTCCGCATGGCAGCTGGCTCAAACCGCGCGAATATACCCGCGCCTACGCCGATCATGGCCGCGTGCGCCTGAACGAAGGCGTGCGCGTCGATGATGTCGAGCCGTACGGCGAGGGCTTCCTGATTCGTCTCGCCCAAGGTGCCTGCGCCGCCACGCACGTGGTTTTTGCCAATGCCGCTGCCTGTTTAAGCTACAGCATGTGCGAGCATTTGCCGCTGCGCATCAGTACCGGTCAGGTGAGCATCGTGCCGCCCGATGCGCTGAGCAGCAGGCCCAAAGCTATTTTCTGCCATAAAGGCTACGCCATTATGCTGGAAGAGGGGCTGCTGATTGGCGCGACCTATGACCATCAGAATTTCAGTCTGAATTTAAGTGCGCAAAATCACGCGCAAAATCTCGCCACCTTGATGCATTACGCGCCGGAGCTGGTAAAAGGCAAACCCAAGCTTAATCGTGGGCGCATCAGCTACCGTGTATCGGCGCCGGATAAAATTCCGCTCGTAGGATCACTCATTGGTGGCGACGGCGCAGCCGTTGCAGGTGCCTATACCAGCCTGGGTCACGCCTCACGCGGGATGATATCTGCACCTTACGCTGCTGAAAAAATCGCCGCGGCGATCTATAATGAACCCCGACCATTGAGCTGGGAGTAACGCATGCTCGCATCTGTTAAACACTCCATACATCGTTTCTGGCGCTGGCTGTTGCAGGATGCGCATAAAGAGAAAGCGCGGATCGTCAGAAGTCAGGTCGAGCGCGCCTTTAACGAACATCCCGAAGCTACCGGCGAAACGTACCTGCAGCATTTATGCTTCACCGTGCGCATGAGCGGGCGCTTTGTGTATGCCAGTATCGTGCTGATGCTGCATGGCCTGTTTCCATTTTTATGCACCCGTACCGCCAGTAGTCAGATTGAGAAAATCTACTCCATCATGCGCGCGCGTATCCCGCAAACCCGCCGCGATGAGATCAATCAAGGCGAGGGGATTTAGCATTTGTCTGAGGCTTTCGATGTGGCCATTACCGGGCTGGGATTTTCCGGCACGATGGTACTGGCGCATCTGGTAAACAGCGCACAGCCACCCAAGCGCATCGCGCTGATCGACCCATCCCCTAAGCCCTGGCGCGGCCTGGCCTACAGCACGCATCATCCGGCGCATCTGCTCAATGTGCGTGCCCGCGCGATGAGCGCTTACGGGGGCGATGCGGATCATTTTCTTCGCTGGCTTCACGCGCAAAAAGAATATGCGGGCTTTAGAGCAGATGATTTTGTACCGCGCAGGATTTACGGGGACTATCTTGAATCCATCGCGCGTACTGCACTTGAAAAAGCCCGCGCGCGGCAGATAGAAATTGTGCATCTGCACGCATCGCTGCGCACGATTGGTGGGGGCAATCCGCACCATCAACTCACACTTGAGGGCGGCGCGCAGCTATCCGCCCGCGCGCTGGTGCTGGCCACCGGCAATCGATTCGATGAAGCGGGGGAAGGGGCGGCAACACGCCATCCGTGGCACATTTCAGCGGATGACTGGAAGCACGGAAAGCACGGGCGCATCGTGCTGGTAGGCGCTGGGCTCACCGCGATGGACATGGCTGCGAGCTTACTGGCCGACGGCTATAGCGGCGAGATCCTCATGCTCTCGCGTCACGGTCTTAACCCGCATGCGCACAACGCATCAAAAGCAGGGGATGTTGATGCGCTGCTGGCGCATCTCATGCGCGGTGGGTTATCCGCGCGCCTTTTCGCACTGCGCCGCGCGATGCGCGAAGGCACTCAGGATTGGCGCAGTATCATAGACGGCCTGCGCGGCCATACCCCCATAATATGGCAGTCCTTAAATGCGCAGGATCAGCAGCGTTTTTTAAGCCGTTTGCTCAGCTTCTGGAACATTCACCGCCACCGCATGGATGCCACCCAGCGCGCTCGGATTTTGGCAGCACCCAACGTGCGCCATCAGCGTGGGCAGGTGCTTAAAGCATCAGCGCATCATGTGCAGCTGCGCCATTCTTCCCGCGAGCAGCGCATCGATGCCGATGTCGTGCTGGATTGCAGAGGCCCCAGCTACCGGGCACTTATCCCGGCACTGGCAGATGCCAGCGCAGGCGAGCTCATCGCCTGCCATCCGCAAGGTGGGCTGATCAGTAACGATGCATACCGCGTGAACGATCCATCCTGCGCGCCGATTTACGCGCTGGGCGCGCTGCTGTTTGGCGAGCGCTTTGAAACCACCGCCGTGCCCGAACTGCGAGTGCAGGCCGAAGAACTGGCGAAAATACTGGCACCATTGTCATGAAATTGTCATCAGAGACGACTAACGACCACCGAGATTTGAGAGGATTGTATGGCGTGGTTTAAGAGAAAAAGTACTGTTAGTGACTCGCCATCATCAGCAGAGCCTGGTGCATCACCTCTGCCAGTAGCGGATCCGCTAGCAAAATTTTACACGGATATTTGCCGCTACTCGGATTTATCAGATCGCATTTTTACAGCTGTTAGCTCTTTTATCTCGGGTGATGGTGCCGATGAATTAGGATATCTTAAACTTGACTATAGTAGCACTGATTTCTTAGCTCTTTTTGCTGCTAGGCAGTTTGAAAATGATTCAGAATATAAAGGCTTTATAGCGAAGCGCCCTGCTTCAAATACCAATGCTGAAATAGGAGCCATTAACGAAGAGACCAATAAAGTGGCATTTGCCCTCAGTAGTTTTCTAAGGATTCCTGCTAAAGAAATTGTAGAAAATCAATGGGTTAAGCTGGGATACAAACAAGGGTCAGATAATCCGCCGCACCGTATTTATCTTTCCGGAGCTGTACGTGAGGCTTGGGAATTTCTAAAGCAAAAAAAAGCGGAGAGGCTCAAGGTTGCGGCTCTTGAAGGGCAAGTGCGCGAATTAAGTGCTGAGAATGCAAGATTACGCACAGAACTGGCCGACGCCAGGATACCAAAGACCACTGCTCTAGGATCACGTGACAATGTTACTGTGCAGCTTGGTACAAACACACCCTCTAAGCTAGGCGAAACGCTCGTAATTGTTCCTGGTGCCGGTAGAGAGGATTCGCAGAACCGTTGAAGTGCGTCATCGCCTGAATTTCGCAGAAATTCTAGGCGATCCATGATGAGGCCTAGACTGCCCTAGAATGTTGCTAGCGCATCATTCAGGCAGTGACGGGAATAAGCGCGCATGGTGCCGGTAGAGAGGATTGAACTCCCGACCTTCGGTTTACAAAACCGCTGCTCTACCGCTGAGCTATACCGGCTGCCTCTTTGCCTGTTAGCGTAGTTTACCAGCAGGCGCAAGCCCCCGCTCCAGCGTGATTTCATAATCGCTAAAGCCCAGCGCGCGGTAGAGCGCCAGCGCCGCCTGATTATTCGATAGCCCCACAATGCGCACATGATTTGCCCCGCGCGATGCCAGCACCTGCATCATCTGTTTCACCAACGCGCGCGCAATGCCCTGGCGGCGGTGCGCGGGCGTGACATAGAGATCAAAAATCATCGCATATTCGTGCCACTGCGCCTTAAAAAACGGGCTGGGCTGACGGGTGATTGAACCGCCCACGTGACCGATCAGTTCGCCGTTTTTCTCCGCAATCAGAATAAAGCCGCCGCCGCTATGAATCATCTCCCAGGCCACACCTGAAATGACCCCACCTTCCATCCGGCTGGGATGAAGCCTGGCTTCTTCATTCTGCGAATCGATTTGCTGCGCGGTCACGCGGTCTTTATCAGAGAGCGTGGCCTGACGAATGGTGAAAGCCTCACTCGGCGGCATATTCCCCATCACTCAACCACTGGCGATGATTATAGGGCTTGCCGAAATAAAAGCCCTGCAAATAATCCGCGCCCATTTCCATGAGCAGCTTTGCCGTCTCGCCGTTTTCGACAAATTCTGCGACCGATTTAAGCCCAAAGCCGCGCGTAAAATCGAGCAGGGTTTTGACAAAAAACCGGTTATCGGTGTTTTCCATAATGTCGCGCACGAAGGCGCCGTCGATCTTCACAATATCGACCGAGAGGGCTTTAAGCTGGCGGAAGGACGTGTAGCCGGAGCCAAAATCATCCAGCGCCACCTGACAACCCAGCGCCTGCGCCTGCGCGCAGAAATAGGCGGCATGCTTCAGATCGCGGTGAATGCTGGTTTCGGTCAGCTCAATCGTCATGCGCTCGCCGATGTCGGGGGTTTCTTCAATCCGCCGCGTCAGGGTTTGCAGCCAGCTGGCATCATGGGTGGTGAGGTTGGAGATGTTAAACGCCAGATGCACCTGCTTGTCGCGGCGCAGCTCAGCCACCACCATATCGAGCGTGAGTCGGTCAATAGTGGAAATCAGCCCCATGCGCTCGGCGACCGGAATTAGCGCACCGGCGGAGGTAATTTTACCATCCGGCGCGTGCAGGCGTAGCAACGCCTCGTAATGGACGACGTGGCCCGTGGCACTTTCCACAATCGGCTGAAAGGCAAAACGCAGGCGGTTTTCGGCAATCGCCTGCGAGAGGTAGTTGGCAATGCCCATTTCCTCGCGGCTGAATTCCTTGCCCTCATCGCCCAGCGGCGAGGGGGAAAGCCCATCATCTTCCAGCGCAAGCAGGCCACGTACAATCAGCGATTCGGCGGGCTCGCCTGCGCGCTCACGTGCGACCATGCAGGCACTGGCGCGGATGTGCAGCGCGCCAAAATGCGCGCCGTGACTGGGATGGCGCAAATGATTTTCGATCTGATCGCACAGGCCTGCAGCCTGCAGAGAATCCAGCGCGTGCACGACCAGCACGAATACATCGCGCTGGGCACGATGCACCTGCGTGCCGGGCGGGGCGCACGCGGCGATAGTGCGCGCCATTTCCGCCATCACCTGCTCACTGACGCTGAGGCCATAGCCTGAAAGCAGCATCGTAAAATTATCGATGCCAACCAGCACCAGATGTGCAGACACAGCGCCAGCATCGGCCTGTTCGAGGCTATGGTCAATATGGTGCAGAATCCTGCGCGAGAATCCGCACGCGCCGGTCACCTGTTCAATGTCATTCATAAAACGCACACTGCCAGTTACGCGCTATGGCTGCAAGCATCATAGCATATATAGCACTTTAACGTTGTAATCGCATCTTTCTGATGAGATTACAACGTTATGTAGTGCTATAAAATCATAAAGTTATAGCGCGACCTTCACGATGTGGCTGCATTTATGAAATGCAGTCACATCGTTCACACGCTATATCTATCGCTCATCAGCAGCACAAACACGATCAGGCCGAGTGTGGCGTTGCTGCTAAACCACCGCCCTGCATGCTCACGCGCATCTTCGCCGGCGGCGCGCAGGCTACGCCACTGCCACAGCGTATGCACCGCAAAGGCGATGACGGCCAGCACGGCGCGGTCACCCACCTGCCAGCGCACCATCAGCAGTGCCAGTAGTGCCGTGGCGAGCGCGTACGCGGCCAGCACCAGCACATGCGTATGCCGCCCCATCCGCCGCGCGGTGGATTTCACCCCGATGCGCGCGTCATCCGCGCTGTCTTGCACGGCGTAAATGGTATCGTAACCCAGCGTCCAGAACGCGCAGGCGGCGTAGAGAATCAACGCTTCCAGCGGCAATCCACCGCCGGAGGCTTGCTGCCAGCCAAACAATACGGCACTGTTAAACACCAGTCCTAAAAACAATTGTGGCCACCAGGTGATGCGCTTCATAAACGGATAGAGCGCCACCAGCGGCAGTACGCCAAGCGCCAGCATCAGCGCGTCGCGCGGATGCGGCAGGCTGAAGCACAGCGCCAGCGACGCACTTAAACATACCAGCAGCAGGATGAGTGCACTGCGCACCGACAGCGCGCCACTTGCCAGTGGCCGCATGCGCGTGCGCGCGACTTCGCGGTCGAATTTCCTGTCGGCAATATCGTTGATAATGCACCCGGCAGAGCGCATCAGCACCGCGCCAACGAGCATCTGAAGAAGCAACATCGGCGAGGGGGCAGCAGGACTCGCCAGCACCACCGCCCAGGCAGCGGGATAAAATACCAGCCAGATGCCCACCGGCTTATTCAGCCGCATCAGCGAAATGAGGCTGCCAAGAGAAGGCGGGCGCGGCGCTGGAATCTGATTGGGCGTTGCGGTACTCATACGCAAGCGCTATGCCAGAAGCATGAAATTTATTCCACGTCTTTATGTTGATGCCCCGCTTGCTGCAGGCCTGGCGCTTGATCTAAGCAGCGAGGCGTTTCACTACGTCGTGCATGTGCTCAGAATGAAAGAGGGTGAAGCGCTGCATCTGTTTAATGAAGCGCACGGTGAGTGGCGCGCGCGCCTAAACACTGGCAAACGCAGCGCCAGCGCGCAGATTGAGGTACAGATTAAACCCCCTGCGCCGTGCCCGAATCTGTGGGTGTGCCTTGCGCCGGTAAAAGGCGGCAGGCTGGAAGGCATGATAGAAAAAGCCACCGAGCTGGGCGCAGCGCAGATTTTTCCCGTGCGCACGCAACATACGGGTGTGCCGCATCTGAACATGAGCAAACTCACCGCCACCGCCCGCGAAGCCGCAGAGCAGTGCGAACGCACCGATCTTCCCATCCTGCACGGATTGCAAAAATTTGAGGATTTTTTGGCACGCTGGCCGAAAGATCGCCCGCTATTTTACGGCGATGAAAGCGGTGCCTCACCAGCGCTTGCTGCCCCTGAATGGTGCGAAAAAACCCGCACCCACGGTTGGGGGGTATTCACCGGCCCTGAGGGCGGATTTTCTGATGCGGAACTAGCACTGCTTAGCACACAAGCTTTCGCCGTAGGTATCAGTTTAGGCCCGCGCATCTTGCGTGCGGATACGGCTTGTATTAGCCTGTGCGCCATCACCCTGCAGCATTTCGGAGATATGGATGCACGCCCACATTTCTCAAGCGCCTGAAATCACCTCGATCACCGGTTATTTAGAGGGCTTAATGCGCGTGCGCGGCGAGGATGTAACCGCCTGGTTCGCCCGCGAACGCGAGCGTTATGGCGCGCCGCTATTTGCCTCGGTGGATCTGCGCCATGCCGGCTTCAAACTCGCACCGGTAGATACCAATTTATTTCCGGCAGGATTTAATCATTTATCCCCCGCGGCGAGGGTGCGCGCGGTGGCGTATTTACGCGCCGGATGCGCGAAATTCGGTGAGCATCCGACGATTATGGTGATCCCTGAAAATCACACGCGCAATTTGGCCTATCTTGACAATCTCTACGCCCTGACCAGTCTGCTTGAGGAAGCCGGCGCCAAGGCCGTGCTTGGAACCCTGCAAGAAGTAAGCGAGCCGCTGATACTCACCAGTGCTTCCGGCCACACCATCACCCAATATCCGCTGTGTAAAGAAGGCGCGCAGCTGCGCACCTGTGGCGGCATCGTACCCGATCTGATTGTGCTCAATAACGATCTCACCGCCGGTCTGCCCGATGTGCTGCGGGGGATTACGCAGCCGATCACGCCAAGCCCGTCGCTGGGCTGGCACCGCCGCCGCAAATCCATTCACTTTGATGCCTACGGCAAACTCGCGCGCCGTTTTTGTGAGGATTTCTCGATCGATCCGTGGCTGATTACGCCTGAATCGGTGAAATGCGGACTGGTGGATTTCGCCCAGCGTCAGGGGATGGAGGCCATTGAACACGCCGTGGAAGAAGTCCTCGCGCGCGTGCGCGAAAAATACCTCTATTACGGCATCTCGCAAGAGCCGTATGTCTATGTGAAGGCCGATAGCGGCACGTACGGCATGGGCATCATGACGGTGAAAAGCGGCAGCGAACTGCGCGAAGTGAACAAAAAAAATCGCAACAAAATGAACGTGATTAAAGAAGGCGTGCACTCCACCGAAGTGCTGGTGCAAGAAGGCGTGCCCACCGCCGATAGGATTGAACAATCCCCCGCCGAGCCGATGATTTATCTGGTGCATGCGCAGCTGGTTGGCGGTGCTTACCGCGTGAACGATACGCGCGACGCGCTGGGTAATCTCAATGCGTCTGGGATGCGCTTTGTGCGCATGTGCGAACAGGAAGAACGCGTGGATGCGGTGCCGGTTTCCGCCTGCAGTTTACAGGCGTTTGGTATCGTGGCAGGGCTTGCGGCACTGGCCAGCATGCATGAAGAATACGGCGAGAATTATAGTATTTAATATGCAGCATACACCGCAGCATTTTTTCGCACCGCTGGAATCCTTACGAGGCCTGGCAGCGCTGTGTGTAGTGCTGCTGCATTTGCCGCTTTGGCACAGCGTGTTTGATCTAAATTTTCTGCATAACAGCACCTTGATGGTGCAGTTTTTTTTCGTACTTTCCGGCTTTGTGATTTTTCATAGTTACGGTGAAAAAATTACTTCTACCCGCGATGCGGGTCGGTTTATGTGGTTGCGGTTTGGCCGGTTATATCCGGTGCATCTGGTGTTTTTAATCGGTTTTATCGGCATAGAATTCGCCAAGCTGATTGCGGCGCAGCACGGCGTTCACAGCCCCAATACGAAGCCGTTTGAAGATGGCGGCCTCGGCGTGATTATGCAGCTGTATTCTTGGTACAATCACTCGGATTTACCGGTGATGCCGAGAGCTTCAACCGTGTCAGCTGGAGCATTAGTACCGAATTTTACACCTACGTTCTTTTTGCACTTGGCATGATGTTACTTTCGCGGCGGGCGTTTGTTCTTGTCGCCGGCGTGCTAGCGTGCGCGGCGATCAGCGTCTGGGCGTATCACGCTTATGATCCCTACCCGTTTAAGCCGATGCTCAGCTGTCTGGCGGGATTTTTTGTCGGCTGCCTCACCTACGAGGCTTACCGCGCCTGGGGCGCGCAGCTGCGCGTATCCGGTGCAGGCATGTTCAGCCTGTTGGCATTCATTGCGTTTTTAAGTTTGAAAACGCCGCATATCGCCGCCGATGTGGCGATTTATCCGTTATCGGCGTTGCTGATTTTTTGCGTGGCGGCTACGCCGCAATCCATGATCGCGCGCGGATTAAATTTGCGGCCTTTGCGTTTTTTGGGGCTGATTTCCTACTCGCTCTACATGGCGCATCCGCTTGTGATCTGGGTGATGAATCAGGCCGTGCGTTTCGGGCTTAAACCCCCTGAGCGCGCGGTAGCTGACGGCATGGTGCCCACGCTTAGTGCTGTGCAGTCGCTGCTGATCTATCCGCTCACGCTTGCGGTGATTTTACTGATTTCTGCGCTGACTTATTACCTGATTGAAGCGCCGTGCCGCCGCTATAGCCGCAAACTTATCGGGCGCGACTAGGCCGCATCCAGCAGCGCACCTGCGCCTACGCCCCTATAGCTGAGCGATTCGGCCATATGTACCCGCTCAATCTGATCGCTGGCGGCCAGATCCGCAATGGTGCGCGCGACTTTGAGCGCCCGTGATAGTCCGCGCATCGATAGCTGCATGCTGCTGAGCGCGCTGAGCATCAGAGTTTCAGATTCTTTACTTAAGCGCACCAATGTTTGCAGATCATCGCCGCGTAGTTCGGCGTTGGTCAGCGCATCCAGCCCCTGCGCATGGGTGCGTGCACGCTGAAACTCCCGCGCGGATGCCACGCGCGCGGCAACCGCTGCACTGGATTCAGCGTTTGCCGGTGCCAGCATCGTAGTCACTTCCACCGCCGGAACATCGACATGCAGATCGATGCGGTCAAGCAGCGGGCCGGATAGTTTCGCCTGATAATCCTGCCCGCAACGCGGTGCTTTGCTGCAGGCGCGTGCCGCATCGCCCAAATAGCCGCAGCGACACGGATTCATCGCCGCAATCAGCTGAAAACGCGCGGGGTACGTAATATGCGCCTCCGCACGCGCCACGCTCACTGTGCCCACTTCGAGTGGCTGGCGCAGCGATTCGAGCACCGCGCGCGGATATTCAGGAAGCTCATCAAGAAACAGCACGCCGCGGTGGCTGAGTGAAATTTCGCCCGGCAGCGCGCGCCGGCCCCCGCCGACCATCGCCGCCATGGAGCTGGAATGGTGCGGATCGCGAAACGGGCGCATGGTGGTAAAGCCCTCTTTCAGCACCGAACCTGCGACCGAAGCAATCAAATTCACTTCCAACATTTCCTGAGTACTCATCGGCGGCAAAATGCCCGGCAGGCACGATGCCAGCATCGACTTGCCCGAACCTGGTGGGCCAATCATGAGCAGATTATGACCACCGGCGGCGCAAATCTCCAGCGCGCGCTTGGCGCTTTCCTGACCGCGCACATGCGCCAGATCGGTCGCGGCGCGGGCGCGTTGCGGGGCAAGCGGCGCAGGTGGTGCAAGTAATTGCTGGCCTTTGGCGTGATTGAGTAGCGCCACCAGAGAAGGCGCTGCCAGCACCTCTAAATCGCCGGCAAAGCAAGCCTCGGCGCCGTTTTCCTGCGGGCAGATCATGCCTTTGTCCTGCGCCACCGCGGCCATTGCGGCGGGCAGGACGCCTGAGACCGGCATGAATTTACCATCCAGCGCCAGCTCGCCGAGCGCCAGATAGCCCGCCATCATATCATGGGGAAAATAGCCCAGCGCTGAGAGCAGACCGAGTGCAATGGGCACATCGAAATGGCTGCCGTCTTTGACCATATCTGCCGGTGAGAGGTGGATCAGAATTTTCTTCGCAGGCAGCGAGATACCAATCGATTGCAGCGCCGCACGTACCCGCTCGCGCGATTCGGCGACCGATTTATCCGCCAGCCCGACAATCGTGAAGGCGGGCAGCCCGGTGCCAATATGCACCTGCACTTCCACGGGCGAGGCTTCCACGCCCTCAAAGGCGACTGTATCAATCCGCATGACCATAAACGCAGATGTAGCAAAGCTGAGGGGAAATTCCAAGCGGGTATACAAATGCACTGGGCTGAAGTTGGCTATGCCCCTTAAATGTGCAAGGGTCTTTGGTAGCCAGTTTTAATGAAATATTAAGCACCGCCAGTTATGATTCGTGTTGAGCTGCTCACCAGAGAATCCCTATCATGGCTGATCGAAACCTTACATTGCTGGATACTGCGTATTTACAAAATGGCAGCACATTAAAGCTGCTTAGCAGCCGAGAATACCCCAAAATTGTTGTTGATTCCATCAATCCTAGGCAAAAAATCGCCACAATTAGGTATTATGCGGATTCTAGCTCAGCAGGTGATGGCTATACAGTCAACGATAAAGGTAGCCTAATCATAGGACGCCAATCTGTGCCAGGCATAAAGTACCTATCCACTGGTGAGGACACCACTTTTTCCAGATTTCATGGCATCCTTGAGTGGGAAAAAGATAGGTTCATTTATCGGCATAACGGTATTCACGACGCTTCCATTGACTATGAAACAAACTCTAATCAAGGTATGGGACGCACTTTCGTCGAGCGTCAAATTCAATCTTCGGACGATAGTTTTACATTGCATGACGGCGCTGTTGTGCAATTTCATACTCATTTGGCGCCGTATAGAATTGCTATTGATGGCCCCCGCATTACATTTACCGCCGGGAAAATACACGGCAGGCAACCACAACGCTTTTCTTCTGATAGTCGAGCGCCAATCATTATCGGACGATCTGCCGAGGCTGATATACAATTAGGTCATCTTGCCATATCGAATCAGCATGGCATTGTAGAATACGATGCCGACTGCAATCAATGGGTGTATATTCATAAAGGCGATTATCCGGTCAAATTCACCCCGGCACAATCATTTTATGAAGAGATAAAAAAGGAAAACGCGTCCATTAGTACGATGAATAAAAGGCAAGCCCAAGAAGCTTTAGGGAAAGTAGATGGCTTGTTAGAAAAAATGGGGCAAGGCTACGGAGAAGTTTGGGATCTGTTGCGGTTAGAAAGTGCCACGATTGTAGCGCGTGCGATCGATGTTGGTGGAAGATCAGAAGATTCCTTGCATGGCTATGCGTTATGGCTGCAAGCCGCAGAGCTGTTGTACCACAAAACATTATCCGCATCAGAAAAACAAAAATTGGGTGTGCTGTCGAAACACATCGATGATATCGCCGAGGACAGGAAGATATTGCGCGGTATCGAGCGGTCATCTGAATCCATAGAACAGATAGAAAGTTCTGATTTACTCAATCAACGCGCTAAAGCAAAGTATCAAGCATTATACCAAAAGGGCGAAATTTATGTGTGTGCCGGATTCAAGCAGCATCATGCAATTGCTAGAATTCATAAAGAAAATGGGCGGTGGCACCTAACAGAATATAATGCCGGTGCCGGTGCCAAGGAAGACCCGCAAAACTCAAGCAAGGTGCTGGGCATGCATCAGCGAGAAATTAAAGAAGGCACAAATATAGAACAGCTTATTAAACATATTTTTATTAAAAAAATGACCAGCCCCGGGCTTGGAGTAGATGCTGCTTCACAGGCAATTGAGGGCGCTTTAGGTGCAACAGAAAAATCACATTCTGTATACCCACAAAACAAAGGAAATTGCACTACGCGCTCTACCCGTGAAATGATACGCGCCGCATTAAGTCCGGGAGCCTTTGCAAAAATGCATGAACATATTCATGATGCCAACATTGCCACCGCCGACGTTATTATAGAAGCGCTCACCGATTTAAAAACAGCACTTGAAGCCCGCATCGGCAGTCAGGTCGGTGAAGACCATCGTGCCCGATTGCAGCCTGGGTCATTATTTGATGGCCGCGGTCGATAAATTCCAAGCGTCGCGCAACACCCTTAACAGGCGCTAAGATATTTGGATGGTTGGTTTTGTGGACAGGTGCTCGGCGCTGGAAACTTTTGGAGTGGGCGCGGTGTGTATTTGAGCATGATAGAGTGCTTCAAAACGGTCAATTGCTGCAGTAAGCTTTTTAGCATTTTCTGCTGCGTGTGCTAGCGCGTTGTATGCTTCGTGGGCGATTTTGCTTTCTTCTTCAGGAAGCGTCTCAAGTATTTTGAGCGTTTTCTCACGCAAATCGTCGGCAATGCTGGCGTACCCAATTTCACCGGTAGGCATATAAGCAACATCACTGATGATGCGCGTGCGAATATCCTCAGCTACTTTAATAATTTCCAAGTATAATTCTTTTATTTCTTCCGCAGTATTCGCGCGTTGCAGCGTATAAAGCGAAGTGATCAAGGGGCCAATGGTATGGCTATATGCGTGCAGATAGCGAGAAAGTGTGCGCGTTAATGGTGAAGGATTGAGAGTATCCGGACGTATCCGTATCCATGCAATGACCGGTTCGTGCAATTTTTTGGTTGCACCGCATGCCGCTCGAATGGTGTGCAGTGCTTGTTCCAGCGTTTCTGGACCTGAAGATGTGTCGGGCGATGTTGTCATGATTTTATCTATAACCGATAATTCTTAAGAAAACGTGACCAATGCTTGCCCCCACTTTTAGCTGCGGCTATAGGTTGGGCATCTGCAAGCAATTCGTAGGAAGTTTCTATGCCTAAAATTACGGTCAACACCCCGGTGGTCGAGCTCGATGGCGACGAGATGACGCGCATTATCTGGGCGATGATTAAGGACAAACTCATCCTGCCGCATCTGGATATTAAACTGGAATATTACGATCTGGGCATTGAAACGCGCGACGCCACGAATGATCAGATCACCATTGATGCCGCGCGCGCGATTCAGCGCCACGGCGTGGGCATTAAATGCGCGACCATCACACCGGATGAAGCGCGGGTGAAAGAATTTGGCCTCAAAGCCATGTACAAATCGCCCAACGGCACCATCCGCAATATTTTGGATGGTACGATTTTCCGAGCGCCGATTATTTGCAGCAACATTCCGCGCTACGTGCCGGGCTGGAAGCGGCCGATTATTGTGGGTCGCCACGCATTTGGCGATCAGTACCGCGCCACCGATATGGTGATTGATCGCCCCGGCAAGCTCGCGCTGAGCTTCACGCCGGATGATGGCTCGGCCCCGATCAAGCGCGAGGTGTTTCACTTTGAAAGCCCCGGCGTGGCGATGAGCATGTATAACGTCAACGCCTCGATCGAGGGCTTTGCCCGCGCCTGTTTTAATTACGGCTTAAGCGTGAAATTACCGGTGCTGCTTTCGACCAAAAACACCATCCTCAAAGCCTATGACGGCGACTTTAAGGATATTTTCGCCGCCATTTACGCCGCCGAATTCAAGAGCCGTTTTGACGCCGAAAAACTCTATTACGAACACCGCCTGATTGATGATTTGGTTGCCTATGCCATCAAATCTGAAGGTGGCTTTGTGTGGGCATGCAAAAATTATGACGGCGACGTGCAGTCCGATGTCGTAGCCCAGGGCTTTGGCTCGCTTGGGCTGATGACCTCGGTGCTGCTCAC
>JALHRI010000005.1:0-40970 GCA_022841525.1 Alphaproteobacteria bacterium | reverse complement strand
GTAAATGCGTAGAAACCGAAGCCGCGCACGGCACGGTGACCCGCCATTACCGCGAGCATCAGGCGGGCAGACCCACTTCTACCAACCCCATCGCCAGCATTTTCGCTTGGACATCCGGCCTGAAATACCGCGCCAAGTTTGACACAACGCCCGAACTGGCGACATTCTGCGAGCGGCTGGAAAAAGCGGTGATTGATACGGTAGAATCCGGCACGATGACGAAAGATCTGGCAGCGCTCGTCGGCAGCCACCAGTCGCACGTCACCACCTCTGCATTTATCGATGCGGTGGCCGCCAGGCTTCGCTAGCCGCCCGCACCGCAACGTTTAGGCTTTGTGATTGCAGCCGCATTAGGCGGCGGCAGCGCCGCGTACAGCCTGCTACGCCGCCTGGTAGTCCTGCAGCGGCTTCACGCTGAGGCCGCCTTTAGCTTTGCCAAGCGCCTCGATGGCTTCCACCATCGCATACGCACCTGAAATCGTGGTGGAATACGGAATTTTACCCAGCAGCGCCGTGCGACGAATCGACGCCGAATCGGCAATCGCCTTCGTCCCTTCGGTGGTGTTAAACACCATGCAGATCTCGCCGTTTTTCATCGCATCCACAATATGTGGCCGGCCTTCGGACACTTTCTGCACCACGGCGGCATTGACGCCTGCGCCTTGCAGATAAAATGCCGTGCCCCGCGTGGCGATGACGGAGAAACCCAGCGCAATCAGCTTTTCGGCCAAATGTTTGGCGTGAATTTTATCCGCATCTTTGACCGAAATAAATACGGTGCCGGTTTTGGGCAAATGGCTGCCAGCCGCCACAAACCCCTTGGCAAAGGCAGAGGCAAAATCATCGTGCAGACCCATCGCTTCGCCGGTGGATTTCATCTCTGGCCCCAAAATCGTATCGACACCGGAAAAGCGCGCGAACGGAAACACCACTTCCTTCACCGCCGTATGTTTGAGCGATTGCATGAGGGTGGCATCATCCGGCAGATTAAACTCTTTCAGCTTCGCTCCGGCCATCAGCTTTGCTGCGATTTTGGCAATCGGGATGCCGGTGGCCTTGGCCACAAACGGTGCGGTACGGCTGGCGCGGGGGTTGACCTCCAAGACATAGAGTTCGGAGTTCGGAGTTCGGAGTTCAGTAGGGCTATTTTCTGAACTCTGAACTCTGAACTCTGAACTCTGCTTTACCGCAAACTGCACGTTCATCAGCCCCACTACTTTTAAGGCTTTGGCCATGGCAATGGTTTGCGCGCGCACTTCAGCCATAATTTCAGCGCTGATCGAATGGGGCGGCAGCGCGCAGGCCGAATCGCCGGAGTGAATGCCCGCTTCTTCAATATGTTCCATGATGCCCGCAACGAAGCAATGATTTCCATCAGACAAACAATCTACATCGAGCTCGATCGCATCACTCACGTAGCGATCCAATAGGATGGGGCCATCGCCAAAATGGTTTAACAATTCCCGCACATACGAACTTAACTCCGGCGCGTTATGAATGATGCGCATCGCGCGGCCACCAAGCACGTAGGAAGGCCGCACCACCACCGGAAAACCGATGGATTCGGCGGCTGCTATCGCCTCATCTGCGTGTTTGCAAATAGCATTGGCGGGCTGCTTCAGGCCAAGCCTATGCAAAAGCTGCTGAAAACGCTCGCGGTCTTCGGCCAGATCAATCGAATCCACCGAAGTACCGATAATCGGGATACCCGCATGTTCCAGCGCGTGCGCCAGCTTCAGCGGCGTTTGGCCACCAAACTGTACGATCACGCCCTTGAGGCTACCCGCTTGCTGTTCGACATGCAGCACTTCCAACACATCTTCCGCCGTCAGCGGCTCGAAATAGAGCCTATCGGCCGTATCGTAATCGGTAGAAACCGTTTCGGGGTTGCAGTTGATCATGATGGTTTCAAAGGAAGAGTTCGGAGTTCGGAGTTCGGAGTTCGGTGAAGAAGGTCTATTGTTTGTCTCGACATCGGCATTCTGCCTAGTCGAGACTGCGCTGTAGGCACGCTCGGACATACTGTCCTCGCCTGAACTCTGAACTCTGAACTCTGAACTCTTGAGCGCATAGCACGCATGCACGCAGCAATAATCAAATTCGATGCCCTGACCAATCCGGTTCGGCCCTCCGCCAAGGATGACGATTTTTTCAGCCGTAGATGGTGCGGCTTCGCAGCCAGAGTTCGGGGTTCGGAGTTCGGAGTTCGGTGAAGAAGGTCTATTGTTTGTCTCGACATCGGCATTCTGCCTAGTCGAGACTGCGCTGTAGGCACGCTCAGACATACTGTCCTCGCCTGAACTCCGAACTCCGAACTCCGAACTCTGTTCATACGTCGAATACATATACGCCGTAGAGGAAGCAAACTCGCCCGCGCAGCTATCGACGCGTTTGTAAACGGGGCGCACGCCAAGGCCGTGGCGGTGCGCACGCACCTGCTCTTCCACCATGTGTGTAAGCTGCGCTAACTGGCGATCCGAAAAGCCCAGCGCTTTGACGGCACGCATCGAGTGCGCATCCTCCGGCAGACCGTTAGTTTTCAACCATTGTTCGGCGTCCGTAATGCGCTTCAGCTGGGCGATAAACCACGGGTCGTAGTGCGTGATGCGGTGAATTTCTGCTTCCTCCATGCCCAGGCGCAAGGCTTGCGCAATCACCAGCAACCTATCGGGTGTAGGCTTGGCCAGCGCGCTGCGAAGTGGGTCGAGATTTTCCGGAGACGCGCCGTCAATTTCCACCGGATTGAGGCCGGTGAGTCCGGTTTCCAGCGAACGCAGGGCTTTTTGCAAACTCTCAGGGAAGCTGCGCCCCATTGCCATCGATTCGCCGACTGATTTCATCGCGGTGGTGAGGTTGGTGTCCGCACCGGGAAACTTCTCAAACGCAAAGCGCGGCACTTTGGTGACAATGTAATCGATGGTGGGCTCGAAGCTTGCAGGAAGGAAAGAGTTCGGAGTTCGGAGTTCGGAGTTCGGTGACGCTTCTGGACTCTGGACTCTGGACTCCGAACTCTGACCACTGACCACATCATTGGCAATCTCATCCAGCGTATAGCCCACCGCCAGTTTGGCCGCTACTTTCGCAATCGGAAATCCGGTCGCTTTTGAGGCTAAAGCAGAGGAGCGCGAGACGCGCGGGTTCATCTCAATCACCACCATGCGGCCATCGGCGGGGTTCACCGCAAACTGCACGTTGGAACCACCGGTATCCACCCCGATTTCGCGCAGCACCGCGATGCTCGCATTACGCATAATCTGGTATTCTTTGTCGGTGAGCGTCAGCGCGGGCGCGACGGTAATCGAATCGCCGGTATGCACGCCCATCGGGTCAATATTTTCAATCGAGCAGACGATAATGCAATTATCGGCCTTGTCGCGCACCACTTCCATTTCATATTCTTTCCAGCCGAGTACCGATTCATCGATCAGCACTTCAGTGGTGGGCGAGGCGTCCAGCCCGCTTATCACAATGGCTTCAAATTCCTCGCGGTTATAGGCAATGCCGCCGCCGGTGCCGCCCATGGTGAAGCTGGGGCGAATAACGGCAGGCAAGCCGATATGTTCCAGCGCCGCACGGGCTTCTTCAATCGTGTGCGCAATCGCATTTTTGGGGCAGGAAAGCCCGATTTTTTTCATCGCCTCGTTAAACAAATGCCGGTCTTCGGCTTTGTTGATGGCTTCTAAATTCGCACCGATCAGCTCGACATTATACTTCTTCAGCACGCCACTTTCCGCCAGCGCCTTGGCACAGTTGAGCGCGGTTTGGCCGCCCATGGTGGGCAGCAGCGCATCGGGGCGTTCGCGCGCGATAATTTTTTCGACATATTCCGGTGTGATGGGTTCAATGTACGTCGCATCGGCAATTTCCGGATCGGTCATGATGGTGGCGGGGTTGGAGTTCACCAGAATCACGCGGTAGCCTTCCGCCATGAGGGTTTTTACCGCCTGGGTGCCGGAATAATCAAACTCGCACGCCTGGCCGATCACAATGGGGCCAGCCCCGATAATGAGGATGGATTTTATATCAGTACGTTTGGGCATCGGAGAGTCCAGAGTTCAGAGTTCGGAGTTCAGTGAGTTTTTGTTCCAGCGCGCGCGAAAGGCCGTTGATCATTCTTCCAATTTCATTGGTTTTTTCCAATATTAAGTTGATCGCATCAGGCGCAATAAAACCTAAATCTTGTGCAAGATATAATTGTGTTTCCAGCTCACACAGCGAACCATAGGCAATCGATAAAAAACGTAAATACTCACGCGTGCTGCCCTTAGAGCTTCCTTCTGCGATATTCGATGGAATAGAAATAGCTGCCCGACGCATTTGCGAAGTTAGGCCGTACATTTCTTCTTTAGGAAAGGCAGAAGATAGTTTGTAAATATCCGACACCAAGATGCGCGATTTTTGCCAAACCTGTAAATCACGGTAGCTTCTTACCACATTGTTCATGCCACTGAACTCCGAACTCCGAACTCCGAACTCCGAAGACTGCGCACAAACTCCCCAAACACCTCGCCAAGCTCATGCGGACCTGGGCTTGCTTCCGGATGGCCTTGCATTGAAAAAATCGGCTTACCCTTGACGCGGATGCCTTGAATCGTGCCATCGAATAGCGAGCGGTGAGTAACTTCAATTTCCGGTGGCAAGCCGCTATCGCTGATCGCAAAGCCGTGGTTCTGGCTGGTGATGAAGACGCGGTGCGTGCGCAGATCCTGCACCGGATGGTTCGCGCCGCGGTGCCCCTGCGCCATTTTTTCTGTTTTCGCGCCAAGCGCGAGACCAAGCAGCTGATGGCCGAGGCAAATACCGAAGATGGGAAGCGCTGTCGCAAGCAGCGCCCGAATCATGGGCACCGCGTAATGTGCGGTGGCCGCCGGATCGCCCGGGCCATTGCTTAAGAAAATGCCATCGGGCTTTTGCGCTAAAATATCCTCTGCGCTGGCGGTCGCAGGCAGCACCTTCACGCGGCACCCCGCCGACACCAAATGGCGCAGAATATTGGTTTTGATACCGTAATCAATGGCGACAACGAGAGGTAGAGTCGAGTGGCTAGAGTCGAGAGTCGAGTGAGATTTCTCTAAATTCCACAGCGCTTCACTCCAACTATAAGATGCTTTCGTCGTCACATGCGCGGCGAGTTCGAGGCCTGTCATATCCGGTGCTTGCACCAATGCTTTTTTCGCTTTCTCTACTAAACTCTCAACTCTAGCCTCTCGACTCTCAAAAAATATCGCGCCATTCTGCGCACCGTGATTGCGCAGATGATGGGTGAGCGCGCGCGTATCAACGCCCGAAATGCCTGTAATACCACGCGCCTTCAGCCAATCATTCAAATGCTGGGTGCTTCTAAAATTCGATGGCTGGGTGATCGGTTCGCGCAGAATGAGGCCGCTAGCGCCGTGGTTCGTGATTCGTGGTTCGTGATTCGAGGAATCTTTTTCGAATAACGAATGACGAATGACGAATAACGACTCCTCATCCTCCCCATTACACCCCACATTGCCAATATGCGGCGCGGTGAAGGTGATGATCTGGCCGGTGTAGGAGGGATCGGTGAGAATTTCCTGATAGCCCGTCATCGCGGTGTTGAAGCAGAGTTCGCCTTGCGTGCTGCCATGCGCGCCGATGCCGTAGCCCAAAAACACCGACCCATCCGCTAGCACAAGTGCAGCATTCGGGGGCGGAGCAAAGGGCGCTTTCATCGGCATCTACCTCTTTCATCAGGCCAAACGACTGAGGGGATAGGCGATGCTGCGCTGCTAGTCAAGCGCGAGCTTGCTATCAGATTTCGCCGCGCGCTCCAGCCACCATAACAGCGCGAGCGATGGGAGTGCCATCAGGCTGGCGATCGCGAAAAACACCGGCCAACCCACCGCCTGCGATAGCGCGCCCGAGGGCGTGGAAAGCCAGGTGCGGCCAAACGAGGCGAGCGAGCTCAGCAGTGCATATTGCGTGGCGGTATAGTGCGTTTTACACAGCGCAGAGATATAGCCAATAAAGGCCGCGGTGGAAATGCCGCCGCTGAAATTTTCCAGCACGATGGAGAAAATCAGAAACTGGGTATCGTGCCCGCGCAGGGCCAGGGCAACAAGCATCAGATTAGTAAGCATGTGAATCAAGCCTGCGCCCATCAGCGTCGCATACATGCCCCAGCGCGCCACCAGCGCACCACCGGCAAAGGCGCCCAGCAAAGTGGCGATCAATCCGTAGAGTTTGACCACTTGAGCAATTTCGGTTTTGGAAAAGCCTAAATCGAGCAAAAACGGGTTGAACATCGTGCCCATAAACGCATCGCCCAGCTTATACAGCACCACAAACACCAGCACCGCCAACCAGTGTTTGCGCTGCATAAAATCACGAAATGGCGCGATCACATGCGCGCGCAGAAATTGCTGTATGCCGTGCTTATTTTCGCTGCTTATGGCTTCCTGCGCCTCGCGTTCTTCCCTGGCCAATAGCGTTATGGGCAATGCCAGCGCCATCAGCGCCGCCATGATGCTGTAGGTGATGTGCCATCCATAACCATCCGCCAGCGCCAATGCGCCCGCGCCAGATACCAGCATGCCGATGCGGTAGCCAAACGTCGCCATCGCCGCGCCGGCCGCCTGATGTTCATGCGGCAAACGCTCCACACGGTAGGCATCAATCACGATATCTTGCGTGGCCGATGCGGTGGCGACCAGCAGCGCCGCCAGTGCGGTAAAAAGCACCGAAGCAGCAGGATCGGAAAACGCCATCAGCGCCAGCGAAAACACGAGCAACGCCTGCATCAATACCATCCAGCTTTTGCGGCGACCCAACACGTGTAAAACGGGCACGCGCACCCCATCCATCAGCGGTGCCCATAAAAATTTGAACGCGTAAGGGGTAGCCACGGCGGCAAACAAGCCAATCGCCGCGCGATCAATCTTGCTATCGGCCAGCCAGGCGGTGAGGGTGGAGGCAGTAAGCGCCAGCGGCAATCCTGAAAAAAACCCCAGCGCGCCGATGAGCAGTAGCGGCCGTGTAAAATACAAACTGCACAGCGAACATCTCATGCGGCTTTTTTAGAGGCTGCCGGCGCAGCAAGACGCATCAGCGCATCGGCCAGCAGCACACGACCCAGTCGGTGCTCCTGCTTGGTAAGATATTCCAGATGATGCAGTTGCATCAGCGCATCTTCCAGCCGCGCATGGCTCCAGCGCGCGGCGTGCTGACGCAGGATGGGCTTATGTTTGAAAAATACCGGCGGGCGCATTTGTTCAATCGCCACATCGAGCGAGGCACCGTTTGCCCGCGCCTGCGCTAACTGATCCAGCTTTAGCATATAACGCATCACACTGCGGATGATTTGCACAGGCGCGACACCCTCGAGCGTGAGCGTATCGATCATGCGGCACAGAGTGGCGGTCTGGCCACCGGCGACGGCAAAGCTCAGCTCATCGAGCGACATTTCGCGACTATCTGCCGTAAGCAGCAGTGCGGTTTCCATGCTCACTTCTTCGGCCTCATCGCCCAAATAAAGCGAGATTTTTTCAAGCTCGGCGAGGACAACCTGTCTATCCCCCTGCAGCCGCGTGGCGAGGTATTCCAGCACGTCGCTGTTTAGTTTCAGGCCGTACCCGCGCAGCGTATCACGAATCAGCGCGCTTAAATTCGCCCCCTCATCTTTATAGCAGGCTACGGCGGCAAGCTCGCTGCAGCGCTCAAAAAATGCGCGCAGCTTGCTAGCGCCAGAAAGCGCGTCGTGGGTATAGACGATCAAAAAATTGTCGTGCGCGCGGCGCGACAGAGCATCTTCTAACAATGGCACCAAACTATCGCCGCCGTCGCGAATGGCGACGACGCGCTTGCCACCAAGCAAACTAAATGCGGAGAGCTCATCTGAGAGTCGCGCCGGATCATCCGCGATGTGATCGGCAGAAAATTCCACGCGGTTAATCGCCTCTGCGTCTTTACCCATCCAGTGCTCGGTCAGCTCGCGCACACGCACGCGCACCTGACCCTCATCGAGGCCGTAAATCAGCGCGCCCGCATGTTTGTGCGGGTATTTGATGAAGGCATCAATGTCGCGGGCGGCCAGTTTCATTCGTCGCTCGCTTCGCGCGCTAAAATGCCGGCAAGCTTGAATTTATAGGCACGCGCCAGTTCCAGCACGGCGCGCTTGCGCGCATCTTGCTGCGCCACGAACGTCGCGTAATCAGCGCGCTCGGAAATGTTGTAACTGCTCACGCGCGAAATAACGCCCTGATCGTGCGGGTTCTGCTCGCCTTCCTTGGTGAGGATGTAGGTCGTGTCAAAATTCACATTATTACGGCTTGAGGTGCCATCGGGATTGATGAATACGCCCGCCAGCGTTTCCGTGATGCTGATGCTTAGCGTATAATCTTTAGGCGCGCGCACATAATCCGGATTGAGCTGATCGGCAAGCTCGGCCTCGAGTAGTTGGCTGAGGCGCTGATCGCCCTCGACGCTTACCGCCACGCGCTCTAATCCCACCGCGCTATAGTGATCCTGAGCATGGCGACCATGCACCGGCTCAAACCCGCAGGCGGAAAGGAGCAGGGAGAATGCGAGAATGCGGGAATACGAGAATACGAGAATAGAGGAATGGATGAATCTGGGGATGGGAAAATCTAAGAAAAATTTATTTCTAAATTTTTTCCCGCATTCGCGCATTCGCGCATTCTCATATTCTAAATTTCTCATCTTACGCCGCCACCACATTCACAATTTTGCCAGGCACAACGATGATTTTTTTCACCATTTTACCCTCGATCGCGGCGATGACTTTTTCTTCCGCCAATGCCGCTTTTTCCGCATCTTCCTTTGAAGTGTCCGAGGCGAGCTGCAAGGTCGCGCGCAGCTTGCCATTGACCTGTACGGCCACCGTGACGGTATCATCTACAATCAAGGATGGGTCTGCTTTCGGCCAGGGCGTTTCGCACACTAAGGTTTGATGGCCCAACATGCGCCAGCATTCCTCCGCCAGATGCGGCATGAACGGCGCCATCAGCTGCACGGCAGCGCCAATGCCTTCGCGCAACGCGGCTTCATCTGCCTCTAATTTTTCGAGCGCATTGGTCAGCTCGCGTATCCGCGCAACGGCTTTATTGAAATGAAACTGCGCAATATCCGCCGTGACGTGATGGATGGTTTTGTGAATTAATTTTAAGAGCTCGGAGTTCGGAGTTCGGAGTTCGGTGGTATTTTTCTGGACTCCGGACTGTGGACTCTGAACTCTTGCCACCAAGCGGTAAAACCGCTGCACGTAGCGCCAGGCTCCTTCAATGCCGGCATCGGTCCATTCCAGATCACGATCTGGCGGCGAGTCCGACATCATGAACAGCCGCGCGGTGTCTGCGCCGTAAGACTCGATCATCTCGCGCGGATCGACGGTATTTTTCTTCGACTTGCTCATTTTTTCCGAGCGCCCCACCGTCACGCGCGCGCCTTGTTTTTGCGCATCGGCGGGATAGATCCAGTTGCCGTGTTCGTCCTTGAAGGTTGCATGGCACACCATGCCTTGAGTCATCAGGCCTGCAAACGGTTCGCGCAGATTAAACACGCCGCAATCGGTGAGGGCGCGGGCGAAAAAGCGCGAATACAGAAGATGCAGTACGGCATGCTCGATGCCGCCGATATATTGCTGCACCGGCAGCCAGCGTGCGGCTTCTTCAGCGATAATCCCATGTGCGCCGCCGCCGGAGGCATAACAGGCATAATACCAGCTGGATTCAAAAAACGTGTCAAACGTATCCGTTTCGCGGGTGGCGGGTTTGCCGCATTTCGGACAGTCCACATGCTTCCAGCTCGGGTGACGCACAAGCGGATTACCCGGCGCATCAAAAGTCACGTCTTCAGGAAGCGTCACTGGCAGCTGATCTTCGGGCACCGGCACCGCGCCACAGTCTTTGCAGTGAATGATCGGGATCGGGCAGCCCCAGTAACGCTGCCTGGAAATGCCCCAATCACGCAGGCGGTAATTGATCTTACGCGCACCTATCCCGCGTGCTTCAATTTCGGTGATTGCGGCTTCTTTAGCAGCAGCGGTGGTGAGGCCGTTTAAGGAGAAAGAGTTCGGAGTTCGGAGTTCAGAGTTCGGTGAATTGATCATCACTCCATCATCTAGATAAGGGAGATCACCACTGAACTCCGAACTCTGAACTCCGACCACTTGCTTCACCTCAAGCCCATATTTCACCGCGAATTCATAATCGCGGGCGTCGTGGGCGGGGCAGCCAAATACGGCGCCGGTGCCGTAATCCATCAGCACAAAATTGGCGACATAGAGCGGCACTTCTTCGCCGGAAAACGGGTTGATCACCTTCAGGCCGGTGTCAAAGCCCTGCTTTTCGGCCTTCTCGATCGCCTCTTCCGAAGTGCCCAGCGCCTGGCATTGTTTGATGAACGCGGTCAGCGGCGGATTGTCAGGGGCCAGTGATTTGCTAAGCGGATGATCGGGCGCAATCGCCACGAAGCTCATGCCGTAAAACGTGTCGGGGCGAGTGGTATAAACTTCTAAATGACTGAACTCTGAACTCTGAGCTCCGGTCACTTGCAGTTTCACCAAACAGCCTTCCGACTTCCCAATCCACCGCTCTTGCATGGTGCGCACTTTTTCCGGCCAGCCGCCAAGGCTTTCCAGCCCTTGCAATAAATCTTCGGCATACTCTGAGATACGCAAAAACCACTGCGAAAGTGTGCGACGCTCCACCACTGCGCCGGATCGCCAACCGCGGCCATCCACCACCTGCTCGTTAGCAAGTACGGTGTTGTCGACCGGGTCCCAGTTGACCACCGCTTCTTTGCGGTAGGCAATGCCGCGCTCGAGCATGTTTAGAAAAAACCGCTGCTCGTGCTGGTAATATTCGGGCAGACAGGTGGTGACTTCGCGCGTCCAGTCATACGAAAGCCCGATGGATTTGAGCTGCTCGCGCATGGTGGCGATGTTGGCAAGCGTCCATTTTCCTGGATGCACGCCGCGCTCGATGGCGGCGTTTTCCGCGGGCAGGCCAAACGCATCCCAGCCCATGGGGTAGAGCACATTAAAGCCCTGCGCGCGTTTGAAGCGGGCCACGACATCGCCGAGCGTGTAATTGCGCACATGGCCCATGTGAATGTTCCCCGACGGATAGGGAAACATTTCTAGCACAAAAAAATCCGGCTTTTCGTTTTTCGCAGGCGTTAAAAACGTGCGTCGCTGCGCCCACTCTGATTGCCAATGTTGTTCGGATGCGCGGAAATTATAACGCTGTGATTCCATGAGCTGCCTTAGTTTTTTTTACTATTCTTGTCTGATTACTTGCATCAGCGCCGCCAGATGTTCCGGCGGGCAATGCGGCACCATACCGTGACCCAAATTAAAAATAAACGGCTGATCGCGCATATCCTCCAAAATGATGTGCGCCTGTTTTAGCGCTTCTGGAAGATTGATTGCCAAAAGCTCAGGATCGAGATTGCCTTGCAGAACAACGTCGTTTCCCACCAGCGCTCTGGCCTGTTTCATGGTCATATCCATGCCAATGCCAATGCCCTGACAGCCTAGCTGTCGGGCGTAACCCGTAAGGCGCGCGCCGATATCTTTGGCAAAGCCAATGATTGGTGTGTGTGGATGGCTCGCTCTAATGGCGGCAACGATCTTAGCATTCGGCGCAGTAACCAGCGTTTCAAACAAATCATCCGGCACCAGACCCGCCCAGCTATCAAATAATTGCAGCGCTTCGACGCCTGCCTCGATCTGCATCTGAAGGTAAGAAACGGTCGCGGGAATGATTTTTTCAAACAGCGCCGCAACCAGGGCTGGTTGCGCGCGAGCAATCTGAATAGCTTCAGAAAATTCCTTACCCCTTCCTTGCAGCATATAGCACGCCACCGTCCACGGCGCACCAGCAAAACCAAGCATGGTGACGTGATCTGGAAGCTCAGGCACCACGCGGCCAATGGTCTCGGCAACCGGCGCCAGATGGATCCTCGTACGTGAAACATCCAGCGCGTCAATTTGCTTAAGGCTGGTGATTTTATCGAGCCTTGGCCCTTCTTTTTCGACAAAGCGCACGGGCTGACCCAGCGCATCAGGAATCACCAGAATATCAGAAAATAAAATCGCACCATCCATACCGTAACGGTAAATGGGCTGCAGTGTGACTTCCGCAGCTTTTTTCGGCGTATAACATAACGATAAAAAATCAGGAACGCTGCTGCGCACCTCACGGTATTCGGGTAAATACCGCCCGGCCTGACGCATAAACCAGCACGGTGTGCGCTGCGTTTTCCCGCCCGTTAGCGATGCAAGAATCGGTTTGTGATGAGTCATAGCCTCTACTTAAACTATAATTATAAAATAAGAAGTAGTGGTTTTAGTAGGGCATAGGAAGATTGGGGATTGTTTCTATCACACATGCCATACACGCAGTTACACACATAAGCGATGTACAAAAAAAGAACCAAAACGAAGTGCAGATCACGCGTATGCTAAAACAAGAAATCTTTTTTCCCATGTATGCGAAAAGAACGAAGCGAACCATCCACAATGGGATAAGTGATCCGCAAAGCAGATAAGAACGATGGATAAATAGGCGCGCTTGCGATATACCCAAAATCTCCCTGCATTATTACTGCGTTTTTCCACAGGCTTATGAAACAATTTCACTTACATTTAGTATCTGACTCTACCGGCGAGACGGTGAATTCTGTCGCGCGGGCAGCACTGGCGCAGTTTGATGATGTAAGCTCGGTCGATCATGTCTGGCCGCTGGTGCGCACCAAAGGCCAGCTGGAGAAAATGCTCGCCAGTTTGGATGCCTATCCCGGTGTGGTGATGTTTACGCTGGTGGATGCCACCATGCGCGAGATGCTGCGCGCGGCCTGCGCCAAGCGCGGCTTGCCCTGCATTCCGATTTTAAGTCATGTGGTGCGCGATTTATCGAACTATCTGGAAATTGAAGCGGCGGGATCACCCGGATCGCAGCATGAACTGGGTGAGCATTATTTCTCGCGGATCGATGCGATTAATTTCGCCCTCGAACATGATGACGGTCAGGCAACGTGGAATTTGGAAAAAGCCGATATTGTGCTGGTGGGCGTCTCGCGCACCTCAAAATCGCCGACCTGTGTTTATTTGGCGCACCGAGGGTTCAAGGCCGCAAACGTGCCTTACGTTCCCGGCTGCCCGCTGCCGGAAAATCTGATGGAATTAACCCAGCCGCTGGTGGTGGGTCTGACGATTTCTGGTGAGCGCCTGATTGATATTCGTACCAGCCGTTTGCAAAGTTTGAAGCAGGATCTAGATAGTGATTATGTCAATATGGAGCATGTGCGCGCTGAAATTGATGAAGCGAAACGACTTTTCCGTCAACAAGGCTGGCCTGTGATTGATGTAACCCGTCGCTCGGTTGAGGAAACGGCTGCCCATATTATACAGTACCGCCAACGACAGATCGAAAAGCGCAACGAGGAAGCAGCTCATGGCGCTTCCTAGCATTTCGGGCACCACCAAATTCACCGGCTTAATCGGCCATCCGGTGGCGCATTCGCGCTCGCCGCGCATTCATCACCACTGGCTGGCGAAACATCAGATTGCCGCGCGTTATTTGGCGTTTGATGTCGCACCCAGCGGACTGCCTCACGCTATTAAGGGGGCGCAGGCGCTGGGCGTGCTGGGTCTGAATATCACCATTCCCTATAAAGAAAACGTGCTGGAATACGTAGATGAAATTGATCCGCTGGCCAGAGCTGTGGGCGCTGCGAACACGCTGCACATCACCGCGCAAAAAATCTGCGCGTATAATACAGATGTCTACGGCATCGCTGAAAATTTACGCAGCGGTGCGGGCGATCTCTCGCCCTATCTCTCCTGCGCACTGGTGCTGGGTGCGGGCGGCGCGGCGCGAGCGGCGATTATGGCGCTGCACCAACTCGGCGTGCGCGAGATTATGCTTGCAAATCGTACCCTGCGCAATGCCGAGCAGCTCGCCGCGTCCATGCCGGTGCCGGTTCAGATAATTCAGTGGGAAAATAAAGAAAAAGCCCTCGAGCATGTTCGCCTGCTGGTGAATGCCACCAGCCTTGGCATGCTTCACCACGCGCCGCTGACGCTTGATTTGTCGTGCTTAAGCACCGATGCGCTGGTGCATGATAGTGTGTATGCGCCGCTTCAAACCGAGCTGCTCACGCAGGCGCAGGCGCGCGGCAATAAAACCGTCAGCGGAATTGGGATGCTGCTTTATCAGGCGCAGGCGGCGTTTGAAATTTGGCACGGCATCAAGCCGGAAATAGACGCAGAAATTTTACAGCTAGCGGTCAGGGGCGGATGACGATTGTTGTTGGCATCACCGGCGGCATGGCTAGCGGCAAAAGCACCGCGACGGCGATGCTGAAGCGCCCTGGCATTCGCTGCTTTAACGCCGATGACTGTGCACACCGCCTGCTGAAAAACCACCCGGAAGTCATCCGCCGCCTCGCGGAGCGATTTCCGGCGGCGCTGGAACAAGGCATGATTGATCGCAGTAAACTCGCCGCCTGCGTGGTGGGAGATGATCGCGCGCTGCACGCGCTTGAACAGATTCTTCACCCCTTTATTCGCGCCGAGGAGGAAGCGTTTATTGCCCGCGCGCAGCGTCAGCGGCTGCGCGCCGTGGCGCTCGATATCCCGCTTTTGTTTGAAACGGGCGCGGATGCGCTCTGCGATCTGGTGATCGCGGTGGACGCGAGTGAAAAGCGCCAGCGCCGGCGCGCTTTTTCGCGCCCCGGCATGAGTGAGGAAAAATACCGTCGTCTGCGCGCGCGGCAACTACCAGCGCGCACGCGAAACCAGTTGGCAGACAGCGTTATCAGCAGTAACCTTGGCAAAGCGCAGATGCGCCGAGAGCTTGAAACTATTCTCAAACGGGTGATGACGCGTGCGTGAAATTGTACTTGATACTGAAACCACTGGGTTTAATCCAGAAACGGGAGACCGGGTTATAGAGATTTGCGCATTAGAGCGCATAAATGGCATGTTAACTGGCAAGATGTTTCACACCTACCTAAACCCCGAACGCGACATTTCAGAAGCCGTGGTAAAGGTCCACGGCATTACATCGCAAGAGCTTAAAGGCTCGCCCCTCTTTTCAGAAATTGCAGAAGATTTTTTAGGCTTCATTAAAGATTCGCCGCTGGTGATTCATAACGCTCCCTTCGACATGGGCTTTTTAAATGCCGAACTAGAAAAAATCGGAAAGCCAGCGCTCACCAATCAGACGATTGATACCAAAGAAATAGCAAAGAATAAGAGCGCCATTTTCTCCAACAGAAAGCTTGATGCTTTGGTGGAGTGGGGTGTAAATTTTTCGCAAGATATGCTGCAGCACGCTGGAATGATAAACGATAGGATGAGGCCGGGCAGCTTAGCAGAAAAAAAATATCAAGGCGCGTATGATGCGCTATTAAGCGGGGATGCTATCAATTTCAGAAAACATCATGGCGCACTCATTGATACGCTTTTGCTTAATGCCGTATATACAAAATTGCTGAAACTGGACTCTCCAGATGCTTCTCCCAAAACAAGGGTAAATTACGTTGTTGTTGGCGATAAAATTGTTAGGTGCGGTGAATTAGGTGCGTGAAATTGTACTCGATACGGAAACTACCGGCCTTGACCCGCATTCGGGTCACCGGGTGGTGGAGATTGGCTGCGTTGAGCTGCGTAACCATGTGCGCACGGGCAATGTGTTTCACACCTATTTGAACCCCGAGCGCGACATGCCACCCGAGGCGGAGCGCATTCACGGACTAAGCATCCAGTTTCTAAGCGATAAGCCGCTGTTCAAATCTGTTGCCGCGTCGTTTCTTGAGTTTATTGAAGATAGCACGCTCATTATTCACAACGCGCAGTTTGATATGAAATTTATCAACGCCGAGCTGGAATGGGCAGGCCACTCTCCGCTTGCGCCAGAGCGCGCGACCGATACGGTGCTGATGGCGCGCAGAAAATATCCGGGTCAGCCCGCAGGGCTTGATGCGCTGTGCCGCCGCTTCAACATTGATCTTACCGCCCGCGAAAAACACGGGGCGCTACTGGATGCTGAGCTGCTCGCGGATGTGTATTTAGAAATGATGGGCGGACGCCAGCAGGCGCTGATTTTAGCGTCCAAACGCCAGGCTGAGGCGGATCAGCAAGCCGCAGCGTTTGAGATAGATACGAGCAGAAATGGCCGCATCATTCACGCCAGCGAAGAAGAGCGCGCTGCCCACGAAAAACTAATCCAAAAAATCAGCGAGCCGATTTGGAAAAAATTCGCCGGATGATTTACGCCGCGGCCTGCCCACGCTGCTGAAGATACATGGCGTGAAAATCAATCGGCTCCAGCTGTAGCGGCGGAAAGCCACCATCACGCGTAATGTCTGAAATCACGCGCCGTGCGTAAGGAAACAGAAGCGACGCACCTTGAATAAACACCGCACGCTCGACCAAATTTTCCGGCATCGCGCGCAGCTCGATAATGCCAGCGTAGGAAAGATCGATCAAAAACACCGTGGCTTTTTCCACCACCGCACGGGCTTGCACCTGAATCACGATTTCAAAGACCTGCTCGTCAAGCCGCTGGCCGCCCAAATTAACCGACACATCCATCGCCGGTGGGGTGGTGGCGTTAAAGATGCTTTGCGGTGCACGCGGATTTTCAAACGACATGTCTTTGATATATTGCGCGCGCAGCGCCACTGCCGGAGTGGGGGGCGTGCCCGCTTCAGCGGAAGGGTTTGCTTGCAACGATTCGTCGGTCATAATGTGTATCACAGCTTGAGTTTGCCTGTGGCTAGCACTATAGAATGGTGCAGTAAACCGCAAGCAATTTAGGATATGTATGGATAGCTCCATCCCGTTTGGCGATTTGATTGTTCTGGGCGCCGTTGCTGCCTTTATCATTTTGCGCTACCGCGCCATGCTCGGTGAATCACGCGGACGCGACGCGGAGGACATCAAAAAATCACGCAGCGAGGACATGGCCGAAGCGCCGGTAGTGCGCGCAAGCTCCAGAGTGGCTGAGCCAAAGCCCGAATCAAATCCGGGGGTGAAAGAGCGTGTGCCGCACACCATCAGCGAAAACGAAGCGGTGATCAGCGGGTTAAACCAGATTGCCGCCAGCGATCCGCGCTTTGATGCCCTTGAATTTTTAGAAGGCGCCAAAGCAGCGTTTGATATGGTGATTGATGCCTTTAATACGCGCGACCGCGAAACGCTTTCGATGCTGCTTACAGAAAATGTTTACCGCGATTTTGACCGTGTGCTTGATGCTCAGGCTGCCTCTTCTCGCCATGCGAGCACCACGCTTGTCGCGATGCGCAAGGCCGAAATTACCAACGCGCGCACCACTGCCATCGGCGGCGTGATGCATGCAGAAATTACGGTGGTGTTTGAAACCAGTCAGATTCATTTGACCAAAGATAGCGCAGGCACCGTGGTGGAAGGCGACGCCTCGCGCGAGGAGACCGTGCGCGATGATTGGGTGTTTATCCGCCCCATCAAATCGACGACGCCGGACTGGAAAATCAGCGAAACCTGATGCTGGCACACATCACCGCAACACACGCCGTGATGGGCGCTGGCCGCATGGGGCTTGCGATGATTCGCCGCTGGCTGGATGCAGGCTTGCCACCAGCGAGGCTGATGGCGATCGAAATCGGTGAGGCCAATCGAAGCCGGCTGCAGGCTCTGGGAATTCAGACATTTTCTGCGGCGGATCAGCTGCCATCTGTGCCAGATATGCTCTGGCTTGCGATTAAGCCGCAGCAATTTCATGCGCAAATAGAAGCCATACACCATGCGATCCGCGGGCGCGGCATCCTTATCTGCTCGATCATGGCGGGCATACCGCTTGCGAAGCTTCAGGCGCTGGGCGCGCAGCATCACTATGCACGGGTGATGCCCAATACGCCAGTCGCCACCGGTCAGGGCGTGTGCGGTCTGTTCGCTCCAGAGCTGAAGGCGGCGCAGAGCGATCTGCTCACCCAGATGCTCTCTCCCCTGGGCATGATTTATCCGTGCCGCAAGGAAGATGATTTGCACGCCATCACCGCGATTAGTGGTTCGGGGCCGGCCTACGTGTATATGTTTATGCACGCGCTCAAAGAGGCGGCGTTACGTCTTGGGATTGACCCCTCGCAGGCGGCGGATCTGGTGCGCGCGACACTTGCCGGATCGCTAACGCTCGCAGAGCAAACGGGTCAGGATTTTTTAAGCCTGGCGGATGCGGTGACCAGCCCCGCAGGCACGACCGAGGCGGCACGCAACGTGCTGGACAACGCACTGATAGAGCTAGTGGCGAAGGCCGCGATAGCCAACGCTCAGCGCAGCCGGGAGCTGGCAGAATAAATTTTGTGCAGTGCAAAAAACTCACTTGACAAGTGGGCGCCTGCCCCCTATATTGCGCTGCAGCAAAGACGAATAACGTCTGGCGCCAGTAACAGGAGAACATTATGGCAACCAACCAAAACCCGTTTGCGGCATTTACGCAGTACTTCCCGCAAGCTGCTCAAAACCCCTTTGCAGACATGACCAAAATGTTTGCGGATTTCAAAACCCCTCAGTTTGATGTATCGGGCGCTATGAACGCGTCGCGTCGCAATTTAGAAGCGGTGACCGAAGCTGGTCAAACCGTGGTTGAAAATGCGCAGGCGATTGCGCGTCGTCAGGCCGAACTGGCACGCACCCATGTAGAAAAAATGCTCAAAAGCGGCAAAGACATGCTGGTCAATGGCTCGCCGGAAATCAATACCGGTAAGCAGATCGAACTGGCACGCGCCGTCATGGAAAGCTCGCTCAATAACATGCGCGAAGTTTCCGAAATGGTGACCAAGTCGGGCTTTGAGCTCTTCGATGTGTTCAACCGCCGCGCTGCAGAGCAACTCGAAGAACTGACCCGTTCGAGCAGCACTTCACCCAAGAAAAAAGCCGCTTAAGTAAGCGCGCAGTTTTCGCACACATCAAGCGTCTGGGGAAACCCGGGCGCTTTTTGTTTTTATTCGCGCCGCGCGCTGCTAGGGCTTGCTTATGGCGATGATATTTCCCCCAATTGACCCGGTAGCCCTGCAACTTGGACCGCTTGCGATTCGCTGGTACGCGCTGGCCTATATCGCAGGGATTGTGCTGGGCTTTGTGTATTTGAGATGGCTGAATCGGTCTCAGAAAACACCCTTCTTCACGCCCCAGGCGCTCGATGATCTGATCACCTACGCGGTGCTGGGCATTATTGCGGGCGGGCGGCTGGGATATGTGATGTTCTACCAGCCCGCCTATTATTTCACGCACCCCATCGAAGCGCTTTATCTGTGGCAAGGCGGCATGGCGTTTCATGGCGGATTTATCGGCGTGCTGGCCTCGTTTTATTTCTTCGCGCGTAAACACCAGCTCCCCTGGCTGCGCATCATGGACCGGCTGGCAATCGTCACACCGCTGGGACTTTTCTTCGGGCGGATTGCCAATTTCATCAACGGCGAACTGATCGGCAGACCGGTAGAAGGCAGCAGCCCGTTTGCGATGATTTTCCCTGAAGTCGATGATCTTGCCCGCCATCCCAGCACACTCTATCAGGCAGCGGGTGAGGGGCTGCTGCTGTGGATGTTGCTGCTGGTTTTGGTGCATCGTTTGGGAGCGCTTCGCTACGCAGGCCGCGTGGGCGGCGCGTTTGTGATGGGTTACGGATGTTTTCGTTTTGCTGCGGAATTTTTCCGCACGCCCGATGCGCAGCTGGGTTTTGTGGTCGCGCAATTTTCTATGGGGCAACTGCTCTGCGTGCCGATGATGTTCGTGGGCAGCTGGTTGGTGTGGCGCAGCAGGAAACATGCCGCATGAGTCCGCTTTTTAAGACCATTACCGATAAAATTGCTCAGCAAGGCAGCCTGTCGGTCGCGGAATATATGGAGCTGTGTTTAAGCCACCCCGAGCACGGCTATTACCGCAAGGCCGACCCGTTTGGCGCGCGCGGAGATTTTGTGACCGCGCCGGAAATCAGCCAGATTTTTGGCGAAATGCTGGGCGTATGGGCAGCAGAAATGTGGCGACAGATGGGCTGTCCGCCGCTGCGGCTTGTCGAGCTTGGCCCCGGCCGCGGCACGCTGATGGCCGATGCGCTGCGCGCCACGGCCAAGCAAACCGGCTTTCACGAAAGCCTGACGGTGCATATGGTCGAAACCAGCCCGGTGCTGGCTAATGCGCAATATCATGCGCTGCGCCATGTGCACCCGCGCATCGAGTGGCTGGATGATGTGGACGAGGTGCCCGAAGGCACCGCCATCTTTCTTGCGAATGAGTTTTTCGATGCGCTGCCGATCAAACAAATGGTGATGACAGATAGCGGCATCGCCGAGCGGCGAATTGTTCTAAATGCGCAGGGCGCACTGGAATTTACGCTGGGGCCGGTGGGCTTATCGCTGGCAAAATCGGGTCAGAAAATCCCCGTCGGCACGGTGATGGAGCAGCACCCGAGCGCGCGCCGAATCATGCGCACCATCACCACACGGCTGGCGGAGCAAGGCGGCGGGCTGCTCGTGATTGATTACGGGTATCTGGGTGAAGCACATCACGACACGCTGCAAGCGGTAAAGAATCATGCCTTTCACCCGGTGCTCAGCGATCCGGGCGATGCCGACATCACCGCGCATGTAGATTTTTTAAGCCTGGCAACGATCGCGGCGGATGCAGGGTTGGCCGTCGCACCGCTTGCCACTCAGGCGGAATTTCTAACCAATATGGGCGGGGATGTGCGCCTGAAAATGCTGCTTCACCGCGCCGATGAGGATCAGAAAAAAAACCTCGCCGAAGGCTATGCGCGGCTAACATCCAAAGAAGCGATGGGCGAGCTGTTCAAGGTGCTCGCCGTTTCTTCCCACGCACCCATTGTCGGCTGGGAAGACTATAGTCATTTACCTTAAGAATTTCCTCTGGCTGCAAATCGCTATGTTCTGCGCTTCCACTGCGCATGTACCAAAATGTACACTTGCGCTGCGGTTCTCGAACCTAACGATTTTCGCTGCAGAGGAAATTCTTAATCTAAACGACTATAGAATCGCCCATCCTTACTCGCAAAAGCGAGTTATCAAGGCGCGCTTTAATAAAGGCTCAACAATGTTAACGTTTCTTCTTCTTGCTGATCGCTATTGTCGTTGGCCTCAATACGGTTGAGCAGCACCATATCGGCGCGCACAAGCCACGGTGCAAGGCTACCATGCTGTAGTTTCATGGCTAAATGTGGGGTTAGTGTTTGCATATGCAATTAAAGATTGTATATTGCTTTCGACTTTCAATCAGAGGGTTAAATCTATGGAAGATCCCGCACAGCAGGCCTATGATCGCCAGATAGGCTCGATTATTCGTCATTACCGTAAGCTCAAGGGCCTTTCGCAAGCCGATTTGGGTGGCATCATTCAGGTCTCGTTTCAGCAGGTGCAGAAATATGAAAAAGGCGTCAATCGCACCAGCGCGCACACCTTAAACCAGATTCGCCAAGCGCTCGATATCCCGGCGCACCTGCTACTTGATTCGACAGACGCTTACACTGGGGAGAATACACTTCCTCGCATGAGCACCGCCGATGCCAAGTTGATTGCCGCGTTTTTAAAAGCGCCCCCGGCGTTACGCAAGGCTATTTTCCAACTTCTCCAGAGCCAAATGGAGGCAAAAAATGGCACAGAGTTTTGAGGAATTCGTCGAAGCCACGCTAGCGCTGGAAACGCATGAAGAACTATTTTTAGCCTATCAGCAGGCCACCGGCGATTACGGCTATGACCGCGTGGTCTATACCTTGATTACCGATCACCCTTCCATCCAGAAATCGGCCTTGCACGGGGTGATGAGCAATTATCCCGAAGACTGGATGGCGCATTACCGTCAGGAATCGTTTGAAAAGATTGATCCGGTCATCCGGGTGGCCGCGGGCAGCACGTCGCCGTTTTTCTGGTCTGAAATTATGGCGCGCGATGGCTGGACGCCGGCACAACACCGCTTTATGCAAGAAGGCGCCGAAGCCGGACTCAGCGATGGCGCGTGCATTACCGTATTTGGCGGGTTGAATGAAGCGGCCGGCGTTGGCCTGGCCAGCAGCGATGGCGGGGTGGATGCCAACGCCAAAACCCTGCACATGCTGCGAGCGATTACGACGCATTTTCATTATCGTTACTGCGAACTGGAAGCCAAACGGCTGCAGATGCAGACGCGCAGCCGCGATATAACCCTTTCCGAGCGCGAAACCGAAGTGCTGTGTTGGTGCGCTGAAGGCAAATCAGAAACCGACATCGCCGATATTTTGAAGATTAGCAGCGAGACGGTAAAATTCCATAAGCGCAATATTTTTCAAAAGCTCGGTGTATCTGATCGAACCATGGCAGTGCTCAAAGCCTTCCGCTTAGGGTTGATCAATCCGTACCAGCTACGCTTACCAGCCTCCCCCCCCGGGTAGGTAGGTCACATGCCCCGCGCAATACGCTATCACTTTCGTCATGCTCTATTGCGTGACACAGGAAAATAATTACTACTTACCGAGCAACTTGCTCGTCTCGCAGCACCGCTTGCGTTATCAGGCCGTGATTGAGCGTCAGTCGTGGGAAGTGCCCACCATCCGCCAGCTCGAATATGATGGCTACGATAATCTGGCATCGGTGTACATTGTCTGGTGCGACAAGCAAGGCATTGCCCGCGGCACCGCGCGCCTTTACCCCACCACTCTTCCCTACATGCTGCGCGATGTGTTTTCGCATCTGGTAGAGGGGGAGTTGCCGATATCTGACACCGTGCTGGAAGGCAGTCGCTTTTGTGTCGATCATACACTGCCCACGGATGTGCGAAAACAGGTGCAGAAAGAGCTGGTCGTAGGGTATCTGGAATATGCGCTCGATCATGGATGCGAAGCGATTATCGGCGTGATGCACCCGGTTTACTGGCGCAATTTATTTACCAAAAATGGTTGGCCCATTGCACCGCTGGGCGAAGTACACACCGTACCTGATGGCAAAGATGCGCTTGCCGCACGCCTCAATATTACACCAGAAATTGTGCGCAGTATCCGTGAGGTTACCGGCATACATAAACGAATACTTCATTACCCTGAGACGCAAGAAAGACGCAGCGCATGAGAACGCCAGGCAACCAGCAATTACGCGACCTACAATCCATTATTTCCGGACTGTTTTATCTTTCTGAAGAATCGTTTCGTTGCGGGCTGGAATCTGTCAGCGCGCAGTTGCGCCGCTCCATCATGCAAATCATTGCGGATGCACACACGCAAGATATGAGCGAGCATGCCCCTGACGTGATGGGCGAACAGGAAATACTTGAGCTTTTCAGTTTCCTTGATGTCATTCGCGGCATGGATGAGGGGCAGAAACAAGAAACGCTAAGGCTGCTGCAGCAAAGCTCGCTGCGCGACATTCATTAATCGCAGCGTGCTAGCCTACACATTAAAGCGGAAGTGAAAGACGTCACCGTCTTTTACCGCGTAGTCTTTGCCCTCGAGCCGCAACTTGCCCGCTTCTTTGGCGCCGGCTTCTCCGCCGAGCGCGACGTAATCCGCAAACGCAATAGTTTCCGCGCGGATAAAGCCTTTTTCAAAATCGGTATGAATCACGCCGGCGGCTTCGGGGGCGCAGGCGCCGTCGCGCACGTGCCAGGCGCGGGCTTCTTTAGGGCCGACGGTGAAGAAATTTAGTAGTCCAAGCAGCGTGCTTCCAGCACGCGTAATGGCATTGAGGCCAGTTTCTTTTAAGCCCAAATCGGCCAGAAATTCGGCCTTTTCTTCTTCGCTCAGGCCGGCCATTTCCGCCTCAATTTTCGCCGACACCACCACCGAGGGCACGCCCTTGGCGGCGGCCATCGCCGCTGCTTTGGCAGAGAGTGCATTGCCGGAAGCGGCGCATGATTCCTCGACATTGAGCACATACATCACCGGCTTACTGGTGAGCAGTTGTAGCGCGCGGATGCGTTTTTGTTCTTCGCGGTCCGCCGCCTGGTAGCTGCGTGCCGGCTTACCCTCGCGCAGGAAGGGTAGAATTTTTTCCATCAGGCCAAGCGTCGCGACTGCTTCCTTATCCCCGCCTTTGGCTTTTTTCTGCATGCCGGCTTCGCGTTTTTCCAAACTTTCCAAATCTGCGATCATCAGTTCCATCTCGATGATATCCGCATCGCGCAGCGGGTCGATACTGCCTTCCACGTGCGTAATGTCGCCATCTTCAAAACAGCGCAGCACGTAGATAATCGCATCCACCTCGCGGATATGGCTTAAGAACTGGTTGCCCAGCCCCTCGCCTTTGCTGGCACCACGTACCAGCCCTGCAATGTCCACAAACTCCAGCTGATTGGGAATAATCGTGGCCGATTTGGCAATGGCGGCAAGTTTGTGCAGCCGCTCATCGGGGATGGCGACGCGGCCTACGTTGGGCTCAATCGTGCAGAACGGATAATTCGCCGCTTCCGCCGCCTGCTGCGAGAGCAGCGCGTTAAACAGGGTAGATTTTCCCACATTTGGCAGCCCAACAATCCCGCAATTAAAGCCCATGATATTTCCTTTATCCCATGATGACTGCCATGCCGTGCCTGTCACGGCATCCGTGCCAAAAACATTCAGGCGCAGACCCCGTCATGAAGACGGGGTGACACGTAGTATCAAGCATTTCGTGTGTGCGTGTGTAGCATGGCCAGCAGCGCGGGCAAGATTTATCGATGAAGTTGGCCGTTGCTACAAGGGTATTGGGGACTGGCCATTACCTTTTTTGGATGCGGGATAATCTTTGCCATGACGCGTGGGTTTTGCGTCCCCAATATCGTGACCATTGCCCCTTTCATGCCCGATTACACGTTTGCCGCCTACACGAGCGGGTGATTCCGCACCAATTGCCTCAATCTGAGGGGTTGGTTTTACCTCGCTCGAAGCCTTGCGTTCTCGCTCATGACTTGAATGAATCTCTTCAAGTATTTCAGCGCTTTTCTTAAAGGAGATCTCTGTATAGCCAAATATTTTAGGCGGCTTATAGGCTAACACGAACTGTTTCTTTTTTTCACCCGTAGCCGGATCGTCGGTGATACTCTCACGATACCGTGGCGCCGTGAGCCTAACCAGATCGGAGGTGCTTGCTGTAACCACAACAACAGCGCCCACTTTATTGGCCAGCTTGCTCAGGGAAGATT
The DNA here is from genome assembly GCA_022841525.1 of Alphaproteobacteria bacterium. Classification (GTDB taxonomy): domain Bacteria; phylum Pseudomonadota; class Alphaproteobacteria; order Rickettsiales; family UBA3002; genus JALHRI01. The sequence goes on along the minus strand of JALHRI010000005.1, from coordinate 15,844 downwards.
TGGCCGGCTCTTGACCCTGGCCTTCAATTTCCTCCGGCAGCTGCTGACGCGCATCTACCACTACGCAAGCTCCTTTATCTAGGTCTGGCAGGGCATCAATACTATCCACTCTAACAATTTTATCCGCTAAACCAGCGAGCGATTGATCGGATAAAACGCCATCAAACTTAGCGCTTACAACATAGGTGGTAGTAAATTTTTTGGCTTCAGTTTTCATGTATAACTCCCCCAGAGCGATTAGTAGCAAATCTAGGGGGCGATGGATGTGACAATTTTATGAATATTTCAATTGCTTGGCGAAAGTTTGCTCATCAGCGCGGCGGGGGAGTGGCTAAAAAACAGTCCAAAATGCTCGGCAAGCGCGCGCAGCCAATCATCTACAAGCCTTTGTTCTTCTGCTGGAAAATTCGATAATACATAGTCATGCACGCGCGCCTTATCGCCCGGATGACCGATGCCCAGACGCACACGCCAATACTCCGCACCCAGCGCGCGGTCGATGTCTTTGATGCCGTTATGCCCTCCCGAACCACCACCTTGCTTGATGCGCAGTTTGCCCAGCGGTAAATCCAGCTCGTCGTGCAGCACGATCAGCTTTTCTGGCGGAATTTTGAAAAAACTGCACGCCGCCTGCACCGATTTGCCGGAAAGATTCATAAAGGTTTGTGGTTTGAGCAGCAGGCAATCTTCACCCGCAATGGTGGCGCGCGAACAAAGGCCGTGAAATTTGCTAATAAAGGGCGCTGCGCCGTAGCGTTCCGCCAGCGCATCCACGGCGATAAAGCCGATCGTGTGGCGGTGGCGCGCATAGGCTGCGCCCGGGTTTCCCAAACCGGCAATGCACCACATGGAAAAAACCCCTACTGGGCTTAAGATTATTTCTTCGCGGCAGGCTTGGCGTCAGCAGCCTTGGGATCTTTCGCGGTCGAGGCAGGTACCGCCGCCGCCGCTACAGTAGCGCCTGCGGCTTCCGGCTCATCGTCTTTCGCGCGACCCGTGATCGAGCAGAGTACCAAGTTACGCGCGATCGAGGGCTTCACCCCTGCAGGCAGCGTAATGTCGTTAATGTGCACCGACGATCCGATATTCACGCCTGCCACATCCACCTCAATATATTTGGGGATGGAGGCAACGCTGCACAGAAGTTCTACCTGACGGCGCACCATGTTGAGTACCCCGCCGCGCTTAATGCCCACCGATTTCTCGGCATTGAGTACGTGAAGCGGCACGCGCACTTTCACCACCGATTTCGCATCGATATGCATGAAATCGGCGTGCTCTACCTTATCGCTGACCGGATTGAGCTGCATTTCGCGCGCAATCGCGAAATAGGTGGTTTTGCCTTCATTCAAGGCGACCACTTTGTTCATGAAACCGCCTTTGCGGTATTCGACGGTGAGCTGATTGGCATCCACACTCAGCGATACGGGGGCTTTTTTGTTGCCATATACGACCACCGGCACCATGCCGCTGCGGCGCGCAGCGCGCGCAGAGCCTTTGCCAGAGGTTTCACGAGTAGTGGCCTGAAATTCGATTTGTGCTTGCATCATGCTCTCCGTAGTCGCGCGCGGGCGCGCTTTATTATTTGTAAGGCTGGGGCAATTAGCAGGCGCGCTGCCTGCTGTCAACGCCTGATGCGCTGGCCCGCCAGAGAATCCTACGTTGCGTGCACCGCAAAAACTGCTAAGAGTGCGGCCAGCCAAGAAAAAATGCGAAGGGGTGACGCATGGATTGGGACAAGCTACGCGTATTTCATACGGTCGGCATGCATTTAAGCCTGACCAAGGCCGGACAGGTGCTCAACCTGTCACAATCCGCCGTAAGCCGCCAGATTTCCGGGCTGGAAGAAAGTATGGGCGTGCCGCTATTTCACCGCCATGCCCGCGGGCTGATGCTCACCGAACAGGGCGAGATTCTTTATAAAACCGTCTCGGATATGGTCGGCAAGCTAGAGGCGACGCAAACAGCACTTGCCGAATCGTCGCTGCGCCCCAAGGGGCCGTTTAAGCTGACCGCGCCTTCGGCCTTCACCAATTTATGGCTGACCCAGCAAATGCGCGAGTTTACCGAGCTGTACCCCGAAATTGAGGTGACGCTGGTGGCCGCCGACCGCGAGCTTGACCTCACCCGCCGCGAGGCGGATGCAGCGATTCGCCTGTATCCGGCGAAACAAAATGATTTAGTACAACGCCCGCTGATGAGTTTTTCTAATTCGCTGTTTGCCTCGAACGATTATCTGCACGCGCGCGGCACGCCTACCATGCTCAGCGATCTGAAAGATCATAAATTGCTGGGCTTTGATGAGGCCATTGCCTCGCCGTTTGCCGAGGTCAACTGGCTTTACCAATTGCCAGAGGTAAAGCAATTAGGCCTGAAGCCTTATTTCAAAGTCAACTCGCTCATGGCCTTGCGCACGGCGGTGAAGCAGGGCATGGGCATCGCGCCGCTGCCCAATTACCTCATGTACCGCGCGCGCCATATCAGCCGCGTGCTGCCGCAGGTAGAAGGCCCCAAAACCGAGGCGTACTATGTCTATCCGATGGAGCTTAAAAACTCCAAACGTGTGAATGTGTTTCGCAGTTACATTTCGCAAAAAATCGCGAATGCGAGTTTTTAGATTTTCTGACCCGTTGCCGCCCAGTCAGACAAAAACTGCTCAATACCTTTATCGGTCAGCGGGTGTTTTACCAGCTGCTTGATGATCGACGGCGGTGCGGTAATGACATCCGCCCCCATTTTTGCCGATTCGGTAATGTGCAGCGGATGGCGAATGCTCGCCACCAGAATTTGCGTTTTATTAAACTGCGGATAGTTGCGGTAGATGCGCAAAATATCGGCAATGAGGGTAAGCCCGTCCTGGCTGATATCATCCAGGCGGCCAACAAACGGCGAAATAAATGCCGCCCCTGCTTTCGCCGCAAGCAGCGCCTGCGCCGGCGAAAAGCACAAGGTCACATTCACCATCGTTCCTTGTTCGGAAAGGTAGCGGCAGGCCTTCAGTCCCGCCAGCGTGAGGGGGACTTTGATGGTGACGTTCGGCGCAATCGGGGTAAGCTCGGCGGCTTCGCGCAGCATGCCCTCCACATCGGTAGCAACTACTTCGGCACTGACCGGACCTTTGGTAATGGCGCAGATTTCGGCAATGGTCTGCTTAAAATCGCGGCCGGATTTTTTGATCAGGCTGGGGTTGGTGGTCACGCCGTCGAGCAGGCCTAAAAGCGCTAGTTCGCGGATTTCTTCGATATCGGCCGTATCGGCAAAAAATTTCATCATGCGCTCCCTTCGTTTTCACACTCGACGAATCCTGCGCCAAGCTCTAGCTTCTTTACCATGCAACATAAAGCAGAATTGACGCGCGTTGTGGATGCCTTGGCGCACCGCATGACGCCGCGCACGGTGCTGATACCTTCCGCACTGGCAGACGGGTTTGATTATCTCTGCCCGGAGGACGTAGCGCCCGGTGCACTGGTGGAGGTGAATCTGCGCGGCAAACCGGTTGTCGGCATGGTCGAGGCAGGATGCGCAGGCAGTGTTGCAATCGAAAAACTAAAGCCGATCACCCGTGTGCTGGAAGTGCCGGCGTATCCGAAGAAATTTCGTGACTGGCTGGAATTTGTCGCGCGTTTTACCTGTGCGCCGCGCGGCAGTGTGCTGGCGCTCACCGGCATTAAGCAAGCCATGACGCCGCCTAAAAAGCCGTTACTACTTGAGCATTTCACGCCTGACTTGCCGGACTTATCCGCACATCAGCAGCGCGCGCATGCCGCGCTTTACGAGGCGGATTTAGCCACCCCCATCGTGCTGAACGGCGTTACCGGATCGGGCAAAACCGAGGTGTATTTTCACGCCATTGCTGAACTGCTTGCGCGCGATGAAACCGCGCAGATTTTGGTGATGCTGCCGGAAATTGGCCTCACCCATCAGTGGCTGGCGCGGTTTGAGGCGGCGTTTGGCACCAAGCCTGCCTGTTGGCATTCCCACGTGACGCCAGCAAAGCGCAAGCGCATGTGGCACGCGGTGGCACGCGGCGAACTGCGCGTGGTGGTGGGCGCGCGCTCGGCGTTGTTTTTGCCGTTTGCTCATCTTCAGATGATCGTGGTCGATGAAGAGCATGATACGACGTACAAACAAGATGACGGCGTGCTCTACCACGCGCGCGATATGGCGGTGGCGCGCGCGAAATTTGAGGGCGCGCGCATCGTGCTGGCCTCGGCAACGCCATCGCTGGAAACGCGCTATAACATTGCCCAAAACCGCTATCAGGAAGTGGTGCTGGATACGCGCCATGGCGGCGCGAAATTACCGGAAGTGAGCCTGATTGACATGCGCACGCAAACGTTAGACAGCGGCGAGTTTATTAGCCCCGTCTTACGAGAAGCGATGTACCAGACACTGGCTGAGGGCGATCAGGTGCTGCTATTTTTGAACCGTCGCGGCTACGCGCCGCTGATGTTGTGCCGTGGTTGCGGCCACCGTTTCATGTGCCCCTCGTGCAGTGCGTGGCTGGTGAAACATCAGGCGGCGGGAAAGCTTCAGTGCCATCATTGCGGCTACCATGCGCCGCTTCCGAAAGAATGCCCCTCGTGCGGCGCGGGGGAAGAAAAACTGGTCGCCTGCGGCCCTGGCGTTGAGCGCGTGGAAGAAGAAGTGCGCGCCCTGTTTCCAGAGCTTGCCGGCGCGCAGGCCATCCGCGTATTTTCAAGCGACGAAGGCATCGATGACGCCGCGATTCGTGCGGCCATCAGCGGTGAGATTCGTATCCTCATCGGCACGCAGATGCTTGCCAAAGGGCATCATTTTCCGCAGTTAACGCTGGTCGGGGTGATCGATGCCGATATGGGGCTCGCTGGAGGCGATTTGCGCGGCAGCGAACACACCTATCAGCTGCTACATCAGCTTGCAGGAAGGGCAGGCCGCGCGGGCAAATCCGGCCGGGTGCTGCTGCAAAGCTACGCGCCGGATAACGCCGTGATGGAAGCGTTAGCACATGGTTCGCACGCGGAATTCTCCAGCGCCGAGCTTGCAGTAAGAAAGTTAGGCGGCTGGCCGCCTTATGGCCAGCTGGCGGCGATTATTCTGGATGGACCTGAGGAAGAGAGTGTCCGCCGTGCGGGCTTTGCCTTGATTCACACCGCACCGCACGATGCGCGCATCCGCGTGCTGGGGCCGGCACCCGCGCCGCTTTCTAAGCTCAAAGGGCAATATCGTTACCGGTTGCTGGTGAAAGCCAGCCGCGATATTGGGCTGCAACGCACGCTGAGTACATGGCTGGAAAATGCCCATTTCCCCCGCGTGCGCCTAAAGCTCGATGTGAATCCGTATTATTTTTTATAGCACTGTTTATAGCACGTTGGTGGCGCTTACATCTTTCAAATAGCCGAGCATATTGGCCTTGGCGTAGGATGCGTGCGCCGAGGCGTTCGAGCTGCCAAACAGCGCCATCACCTCCTGATCTTCTGGCGTAGCAGGCGGGCGCAGCGACGCGGCGCTATAGCCCGGCAGGAAGGGGCTTTGCGGCACAGCAGAAAGTGCAACGCGCATGGGCGCATCGTTCGGGGCGGAAGACGCTGCAGTGGCTACTTGCTGTGCTGGGCTATCGCCTGTTACCATTGCCAGCATGTTCTGGCCAATATCTTTGCCGGTAGCAGTTTGCACCACCGCATCGATCACGCTGCCCACGGCACCGATAATACCGCCAAAAACGCCACCTCCGGCAATTTTGAATTCCGGCTTGATGGTGTCTCCGGTGAGTTCGCGGTAGAGTGTGGATACCCCCGGAATATGCTGTAGCGGGTTGATTACATCGAGCAGATCGGCAAGCGCAAAACTGCCATCTGACGCGCCCGGCAAATCATTGCCGCCGCCGCGCCCGTGATAGCGCCCTACTTTCATCATCCCATAAGATGCCACATGTTGATCGAAGCTTGCCCTACCCGCCGGCGAAGCAGTCGGCGCAGAAGGAGCCGCCGAGGCAGTGTCCTGGCGTGCGGGGGTTAGCGGCTCGGGGCGAATGGTAATGGTCTCGATGGGCATAGTTCCTCCCTTATTTTAGGAGGAACTTGCAAAGAGCGTGCCAGATTGCTCAGGCCACTGCCTTTAAGTGGGCGTGGGTGGCGGCGTGGTAGGCATCCATCAAGGCGTGGGTGATCTTGCCCGGCGTGAAGCGGTGGGTGAGATCCGCGCTCATGGTAATTTCGCCTACCGGGGTAATTTCTGCGGCGGTGCCGGTAAGGAACACTTCCTGAGCGTTTGCCAGCTCTTCCGGCTGCAAGTGGCGCTCGACGACCTTGATGCCAAGCCCGCGCGCCAGATCCATAATCGTGCGGCGGGTGATGCCATCAAGGAAGCAATCCGGCGTCGGGGTGTGTAGTTCGCCGTTCATGACTAAAAATAAATTGGCACCGGTGGCTTCCGCTAAATATCCACGGTAATCGAGCATCAGCGCGTCTTGGAACCCTGCGGCTTCGGCCTCGTGCTTGCTGACGGTGCAGATCATGTACAGGCCGGCGGCTTTACTGGCCGAGGGTGCGGTTTCCGGCGAGGGGCGCTTATAGCGCGCCAGCTGCAGGCGAATGCCTTTTTCCTTCAGTTCGGGTTTGAACATCGAGGGCCAGCTCCAAGCGGCGATTGCCACGTGGATGGTGTTTTTCTGGGCAGAAATGGCCATCATTTCACTGCCGCGCCAGGCGACGGGGCGCAGGTAACCATCGACGATATTATTGGCCCCCAGCACTTCGTATTTCGCGGCTTCCAGCGCCTCTGCGCTGTAAGGAATGGTGAAGCCAATCAGCTCGGCGGAGCGGTGAAAGCGCGCATTATGCTCGGCACTTTTGAAAATTTTACCGCCGTAGGCGCGCTCGCCCTCAAACACGCTCGAGCCATAATGCAGGCCGTGGGTGAGCACGTGGGTCTGCGCCTCTTTCCAGGGGCGAAGGGCGCCGTTCATCCAGATAAAACCGTCGCGTTGGTCAAAGGGAATCGGGGTCATGGTGTTAGCCTTTCATCACAATACAGGAAATCTGCCTACCGTAATCTGGCTGCCCGCGCAAGGTGGCGCGGCGGTAGCTAAAAAAGTTTTTTTCATCGGCGCAGGTGTCGCGGGTTTCGTTTACAGTGTGCGCCACGCCCGCGCGCGAAAGGCGGTGCAGCACAAAGGCGGGAAGGTTGAAGAAATATTTGAAGGATTCGGGATTCGGGATTCGGGATTCAGAGGAAACAAAAAACCGCTTATTCTCGTCATCCAGCGACACTAACCTGTCATAAAATTCTGCGCCGACTTCATAGCTTTCCTGTGCAATACACGGACCCAGATACGCCGTGATGGCGCTGCGCTGCGCACCTAATGCCTCCATCGCGGCGAGGGTGTTTTCCAGCACGCCGTAAGCCGCGCCCTTCCAGCCGGCATGCGCCGCGCCGATGACTTTGGCAGCCGCATCGGCAAAAAGCACCGGCGCACAATCGGCCGTAAGAATACCCAGAATGATATTCGGCTGACTCGTCACCATACCGTCAGCCTGGGGGCGATCTTCCAGCGCGGGCACGGCACGAAGCGTCACCACTTCGGCGCTATGAATCTGCTGCACAGTGGCCAGATGTTCATGCTTCAAACCAAAATGGGCTGCCACGCGGACGCGGTTTTCCAAAACATGGTCGGGGTTATCGCGGCTGCCGATGCCCACATTGAGGCTGGCATACAGACCCTCGCTCACGCCCCCGTGGCGTGTAAAAAAATGGTGACGGCTATTACCCACTCCACCCCACTATGTGTGGCTGCGACGAGACGGCAAGCACCTTGAACAATTCGCCCATCGCATACCGATCCACCAACCGCGTGTAGCCCTCGTGCAATTCTTTTTGCTGCTCGGGCGTGGCGATCTGGCTGAGCATTTTCAGCCGCACATCGCCACCCATGGCATGCAGAAATTCTCCCTGCGTGGTGGGCGGTGTTGCGTATAGCCCTGCTTCTACCGCGATATTGGCCAGACTTAAAAAATCGACATGGGCAGAAATATCGGCCTCGCCAGGATCGTGCAAAATAGGATGGTATGTATGCTGCCACAATGCCTGCAGCGTATCTTTATGTGGCTCATCAAAATACCCGTAATCAATCGCCAGCTTTGCGCCGCCATAGGTTGCAATGCGCTCGGCGATATGGCGCATGATGCTGCGTGCCGCCGCGTTTTGCTCGAGGATGGTGCCGTTTGCAATCGTGGCGTCGGAACTTTTGCTTAAGGATAAGCCTGCCGGCCCCAGCATAAGTGCCAAATGGCCATGTTCATCGACATGGATGCGCCGCTCACGAAGGCCTTCTGGCGTCATCACGAATTGCTTGATCGGCAGCGTATCAAAAAATTCATTGGAAACGATGATGGTAAAGCCTTCAGGCACTTTGTCGATAGTGTCGAGCCATTCAATGCGCGGATGGGAGTGCCGCAGCGCATGGTACTGCGCATTCGCCAGCACCGGACTGATTTCGATCATATGCACCGTCATGCTTTCGTGAAAGCCGGCCTGCTTGGCGGTGGCGCGTAGCGCATCGCGCATCAGCGTGCCGCGACCCGGCCCTAGCTCCACCAAACGCAGCGGCGGCGAGCCCATTTGCCGCCAGGTTTCTGCCACCCAGATCCCGATCATTTCACCAAAAATCTGGGATATTTCCGGCGAAGTCACAAAATCACCACTGAGGCCCAATGGGTCACGTGTCGGGTAATAGCCATGGTCTTTATGGCTCATGCACAGCGCCATATATTCAGCCACCGACAAACTTCCCTGCGCCGCAATTCTTTCTTTAATGATAGGTAACAGCGCGCTCATGCAGCCTGCTTTCGACTGCGCCAGATCAGCCATGCGCCGACCACCATTATCGGCATACATAACATCTGCCCCTCGCTGACCCCGCCTGCGCGCGTGAAAAAATGGTGATGAACATCGTGCGACATAGCGCACCAAACTAATGGCGAATGCGAAGATTACAAAGCGCTATTTCTTATACGCCACTACAGCGCTGCACTTTACAGCGCTATAAAATCACGCTAGCAACACCTACCATGAGCGCACGTTTACAGCCCGCAGAGCAGAGCCGCACCACCGAAGATATTCGCCGCGACATCGCCCAGCACGCGCTGGAAGATGAAACGCGGTGTGTGCAGCATTTGCTGCATGTCACCGCGCCCATCGAAGCACTCGATACACGCGCCCGCGCACGTGCGGCCGCACTGATCAGCCATCAGCGCGGCAGCGGCCACAGCAACATGATCGAGGCGTTTTTGCACGATTACGGCCTGTCGACGCAAGAAGGCATCGCCATGCTGTGTCTGGCCGAGGCGCTGCTTCGCATCCCCGACAGCCACACCGCAGATAGCCTGATTGAAGATACGTTTGCCACCGGCAATTGGAGGGAGCATTTAGGCAAAAGCGAATCGAGCCTGGTGAATGCTTCCACCTGGGCGCTGATGATTACCGGCAGCGTGGTCAATATGGGTCAGGAGGATTCGCTTGCCTCGTGGTTTGGCAGCCTTGTGAAACGTTCCGGCGAGCCGGTGATTCGCCAAGCCCTGCGCAGCGCGATGAAGGTGATAGGCGGCCAGTTCGTGATGGGCGAGAGTTTATCAGAAGCGATTGATCATGCCCGCGCGGCAGAAAAAAACGGCTACATGATGTCGTACGATATTTTGGGCGAAGGGGCGCGCTCTCAGCCGCAGGCCGAAGGCTACGTGCGCGCCTACATGGAGGGGATTGCCGCCGTGGCCAAGGGACGCAGTGGCCACTGGGCAGTCAAGCCCGGCATTTCGATTAAGCTCTCCGCGCTGCATCCGCGCTATCAGAACATCCACCGTGATCTGGTGATGAGTGAACTTCTGCCGCGCCTGAAAAACATTATTTTAGAAGCCAAAAAGCACGACATCGCCGTCTCGCTCGATGCGGAGGAGGCAAACCGGCTGGATATCGAGCTTGATCTGTACGAAGCCTTACTGCGCGACGGAGATTTTGCCGGATTTGACGGGATTGGCTTCGTGCTGCAGGCCTACCAGAAACGTGCGTTTTATGTGCTCGATTTTCTTGCGCAGCTTGCGCGCGAAACCGGCAAGCGCATCCCGCTGCGCCTGGTTAAAGGTGCGTACTGGGATAGTGAAATTAAACACGCGCAAATCATGGGGCTTCCTGGCTATCCGGTGTTTACGTACAAGCCTTACACCGATCTTTCCTACCTTGCGTGCGCGCAGAAAATGCTGCACCACGCCGATCTGTTTTATGCGCAGTTCGCCAGTCACAACGCCGTGACAGTGGCGACGATTTTAGAAATGGCCGAGCTTGCCCGCGTGGCGCCTGAGCGGTTTGAATTTCAGCGTCTGCACGGTATGGGCGAAAGCCTGCACGCGCAGCTGATTGCCGAGAATTTCCGCAGCCGCGTCTACGCGCCGGTGGGGGAGCATAAAGATCTGCTCGCCTACCTCATTCGCCGCATGCTGGAAAATGGCGCCAATACCTCCTTCGTGCATTTGCTGATGGACCGCGATACCCCGGTTGATGCGCTGACCCAAAGCCCCATCACCCTTAGCCGCGACATGCAGTGCAAACCTGCTGAAAATATTGCTCTACCGGCGGATATTTATGGTGCTACGCGCAAAAATTCGCGCGGGGCGGATTTGGGCTACCGCGATTATTACGCAGCGCTTGAAACCGCGCTTAGCGCAGAGCACGCCAAGCCGTACCGCGTGCCGGCGGATGCTGCACCGGGCGAGGTGGATGCTGCCTTTTCCCGTGCCCGCGCGGCCTACCCAGGCTGGAGCGATGCGCCGGTATCTGTGCGCGCGGCGTGTTTGCGCAAGGCGGCGGACGCGCTGGAAGAAGATCAGGCACGCATTTTCAGTGTGCTGATGCGCGAAGGCAAAAAAACCATTTACGACTGCATCGCCGAGCTGCGCGAAGCGGTCGATTTTCTCAGATACTATGCAGACGAAGCTGAACGCATCGGGGCGCCGCAGACCATGCCTGGCCCCACGGGCGAGAGCAACGTGCTCAGCCTTCATGGCCGCGGCGTGTGGGTGGCAATCAGCCCGTGGAATTTCCCGCTCGCCATTTTCATCGGTCAGGTGGCCGCCGCGTTGGTGACTGGTAACGCAGTGATCGCCAAGCCTGCAGAACAAACCCCTGCAATTGCCGCCATCGCGGTGGAGGCGCTGCATCAAGCTGGTATTGGCCGCGACGTGCTGCAGCTCATGTGCGGTGCGGGTGAAACCTTGGGTGCTGCGCTGGTGAACCATCCGCAGGTGGCGGGCGTTGTGTTCACCGGATCGACGCAAGTCGCGAAAATTATCCAGCGCTCGCTGGCGGCGAAAGATGGCCCCATCGTGCCGCTGATTGCCGAAACGGGCGGCCTCAACGCGATGGTGATCGACTCCTCGGCGCTGATCGAACAGGCGGTGGATGATATTCTAGTAAGTGCGTTTGGTTCGGCGGGTCAGCGCTGCTCCGCGCTGAGACTTGTATGCGTGCAGGAAGAGATTGCGCCGGCGCTGCGCACGCTGCTGTGCGATGCGATGGATTGTTTGCGTGTCGGCTCGCCCTTGAAATTTTCCACCGATGTTGCCGCTGTGATTGATGGGCAAGCGCAGCAAACGCTCCTCGCCCATATCGATGCCACGCGCCGCACCGCGCGCTGGTCGCACAGCGCACCACTCGCCCCAGAGATTGCTGGCAGCGATAGCTACGTGGCACCGCACGTGTTTGGCCTGGAAACTATGGCGCAGCTGAAAGAAGAACAGTTCGGCCCAGTGCTACATATGGTCAGCTTTAAGGCGAAAGAGTTAGCCGCGCTGATTGAGGCTATTCACGCCAGCGGTTACGGCCTGACCTTTGGGCTGCATTCGCGCCTGCCGTCGCAGATTGATCATTTCATGCGCCGCATGCATATCGGCAATCGCTACGTGAACCGCAGCATGATTGGTGCGGTGGTAGGCGTCCAGCCCTTTGGCGGCGAGGGTCTATCGGGCACGGGGCCGAAAGCTGGCGGCCCGCATTATTTGCCACGCTTCTGCGCGGAGCGTACCACCACCATCAACACCGCCGCGATTGGCGGCAACCTCGATTTGTTGCGCTAAGATGTCTGCACAAAAACAGATTAAACACACCATCGCCGAGGCGATTAAAAAAGCCGACAGCTCGTATTTTTTTGAAGACTACACCAAGCAGGCGCAGGCCGTACTGCGCGCGATTGAGGCTTCTGGTTTCGCCGTGGTGCCTAAAGAAATGCCCGATGATCTGGCCAAGCTTGTCGCCGATAATATGCGCACCGGCCGCATCAAGCCCGAAGAGCATGTAAAAAGCATTCTCGCGCTCGCCTTCGAGGCCCTTAAAAAAGCCTAACAAGAATGTGGGACACAATAAATCATTGTGTCCCAAAATCGTAAGCCATTGATCTGTTCTTGGGACACATTAATTTATTGTGTCCCCAAACGGTTTACGCGCGCGGATGGGCGCTTTGATAGGCCTTAAGCAGCCGCGCCTGATCCACCTTCGTGTAGCGCTGGGTGGTGCTGAGCGAGGCATGGCCCAGCAGCTCCTGAATATCGCGCAGATCCGCACCTCGGCTGAGCAAATGGGTGGCAAACCCGTGACGCAGCGCGTGCGGAGTCAGGCTTTCCGGCAAGCCGTAGCTGCGGCGCATGGTTTGTAGCAAACGCTGAAAAATGGCGGGCTGCAGCGCGCCGCCGCGCACGCCTACAAACAGTGGCAGCGCATTGTTGTGCGGATGATAGGGCGAAAGTGCGAGATAATCGTGAAGCGCGCGGCGCACCACCGCAAGCAGCGGCACGATGCGTTCTTTACCGCCCTTACCCAGAATGCGGATGCTATCTCCTGCAATATCGCCGGGGGCAAGCGCTAGCGCCTCGGCAATGCGCAGGCCGCAGCCATACAGCAGCATGGCAAGCGCGTGATTGCGCGCGGCAACCCACGGCGCAGCGGTGCCCTCTTCTTCCTCGAGCGCTGAAAGCGCGCTCATTGCCTGATCTTCACTCGGCGCTTTGGGCAGCGCTTTGGGGATTTTTGGCGAGGCGACCTGCAATATCGCCGCGTTTTCGATGCCATGCACGCGGTGCAAATAGCGCACGTAAGAACGCAGCGCCGAGAGGGCGCGCGCATTGCTGGAAGCTACCAGTCCGCGCTGCATCCGTGCGGCCAGCCAGGCGCGAACATCGCGCTCTTTCAAGTCGGCCACCTTAGATGCAGTAAGCGGCTCGCCCCGATGAAGCTGCATGAACGCATAAAAATCGCGCAGATCGCGGCCGTAAGCGGCGGTGCTATGCTCAGACGCGCCGCGCACCGCGCGCAGATCGTCTAAAAACTCGCTTAAAAACGGCGGGTGCATGGGTGCTCCCTTACAATAACTCGCCACGCTCGAGCGTCTCATCCAGCTTGATGGCGGTGACATCGCCTAAAAATTTCAGCAAATCTGCGGATTGGGCGGGGTTGAAATGACCGCTCGCGCGCACGCCAAAGGCCAGCAGCGCGGTTTTGCCGGAGCGATCGAGCTTCAGCCGCAGCAGCGCGCAGGAGCGCACCAGGCTTGAGCAATCGGCAAAAATCATCTCAAAACCAATCGGCGGTTCGGCCTGCGTATCGGCAATCAGCCGCACGTTTTCTTGCATCAGCGCTGCCGAAGCCATGCCTGAGGGCATAAAGCTGATGCCGGAATAATGATCTTCCGGATAGTAGGTTTCCTGCAGCCCCGCGAGGTCAGATTCCAGCACTAGCCGCACCACATCCACATCGAACAGGCGCGCCAGATCAATCGTGATGGCGCCCAGCAACTGCTCGGCCGTGCGCGCGCGCATCATCGAGAGTATGGCTTCATGCACCTGATGCTGCACCGATAAATTATCCTGCGCTGAGGTGATGAGCCGCTGAAATCTGTCTTTCAGTTTGCGGCTGGCGCTGCGCAGATGATCAATCGCGTAGAACTGAAAATCGACCACGCCGCGCCCATGATTTTGCGCAGGCGGAATCAGCGCTTCGAGCAGTTCGGGGTGATCAGTGAGGAAATTCGGATGGGCGCGAAGATACGCACCAACGTCCTCAGCGGTGAGAGATGGGGGCAGGTGATCTGGCATGGGCTGGCTCATGGAGTGATTGTAGGTAAACACCCCTCGTGCAGCGAGCGAACTTGTGCCCTACCCGTGTTTTTCGTGCAGATTTGCTCCTGCCTGCAACTGAAGAGACACAATCGTCATTGCGAGCGACAGCGAAGCAATCCAGCGGGCGTTGCTACATTCTGTCATTCTGAGCGAAGCGAAGAATCTCGCGAGTTATGAAGGAGACCCTTCGTTTCACTCAGGGTGACCTATGCTGCTTCCTCGCTTCGCTCCTCGCAATGACGCGCTAAAATATGCTCGCGGTGCAGTGATTTTAGAGGTAAAGAGAAAGCCATGCGCTCGCCAAAATGGATGAACTGGCTGTTTCTTGCCTTTATCGGCTACATGCTGTTTGCTGGTAATTTTAACGCCCCGCCGAAAGAGGCGGCAGCACCTCAGGCCAGCACGCACGCGCCCACCGCCTATCCGCACCTAAACACGCTGACGCGCGCCAGCGCCTGGCAAAAGGCGCTCAATCCCGATCAGGTCGCTGGTTGCGGCGCACCGGAAATAGAAGGCTTGCAGGTGGTGCTGCTGCGCAGCGGCAGCGGCGCGGCGACGGATTGCACCAGCACGCTTCGCCTGCAGGTGCAGCGCTTCGTAAAAGCGGGATTTATGCCGCCAAAAACCACCCGCACGACGCTGAAAGACAGCACGCTGCCCGCCGCTATTCGCCACGGTGCATTTGGTATGAAACAAGGCGAAGCGCGGCTGCTCATCGCCGCAGAGGAAATATGGATGGTGACGCGCTAAACACGCAAAAGGGGACACAATGAATTATTGTGTCCCCCGTGTTGGTCGCTTGATAAGGCTATTTTTTGGGACCTTTTTCAGCGGCGGCGGCAGCAGCAGCTTTGGCTGCGACTAGTTCCTCCCATTTGCCACTAGCGTTTATCTTATTGGCCTCACTATGTGAACGCTCTATCTCTTCTTCAATTGCTTCGCCATGCAGCTTGTTAACCTCTTCTGCTTCAGCCAGAGATTTTCCCTCAAGAAATTTTTTCGCCAGATCATTTTTAATTACTACTGTGAAACTATTGTCCTTCTCAGTAAAAGCAACACTGCCGCCAACTGAAATAAGATCTTGACCTATTATACGTGCAAAAAATGGCCTAAATTCTTCGAGAGACATTGGCGTCTCTTTTTTGAAGATCCATCTTCCTGTTGTTACAAGAGGCTTATCGCAAGTTAATACAATATTGCCGCTGTCTTCCCTATATTTACGACCAGAAAGCTCCATCAAATTTTTATAAAAATTTTGTTTTTGTTCATTTCCCAAGGCGGCTAACCTTTCACCAACACTTACAGATTCATGAATCATCACTTGCTCCTATATTTATATGTTATCTGACCACGATTTTTTCGTGCATCACGACCTGCCTATAGGCGGGTAAGATGACGATTTGATGACGGTTTTATAAAAATTTCGCATTTTTTTGTCGTCACTGCGAGGAGCGAAGCGAGGAAGCAGTCCAGCGGTAGAACGAAACGTGTGCGGGCGTGGCGATGGCCAGTGGATTGCTTCGAAAACGGTGTTTTCTCGCAATGACGAGCAAGAGGTACCGTCACTGCGAGGAGCGAAGCGAGGAAGCAGCCCAGCGGTAGAACGAAACGTGCGCCGGCGTGGCGATGGCCAGTGGATTGCTTCGAAAACGATGTTTTCTCGCAATGACGAGCAAGAGGTACCGTCACTGCGAGGAGCGAAGCGAGGA
>JALHRI010000004.1:30165-68935 GCA_022841525.1 Alphaproteobacteria bacterium | reverse complement strand
CGCCCCAGAATTTTGCCCGTAATACTGTGTAGCAAATGCGCATGTTCGCTGGCGAGTTTTAAGCCTGATTCCATCACACTATTGGGATTCACCTGTGCCTGACGCATGCTGGAAAGCAGCGAACTGGCGAAACTTAAGGGATCGGTATGGCCGACTTGTTCGGCAATCAGATTCGACTGGCCGAGCTTTTGCATGATGCGCTGCCACAGATCACTCACCTTCGCCATATTTTCCGTGAGTGCCTGCGCATCGTAACTGAAGCTGGCGTCATCGGAAGTGCTGGGCACATGCGAAGGTTTGATCGCAGTTTTTTTCTTGGATTTGGCAGTCGTCGTTTTAGTGCGAGGGGACATGGATACGGCCTGTGGATAAGTGCGAAGCTCAGGCTCTATAGCACGGATTTTCTGGCGTGCAACGATTTGCACATGGTGGCCAGGCTTCCCATCACGCGCAAGTTACTAGACAAAGCCGCTGCTTCTGGCTAGCAAGTAGCCTCAAAACAAAAAACAATAACGGTATCTTCACGGCTGGCTATGGCTCTTTTTTCGCGTCCGCATTCTGACGAGCATGAACTGGTGTTTGGCCTGAAGTTCTCGGCCATTGGCTGTGCGCTGACCTTGATGGCGCTGGCGAGCTGTTCTTATCTGATTCCGGAAGAAAAGCGCCCACCGCGTTACAATGCGGTCATTGGTGAGCGGCGTGTGCCCGTGCTGAATCAGGCCGTGGGGAGTGCCACCCCGCCAGAGCCTTCAGAGGAAGCCTATCCGGTCGATCCGGCGGCGCAGGCAGCCAGCATGGGCGTGCCCCCAGCCGGTGCGTTTCCAGCACCGCCCCCTGGCGCGATGCCCTCTGCCAATCCCGGCATGATGCCTTCACCCGCAGCCCCCAATGCACGCATGCCGCAAGCCGCGATGCAGCCAAAAAAATCGTTCTGGCAGCGCAGTAAAGGCTGGCTTTTCGGTGAAGATGCGGAGATTCGCAAAACCCCGATACCGCTGGGAAGACCGCTGCCTCCCGGTGCGCTGAATCAGATTTCACCAGCTTCTGGCACCACGCTTGCGATGGGATCGCCCGGTACGGATTACCCCAAACTTGAAAGCGTGCAGGAAGTGCCACCTGCGAGTGTTCAGGCGCGTGATAAATTGCAGCAGGCAACCCAGGCGCTAAAAATCGATGAGACGCGTGCCGCTGCCGCGCGCGAACATTTATCGAAAGAAGCTGTGGCCGAGCCGACCTTGCTGGATGCCTATAAGCGCGGCGAGCTTTCTGCGCAGCCTCAGGACGCAGCGCAGCAACCAGCGCCTGTGGTAGAAGAAGTGATCGAGTTTAGAAAGCTCGACAAGTCTGAGCAAGCCGTAGAAGACGAAGCGCTTTCCGCTGCGATGATGGAGCCAGCCCTGCCGCCTGCACCGACGGTGAATGTGGTGCGCGGTACGCGCAGCGAAGCGGTGCAGCTTCGCGAGTCGGAGGCAAATCACGCGCCGCGCGGAGTGTTGCCGGAGGCAGGCTACGATCCGTATGCTGCCGACATGGCCACGAATTAGAGAGAGTTATGAGCGATGAATTTTACCGCATCTCCCGTCTGCCGCCGTATGTATTTGCTGAGGTAAACAAGTTCAAAGCCGCACTGCGCGCGAGCGGCAAAGACATTATCGATTTGGGCATGGGCAATCCGGATTCGCCAACACCCAAACATATCGTCGATAAAATGATCAGCGTCGTGCAGGATGAAACCACCCACGGCTACTCGGTATCGCGCGGGATTCAGGGGCTGCGCAAAGCCCAGGCGGCCTATTATAAACGCCGCTTTGATGTCGATCTCGATCCGGATTCGGAAGTGATCGCCACCATTGGTTCGAAAGAAGGCTTGTCGAATTTGATTCAGGCGATCACGGGGCCCTCCGACATGGTGCTGGTGCCCAACCCCAGCTACCCGATTCATGCCTACGGAGCGGTGATTGCCGGCGCGTCGGTGCGCTACATGCCCAAGCTCGAAGGCGTATCGTTTTTCGAGCAGCTCGAGCGCTCGATTCGCCATACCGCACCCAAGCCGGTCGCAGTGATTGTGAACTATCCCTGCAACCCGACGGCGGAAGTGGTGGATCTCGCGTTTTATGAAAAAGTCGTGGAAATATGCCGTGCGCACGGCGTGTATGTGATCTCTGATTTAGCCTACTGCGAGATTTATTTCGATGGTAATCCGCCGCCCTCTATTTTGCAGGTAAAAGGGGCGAAAGACATCGCGATTGAATTTACCACCTTGTCGAAAACCTACGCCATGGCCGGCTGGCGCGTGGGCTTTGCGGCGGGTTGCCCGAAGCTGATTTACGCGCTCACCCGCATTAAATCCTACCTCGATTACGGCATGTTCACCCCGATTCAAGTGGCCGCCACCGCCGCCTTAAACGGCCCGCAAGAGTGTGTGGAAGAAATGCGTCAGCTCTACAAAGAACGCCGCGATGTGCTGGTCAAAGGCCTGCACGAAGCCGGCTGGATGGTGCCGAATCCTTCCGCCTCCATGTTCATCTGGGCGCCCCTTCCGGAGGCGTATAAACCCTACGGCTCGCTGGCCTTTGCCAAATTGCTGATGGAAGAGGCCGGGGTTGCTGTCGCTCCCGGCATTGGTTTTGGCGAGTATGGTGACTCGCATGTGCGCATTGCGCTGGTGGAAAATAAACAGCGTCTGCGTCAAGCCGTGCGGGGGATTAAAACATTTCTGGCGCAAGACCCAGAAATGCTCACCAAAAAACTAAAGGCGGCGTAATATGAGTAACCCACTTCGCATTGCGGTGGCTGGTCTGGGGACGGTGGGTGCAGGCACGATTAGTATTTTGCAGCGCCACCGCGACATGATCGCGCAGCGTGCCGGTCGCGACGTGACGATTGTCGCCGCCAGTGCGCGCGATCTGACCAAGAAACGTGACATCGATCTTTCCGGGATTGACATCGTCAACGATGCGGTAAGTTTAGCTACGCGCAGTGATGTGGATGTGGTGGTAGAAGTGATTGGCGGGCACGAGGGTGCCGCTAAAACGCTGGTAGAATCGGCCTTGCGCGCAGGCAAACATGTGGTCACGGCGAATAAAGCGCTGATCGCGCATCATGGCGTGATGCTGGCCAAGCTTTCAGAAATACACGGCGTGACACTGGCGTTTGAAGCCGCCGTGGCTGGCGGCATTCCGGTGATTGCTGCCCTGCGCAGCGGTCTGGCGGCGAACCGGATTGAAAAAATCTCCGGCATTTTGAATGGCACGTGCAATTACATTTTAAGCCGTATGTATCACGAGCAGCTTGAGCAGGGCGTGGTCATGGCAGATGCCGCAAAGCTCGGCTACCTTGAGGCTGATCCGTCGCTCGATATTGACGGGATTGATGCTGCCCACAAAATCGCGATTTTAGCCTCGCTGGCATTTGGTACTCAGGTCGATGTTGCCGGCGTGAAAGCCACCGGTATTCGCAGCATTACGCTGCGCGATGTGCGCTACGCGGATGCATTTGGCTACCGCATCAAACTGCTGGGCGTGGCGGAATTTCATGATGGCACGCTGATCCAATCGGTGCATCCGGCGTTGGTGGCAAAAGCCTTGCCGCTTGCCAGTGTCGATAGTTCGTTCAACGCCGTGCAGATCGAAGGCGACAGTGTTGGCCGCGTGATGTTTGAAGGGCGCGGCGCAGGCGCTGGCCCTACTGGATCGGCGGTGGTGGCGGATATTATTGCGCTGGCGCGTGGGGATCGTTACCCGGCATTTACAGTGCCTACCGCGTCGCTGATTGCCTCAAGCGCGGGCGATGTGCATGCACAGCGCGCCTGCTTTTATCTGCGCCTGAGCCTCAAAGACGAGCCGGGTGTGCTGGCGGAATTCACCCGCGTGTTTGCCGAGGAAGATATTTCCGTGCGCGCCATCACCCAGCGTGATATTGCTGAGGATGCATCGGCGCAGGTCGTCGTGCTGACGCATGTCACGACCAGCGGACAGATTGCGCGCGCGCATCAGAAAATTGCAGGGCTTGCCGTGTGTGTTGCGCCGCCCGTGCTCATGCAAATGGAGGGATAAGATGACCGTGAATGCCAGCTGGATCGGCGAAAACGTCGAATGGAAAATGGATCGCAACTTCGCGCTGGAAGCCGTGCGCGTGACCGAAGCCGCGGCGCTTGCCGCCTCGCGCCTCACCGGTATGGGCGATGAAAAAGCCGCCGATCAGGCCGCCGTCAACGCGATGCGTGAAGCGCTCAACGGGCTGGATATTGAAGGCACCGTGGTGATTGGCGAAGGCGAGCGCGATAAAGCCCCCATGCTCTATATCGGCGAAAAAGTGGGCACCGGTAAGGGGCCGAAAATTGATATCGCGCTTGATCCGCTGGAAGGCACCACGATTTGTGCCACCGGCGGCCCCAACTCGCTCGCCGTGGTGGCGATGGCCGAGCATGGCGGGTTTCTGCACGCGCCGGATGTGTATATGAATAAAATCGCTGTCGGGCCCGATTTGCCTGAAGGTGTTGTCGATCTCGATGCCGATGTGCGCAGTAATTTGAAAAACCTTGCGGCGGCGAAAGCGCTCAGCATCGCTGACCTCACCGTGTGTATTTTAAGCCGCCCGCGCCATGCAGAGCTGATTGCACACGTGCGCGAAGCCGGTGCGCGTGTGATGCTGATTCATGACGGCGATGTTGCAGGCGTGATTGCCACTGCCAGCGAAGACACCGGAGTCGATATGTATTTAGGCATTGGCGGCGCGCCGGAAGGCGTGCTGGCAGCTGCCGCGCTGCGCTGCATTGGCGGCCAGATGCAAGGCCGCCTGATCTTTTCTGATGACGATGAAAAACAGCGCGCCAGCCGCATGGGCATTAGCGATTTTAACCGTAAATATAGCCTGCTGGATATGGCCAAAGGCGATGTGATGTTCGCCGCCACCGGCGTGACTGACGGCGCAATGCTATCGGGTGTGAAGCGTTTTGAAGGCGGTGCGCGCACGCAGTCGATCGTCATGCGTGCCTCCACCGGCACCGTGCGCATCATCGACGCGCAGCATAACTTCACCCGCAAGAAAGATGTCTGATGCGCAAGCCGCAGTGCGCACCGCTTCTGGATTGCCGTGGAAGCTGCGCTCAGACAATGACGCGCTAAAAACCGCGATCAGCCAGCATCACGGGTTGTCACCGTTGCTGGCGAGTGTACTGGCGGGAAGAGGCGTGGCGCTGGATGCGGTGCCCGCATTCTTAAATCCAACTCTCAAAACATTGCTCCCGGATCCATCGCATCTTGCCGACATGGATAAGGCTTGTGCGCGGTTGGCGGATGCGATCAGCGCGAAAGAAACCATCGCCATTTTTAGCGATTACGATGTGGATGGTGCGACCTCAGCGGCGCAGCTGGCGATTTATTTCGACGCGCTGGAGGTGCCCTACCGCATCTATATTCCTGACCGTGCGCGCGAGGGTTACGGCCCGAACATTGCAGCCTTTGATGCGCTGATCGATGCTGGCTGCAGCCTCATCCTCACGCTGGATTGCGGCACGCTGGCCTTTGCACCCATTGCCCATGCAAAAGCGCGCGGCGTGGAAGTGATTATCCTCGATCATCACGTGTCGGATACGACGCTTCCAGAAGCCTATGCAGTGGTCAATCCCAACCGCTATGATGAAACGTCGGCGCACACCAATTTATGTGCTGCCGGCGTGGTGTTTTTATTACTGGTTGCGCTCAATCGCACGCTGCGTGCACGCGGATTTTTTGCTGCGCGTAGCGAGCCTGATTTGCTTTCGCTGCTGGATCTGGTGGCGCTGGGCACGGTGTGCGACGTGATGAGCCTGACCGGGCTTAACCGTGCCTTTGTATCGTTGGGGCTGAAAGTGCTTGCTGGTCGCTCTCGGCTGGGGCTGCGCGCACTTACTGATAGCGCGCGGTTTCAGGAAGCTCCGGGTGTCTATCATTTAGGCTTTCTGCTTGGCCCGCGCATTAATGCCGGTGGGCGCGTTGGCCAGTCCGATTTAGGGGTGAAGCTGCTCACTAGCCGCGATGAAGGCCACGCCGCGCAGCTTGCCACCACGCTGGATCGCTATAATCAGGAACGTCAGGCAATCGAAACGGGGGTGCTGGCCGAAGCGCTGATCAAGGCCGAGGCGCAGGCGAACATGCCGGTGATGCTGGTAGCATCCGAAGGCTGGCACGAAGGCGTGATTGGGATTGTGGCAGGTCGCCTGAAAGAAAAATTCTCGCGCCCAGCGCTGGTTGTGAGCCTTAACGCTCAGGAGGGCAAAGGCTCAGGCCGCAGCGTGACGGGCGCAGATCTCGGCATCGCCATTCATCAGGCGCAGCATGCAGGACTGATTATCAAAGGCGGCGGCCACGCGATGGCGGCCGGGTTTACGCTGCACAGCAGCAAGGTCGATGCACTGCAGCAATTTTTGTGCGAACGTTTGGGTGAAGCGGTGACGCGCTACGGCCAATCGCGCTGCCAGATGGTCGATGGCTGGCTGGATAGTGCCGGTGTGACCGTGGAGTTAATCAGTGACCTGCATCGCGCGGCACCTTACGGCGTGGGCTTTCCCGCACCACGCATCGCGCTGCGCGAGGCGCGTATCAGCTACCGCAGCGTGATGAAAGAAAAACATGTGAAACTTCGCCTAAGCAGTGCGCATGGCCGCGCGGTGGACGCGGTGGCGTTTAACGCGCTCGGTACGCCGCTGGGCGATATGTTGCAGCGCGAAAACGTGCTGCATCTGTATGGTGAAGTGAAAGAAAACCATTGGCAAGGGCGGGTGAGCGCCCAGTTTATCATCCACGATGCGGCGGTGGTGGTGGCTTTCTAAAACCTTCATCAAATTGTCATAATACTCTGCGATGATGTATCCCGTTAACATCGTGGAGCATGATATGGCAACTCAGAGTTTGTTAAGCGTCAAAGCCCGAAATAGACCGTTTCCATCGCAACGTGAGCAAGGCACGTTGCTGCTTAGCATTCAGGAGGGTGGAGCCACGATAACGGTGCCTCTGATGTTTTCTAACGCGCACTATGAAGCGGCCAAGTCAGTCAATGGCCATCAGTTCCGTGCTTGCGTGAATCATGGCGAAACAAAAGCTGAGGTGGTGGCGCGTGCACTTGGTGTGCTGCAAGGTCAGAGAAAAATTACCTTCGAGATGAATGAAGAAAATAAGGGCATTGTGCTTCGTGCCAAGTGGCCGATACCGAGCCGTGGGAAGGTAACGCGGGAAGAATTGAATCAGCCCATAACAGTTGGTGCGTATCCTAGGGTAATGTGTGATGTATCTGAGCTGGTTGGGAAAGATGCGGACGTGCGTGATTTGCTCCGTCTGGCAGAAACCGCCACCCTTTCTTTCGCTGGTGTGAAGCAAAAGGCGGCAGCGATAGTACGCTAATTTATTGCTTCAGTGCACGCCAGCCAATATCGCGGCGGTAGAATCCTTCCGGCCAATCAATCTGTGCGACGCTGTCATACGCCCGCATCCGCGCGGCTTCTAAATTCGCAGCGCTGGCCACGATGTTCAGCACCCTTCCACCATGCGCCTGCCACTGGTCGTTTGCGCGTTTAGTGCCGGCGTGCAAAATCTGAACATGTTGCGGCAGCGTTTCATCCGCAGGAAGGCCGATGAAGCTACCTGCCTCGTAATGCGATGGATAGCCGCGCGTAGCCATGACGATGCAAATGGCTGCGTTATTTTCCAGCTTCGGTGCGGGAATTTCGTGCAGATGCCCCGTCGCGCAGGCCAAGCACAGCGCTGCAAAATCGCCCTGATAGCGCGCGAGTAGCACTTGTGTTTCCGGATCGCCAAAGCGGCAATTAAACTCAATGAGTTTGGGGCCGCTTGCAGTGAGCATCAAGCCTGCAAACAACACGCCGATGTAAGGTGCGCCGTCGCGCGCCAGACCGTCAATGGCGGGGATGATGATCTCGCGCAGGCTTTGTGCTTCAAGCTCCGGCGTGAACACAGGTGCGGGGCTGTACGTGCCCATGCCGCCAGTGTTGGGGCCGGTATCACCATCGAACGCGCGCTTGTGATCTTGCGCGCTGCCAAAGGCGACGACCGATTTGCCATCACTTAGCGCGAAGAAGCTGATTTCTTCGCCTTGTAAGAATTCCTCGACGACGACGGTATGACCCGCAGCGCCAAACGCTCCGGCGAAACAGGCATCAATCGCATCTTCGGCTTCAGCGGTGGTTTGCGCGATAGTGACGCCTTTGCCGGCGGCCAGACCATCGGCCTTAATCACCACCGGCGCGCCAACGGTATTGACGTAAGCGCGCGCTGAGAGCGCATCATGAAAGGTGGCATAGCGTGCGGTAGGAATGCCTGCGCGGTCGCACAAACGTTTCGTAAAATCTTTGGAAGCCTCTACCTGCGCGGCTTTGGCCGAAGGGCCAAACACGGCGACGCCCGCAGCGCGCAGCACGTCTGCCCACCCATCGACCAGCGGTTGTTCAGGCCCAATCATCACCAGATGCACCTGATGCTCGCGGCAGAAGGCGGCGGCATCGCGCGCGGTGGCAAGTGTCGTGCACGTCACTTCGCGTGCTATCGCATCGCTGCCGGGACTGCAAAAAATTTCGCCCGCTGAGGGGCTGTTTTTCAGCGCGCGCAGCATCGCGTGCTCGCGGCCGCCACTGCCGATTAACAAGATGTTGTGCTTGTGTGTGTGCCTCATCGTGCTAGAGCTTTAGCCATGAGTGCCCTTCATAATCAACCGGAATATCGCGTCAGCGAGCTGGCGGGCTATATTAAACGCACGGTGGAAGACCAATTTGGCTTCGTGCGCGTGCGCGGCGAGATTTCCAAATGCGGCGTCAATGCCTCCTCTGGCCATGCCTACATCACGCTGAAAGATGAGGGCGCGGTGCTTGAATCCGTCTGCTGGCGTGGCACATTATCCAAACTTGCGCACAAGCCGGAAGTGGGGATGGAGGTGATTGCATCGGGCAGGCTGACGACCTATCCCGGGCGCTCGCAATATCAGCTGATTATCGAGGCACTGGTGCCCGCTGGCGCTGGCGCACTGATGGCGATGCTGGAAGCGCGCAAAAAGGCGCTGGCGGCCGAAGGCCTGTTTGATGCGGCGCGTAAAAAACCGCTGCCCTTATTGCCGGAAGTGATTGGGATGATTACCTCGCCCACCGGATCGGTGATTCGCGATATGCTGCACCGTATTGCGGATCGGTTCCCACGCCATGTCCTGCTATGGCCGGTGGCCGTGCAAGGAAGCGGTGCCGCAGAGCAGATTGCCGCGGCGATTGATGGTTTTAATCAGTTTCCGCACCCTTCAGGACTGCCGCGCCCGGATGTTATCATCGTCGCGCGTGGCGGTGGTTCGGTGGAGGATTTATGGCCGTTTAACGAAGAAATCGTCGTGCGCGCGGCGGCATCATCGCGCATTCCGCTGATATCGGCGGTAGGGCACGAGACCGACACCACGCTGATTGACTACGCCGCCGACCTGCGCGCGCCCACCCCCACGGCGGCTGCTGAACACGCCGTTCCCGTGCGCCGCGAGTGGATGGCAAATATACAGGAATATGGCGCATCGCTTATCCGTGCGCTGATGCACAAAGTCACCTTGCAGGAAGAACGGCTGCAGCGTCAGCACGCCGCACTCACCCGCTTTCCGCAGCGTTTGGATGAGGCACAGCAACGACTGGATGATCTGGCAGAACGTTTAGCGCGTGCGCCGCAGCAAATGATGCACTTAAAACGAGCACACTGGTTGCAGTGCAGCGCGGCACTGCAACCCGCCATGTTGCGCGAGCGCATGCAGCAATCGGTGCAGCAATTACAGGCCAGCGAGCTACGCATGCATCACGCCGCCAATCGCCGGATAACCGCGCACATGCACATGCTTTCTATGCAGGCTGCAAAACTCGCACTGCTGGATGTGCGCCATGTCCTCTCGCGTGGATTTGCACTCGTACGCGACGCGCGCGGCAAACTCGTTACCAGCGCAGCAGCAGCTGCGCAGCATGCGCCGGCTTCCCTCGAGTTTTTTGATGATGTGACGGTGCTCGCCGGATCTTCTGCACCACGAAGCCCACGAGGTAAGGCTAAAAAAGCTACAACCCAGGAAAGCCTCTTTTAGATAGTATCGTGAAATTCTACTGTAGCGTGCTGCAGCGAATTTGATGACACTATCTGGCGCTTACGTCTGAAACACGTTCTTAATTTTTTGCGACAGTTTGATGGTGACAAAGGTCGCCAGCGCTAGCCCAAGCAGTGGGATAATAATGAGCGGTAGTGAGTAGGTGAAGTGATTGACCGTCGCCAAGTGCTTCAGCCAATAATCCACCGCATGTTCGAACACGCCAAGAATGTAGACGACATTCGTGAACGCGGGCAACAGCGTATCGATCTGCTGATGATAAATCACCAGCACGGTGCAAAAAAGGCTGGCATAAAGCGGCAACAAAAACGCCAGTGCCAGGGGCACGGGGGTAATGATTCCTAAGACGATCATCATGGCTGGATGCATGCAGCAGTTCTGCTTTGCCGAGGCGTAAATTTCAAGTGTTTTTCGGCCAGCGACGGTGCAGCCAGAACCACTGCGCCGGATGCGCGGTGATCCACTGACTTAAACGATCGTTCATCAGTTGCATATAGGCGGTGATGTTGTCTTCTGCGCTGCCTTCGCTAGGCGCGATGAGTGCAGGCTGAACATGCAGCGTAAAATGGGAGCCGCCTGTGCGCTCTACCAATACGGGCACCACCGGCACGCCGTGCTTTAAGGCAAGTTTCGCGGCGGAGGTCATGGTCATTGCGGGGCTGCCAAGAAAACGCAGCAAGCTGCCGGTATTATCTTTCTGATCAATCAGCATCAGCACATTCTCTCCGGCGCTGAAGGCCTCTAGCACCCCGCGTGCGCCCTCGCGGCCTTTGCCGTAATGACCAAGGCTGTAGCGGCTACGAATTCTATCAATGATGCGCTTGGCTAGCGGATTGTTCGGTGGCCGGTAAATCACGTGTACGGCGCTCGAGTATAGCCCGAGTCCGCGTGGAATGATTTCCCAATTGCCGACATGCCCCGAAATAAACAGTACCGGAGCAGAACTGGGCAAATGCTCGCGCCCAACAATGGCGATGCGATCTGCCATCATGTCGCGGTGCAGATGCGGGTATTCGCCCAAAATCCTGCCCATATTCTCCCACATGTCGCGCAGTAATATGGCAGATTCACGATCCGGATGCGGTGGTAAATGCTGCCTGATCTGCGCCAGTGCGAGCGTGCTGCGCGGCACATATGGGCCCACCGCGCGTGCGATGTTGCCCATCAGCCATGAGGCCATATCCAGTGGCATCACGCGTAAGATCGCAAGGAATGCTTGCGCCAATACGTATTCTAAGACGTAGGTTGCGCGCATCGGTACAGTCTTTCCATCAGCCACTGAGCAAAGGCTTCGGTTTTGCGAAGGCGCATCTCGACGCGCAGGCTATGGCAATGCCGACGCATCGCGCCGTCAAGCCGCACCCAGTCTTTCTCGGTGGTGACAAGCCGCGCGCCTTTCTGGGTGCTTTCGCTAAATAACGCACGCATTTCTTCCTCACTAAACGGATGATGATCCGGATAGCTGTAGGTGGCGATCGGTGTCACGTTAAGATCCGCGAGTGTTGCAAAAAATTTCTCCGGTCTCGCGATGCCAGCAAAGGCAATCACAGGCTTTTCATATAGAAACGAGATATCGCCCACCGGTAGAATATCGGCGTGAAAAACGGGGATGCCCAGCGGAATGCGCGGGCGCAGCATGTGTTTATCTTCGCCAATGAAAATCACCGCATCGCAGCGTGAAAGCGCGCGCGCAAACGGCTCGCGCAGGGGGCCTGCGGGAATAAGCCTGCTATTTCCCAGTCCGTAGGCGCCATCAATCACCATCAGGCTGATATCTTTTTTCAGCGAATAATGCTGCAGGCCATCATCCAGCAGCAGTACATCTGCACCGTTTGCCGCTGCCATTTTTGCACTGCGGCAACGTTTAGGGTGAATCCAGGTGGGTGCAAGTGCTGCAAGCAGCAAGGCTTCATCGCCCACATTCTGGGCACTGTGTCGCTGCGGATCGACCCTCAGCGGCGCGCGCACCCGTGCACCGTATCCGCGCGATAAAATGTGCGGCGTGAAGCCGGCCATACGCAGCAGACGCGCAGTGGTCATCACCGCGGGGGTTTTGCCTGCGCCCCCTGTCACCACATTGCCGATACTGATGACCGGAACGCTCACGCGTTTTCGTAGTGCGCATAGATAATGCAGCTTACTAAGCAGTCGGTAAAGCCAGCTGATGGGGCTTAGCCACCGGCCAAGTGGATGCGATGCATCGTGCCAAAATTGCGGCGCCTTACGCATAGGATTTTTTCTCTAGAATTGGCTTGAGCACCTGCAGCACCAGTTCGCCCGCGCCCTGGCTTTTGGTGGCAAGCTGCCAGGCTTTTTTGCCCATCGCGCCTGCATGTGCGGGGTCGCTTAACAGGTGGAAGCAGGCCTCTGCCAACTCGGCGGCGCTGGCGACCTGCCACAGCGCTTCGTGCGCTAGCATGTGCGCGGTCATCTCGTGGAAGTTATGCATGAACGGACCGGTGATGATCGCACATTTTAAGCGTGCCGGTTCGAGCAAGTTATGCCCCCCTTGCGGGATAAACGACCCGCCCATGACCACCACGCCGCAGGCGCGGAAGAAAAGCCCCAACTCGCCCATCGTATCGGCGATGTAAATCTGTGTCGTAGGCGCGAGGGATTCTGCACCGGATCGCTGTGCGACTTGCCAGCCGGCATTTCTAAAGTGTGCTGTCAGCCACTCGCCGCGCTCAGCATGCCGTGGCACAATCACCGTCAGCACATTGGGGGCTGACTGATA
Source organism: Alphaproteobacteria bacterium (assembly GCA_022841525.1). Lineage (GTDB taxonomy): Bacteria > Pseudomonadota > Alphaproteobacteria > Rickettsiales > UBA3002 > JALHRI01. Next base: position 56,091 of record JALHRI010000004.1, on the reverse strand, counting down.
CAGCGGAGCAAGCGCGTCGATCAGTAATTCTTCTTCCCCTTTATGGGTGCTGGCGATGAGAATGCTTGGCCGATCCCCCAGACCGGAGGTGAAATACCCCAGGCTTGAGGCATCGCACGGCAGCGCGGGTGCATCATATTTCAAATTGGCAACCTGCGAAATATAGGGCGCGCCTAGTAGCATGAGGCGTGCTGCGTCTTCATCGCTACTAGCGACGATGGTAGAAAAGCCTGCAAGCAGGCGCTTGGCAAGCAGGGGTGCGCGCTGCCAGCGACGTACCGAACGCTCGGAAATACGTGCGTTAATCAGCAGCGATGGAATGCGCGCGGTGTGGGTTTGTATCAGCATTTCCGGCCAGAATTCACTCTCCACCCATAGCGCGCAATCTGGATGCCAGTGATGCAAAAACCGTGCAACATATTTACGCCGATCCAGCGGGATGTATTGATGTATCAGGCGGCTGATTTTTTTGGATGCCACCATCTGTGCCGAGGTGCGCGTGCCAGTTGTCAGCAGCACAAAAAGCCAGGGCATGTCACGCAGCATGCGCTCAATCAGCGGCAGGACGGACTGGGTTTCGCCAACACTGGCAGCGTGGATCCAGATCAGCGTGCCGCCCGGGCGCGCGGCGCTGGCAAGGCCGTAGCGCTCGTGCAGGCGCTCGCGGTCTTCTTTGCCCTTGCGCAGGCGAACGCGCAGATACAGCGGAATGAAAAGCGCGAGCATACTCCAGCACAGGCGGTAAAAAAACATCATCACAGCTTCTGTCCTACGTTTGCTGCAGCGCTTTCTAAGCAGGCCAGCAGAGATTGTTTTAACTTCGCGGAGGCTTCGTCTTCGTCGTGTGTTACATGCACCGGATCGCCGGCAACAAAGGCGATTTTCGAAAACGGATAGGGTAGAAAAAACCGATCCCAACTGGAAAATACTTTCCCCCGTGAGGCATAAAATGCCACCGGAATCAGCGGTAATTCGCTACAGCGTGCGAGCATCGCCGCACCGCCTGCCACATGGTGCAGCGGACCGCGTGGCCCGTCAGGCGTGATCGAAATATTGGTACCGCTTTCGCAAACGCTCAGCAGCTCGCGCATGGCGCTGGCACCGCCCTTACGCGTTGAGCCGCGCACCGTACCAATGCCAAGCCAGCCAAGAATAGAGGTGATCAGCGCGCCATCGCGGTGGTGCGAAATCAGCACCGCCATCTTACGCCCGCGCGGCTTATGAAACGGGTGCATAATCATGTTGCCGTGCCAGAAACAAAAAATCGCCTGCTGCCTGCCACTCATATAGTCCGCTGCGGCAGCCGGTGTTTCGCGTGTGATGCGCGACGTTAGATAAATGACACGCAGCATCAGACTGATGATCAGTGACACCGCCCCGCGTATGGGGGGAAGCTTGAGGATCTGTTTGAGCCTCATGCGTCACCTCGTGTATGCTGTTTTTGGTGCAGCGCAGCATACGTGCCGCCACGCGCAAGCAGTGCCGCATGCGACCCGCGCTCGACGATCGTTCCGTGCTCCATCACCACAATTTCCTCCGCATGGGCGATGGTGGAAAGCCGGTGCGCAATTACCAGTGTCGTGCGCGCCTGCATCAGATGCTCCAGCGCATGCTGCACGGCACTTTCTGAGGCAGTATCGAGTGCAGACGTCGCTTCATCGAGTACAAGAATCGGCGCGTTTTTAAGCAGCGCACGCGCAATCGAAAGACGCTGACGCTGCCCACCGGAAAGCCTGACACCGTGCGGGCCAATGGGTGTATCATAGCCTTGGGGAAGGGCGCGGATAAACTCATCTGCTTCGGCCATCTTCGCCGCGTGGATGATATCGTGTTCAGAAGCATCCAGCCTGCCGTAGGCGATGTTTTCGCGCACACTGGCATCAAACAACATCATGTCCTGGCCAACGTAGGCAATATGCTCGCGCAGGCTGGCGAGGGTGACGGATCTTATATCCTGACCATCAATGCTGATGCGACCTTCGGAGACATCAAAAAAGCGCAGTAGCAAGCTGGTGAGGGTGGTTTTGCCGCTACCTGACGCGCCGACCAACGCCAGTGTTTTTCCGGGTGCGATCGTGAACGAAATATCTTTAACGCCTGCACCCTGTGTGTAGCGAAAGCCGACCTGATCAAACGTGACTTCGGCCTGTTTTAAGACGAGGGGTGCAGCATCCGGTGCGTCGTTCACGTGTGCGGGCGTATCCATCACCTGATAAAAGCGGTAGGCGGCGGCAGCACCTTCTTCCCACTGCGTATTCAGACCAGCGAGTACTTTTACCGGTTTATACGCCATCAACATGGCGGTGAGGAACGAAAAAAATGCACCCGGCGTGATCGTGCCATGCAGCACGGCAAAGCCACCATACCAGATGACGCCCGCCACCGCGACGCCGGAAAGCAGCTGCATCATCGGGCCGGAGAGCACCTGCACGCGCATACCCTTCATGTACAGCGCGAATAATTCATCAATGCTGCGGCGCACACGGGAAATTTCAAAGGGCTCGCGGGCGTAGGCTTTCACCACGCGCGCGGCGCTGAAGGTTTCATCGAGCTGGCCGGTAAACGCACCGAGTTTTTCCTGCGTGCTGCCGGAAATTTTGCGCATTTTGCGGCCTAGTTTCAAAATGGGCAGTACGGCAAAAAGCAGCACACCAAAAGCCATCAGCGCCATTTGCCAGCTTTGATAGAACATGAGCGCAACCAGAAAAATCATGCTCAAAAACTCTTTGGCAATGCCTGTGACAACGGTGGACACCGCCGCGCGCAGCAGCACAATATCATTGGTCATGCGCGAGATGAGTTTGCCCGAGGACTGATCATGAAATTGCTGCATATCTGCATGCAGCATATGCGCAAATAAATCGCCCTGCATGGTGGAAACAATGCGCTGGCCGACGTAGCGTAGGCCGAGGGATTGGCCGTAATCCGCCAGCGCATTGATGATCGCCAGCGTGACGATGATCATCGGAATCAACATCAGAAGCGCGCTGTCGCGGCGCACAAAAATATCATCGAGCACGGGCTGCATCATGTAGGCATTGCCGGCCTGAGAGGCGGCCATCAGCACCATGCAGATCATGGCGGTGATGAGGCGCGCGCGGTGCTTGGCGATGTAATCGCACCAGAGGCGCCTCATGAGGGCACTGCGGCGAGAATGGCTCATGATCCGGCCACCGTCATGGATTCAACCAGCAGCGTGGGCACGTTGATCGCGTAGCGCAGCACCAGATCATCTGCGGCGTGCAGCTGCGCAAACATGTCACGCAAATTACCGGCAATGGTAATTTCACTCACCGGATAGCTGCGTTGCCCCTGTTCGATAAGAAAACCCGAAGCGCCCTGCGAATAATCCCCCGTGACGAGATTGATGCCGTGACCGAACGTTTCGGTGATGTAGAGCGCGCGCGGGTATGCGCGCATGAGATCGTGTAGCGACGTGGTAGAAGCGGCAATGTACAGATTGCTCGGTGATGGGTGCGGGCTGGAGGAAACCCCGCGCTGCGCATGGCCGGTGGAGGTAAGGCCAAGCTTGGCGGCGCTGCGTGTATCCAGCAGCCAACTGGTCAGGCGTCCTTGATCAATCAGTATGCGTTTCTGGTTGCGCACGCCCTCATCATCGCACGGGGCAGAGCCAAGAGAGCGCATGATATGCGGATCATCGATGATGGAAATGCGTTGAGGGAAAACGGCGCTGCCCATCGCCTCTTTCAAAAAACTCGTGCCGCGTACAATGGCTGCACCGTTAATCGCCGAGGCAAACGCCCCCGCCAGTTGCCTGCCCACGCGTGGATCGAAAATGACCGGCATGCTTGCAGAAGGAAGCTTGCGCGGCGAGAGTTTAGCAAGTGTGCGCGCGGCAGCTTCTGTCGCGATTTCTTCAGCAGAGGAGAGATCTGCGCGGTGGCGACAGGTGGCGTAGGCATAGTCACGCTGCATGTCTTCGCCGTGACCTGCAATGAGGGAGAGCGAAAGTGACGCATGCGAGCGTTGGTAAGAAAGCGCTGCCCCATGCGAGGATGCAAATGCCACCGTGCTGGTGCTGAAGCTGGCAGTGGCCCCTTCTGAATTGGTAATGCCCTGCGTGCTGCGCCCCACATCCTCGCATGCCTGCGCTTGATGTTGCAGCGCCTGCATTTCGGGCATGGCTCCATCGCACAAATCAAGCGCGCGCAGTTCGTGCGCCAAGAGTTCCTGAGGGGCAAGCGTGGTAAACGGATCAGGCGGCGCCGCGCGCGCCATGCAGAGTGCTTCTTCGGTAAGTTTATCCAGCGTTTTCTGACGCAGATCATCGCTGGCGATGGAAGCGCTTCTTGCCCCGACAAATACGCGCAGCCCCAGTCCGCGCTCGCCTGCATGTTCGGTGGCTTCCGGCAAGCCAAGGCGCATGCTGGCGCTTAAAGAAACCGCATCGACAGCGAAGGCATCTGCGGCGCTGGCACCTTGTTTCAGCGCATGCGCCACCGCCTGCTGCGCAAGGGAAAGCAAATCATCGCTGCAGTGGGTGGGTGCGTTCATGTCGTGCTTGCCTCAATGCTGGATACATAAAGGTGATACAGCGCGATCGCCGCAGCGTTGGAAACATTCAGGCTTTCCATTCGCGCATCCATCGCTAGTTTGATCAGAACATCGCAGTGATCGGCTGTCAGGCGGCGCATGCCGCTGCCTTCGGCGCCCATCACCAGCGCGCACGCACCGCTGATGCTGTGTGCGTGCAGCGCGCGTTCGGCGCGACCATCCAGCCCGTAAATCCAGTAGCCGGCTGCTTTGATCTCGCGCATGGCGCTGGCCAGATTGGTCACCTCAATCAGCGGCACCTTATCGAGCGCACCGCAGGCGGCCTTGGCCATCACCGCGCTTTCGTGCGCGCCGTGATCTTTGGTGGTGATGATCGCCGCGACATTAAACGCCGCCGCTGAGCGCAGCATGGCGCCGACATTATGCGGATCGGTGATGTGATCGAGGATGAGTAAGGTGCGCGGCGAACCGCTATTCGTTTCCAGCGCCAGTAGTTCGAAAAGCTCCAGCGTAGGCAGGGGGGCTACCAATGCGGCGATGCCTTGATGTACCGCATCAGATCCTGCGAGTGCGGTGATTTCTTTGCTATCGCGAATTTCAGGCTTGAGTGCTTTGGGCAGGTTCGGCAAATCGCGCTCGCTGCTGAGCGTGCATACCAGCCGCGCGATGCGGCGGGCGGGGTTGCCTAGCGCCGCATGCACCGCATGCCAGCCATACAACCAGTAATAACCCGCGGGCACAGGCGTAGAAGAGGGCGCGCGCGCAGGCTGCCCCTGCGGCTTGCCCGTTTTGGTGCGAGGATGTTTCATACGAACTGCATAGCCAAGTTAGTCTGGCCTTGCCAGTTTTTTGCGCGCGCACTTGCAGCAAACGCCCACATCAACTATGGGATGCGCTTGTCTCACCACATACGGAAGGGTTTATGTATCTGACTTCAACTCGCGCACGTTGGCTAAGCTGGGTGGTTCTGCCGCTGGTATTTCTGGTCGGCTGGTTTGTCACCGAGCACACCGCACCGCTTCACTGGGTGCAGTGGGCGGTATCAGAAAACGGCGTCATGGAACTGGTACATTTTGTATTAGCGCTGATGGCATGTGCGGCATGCAGCATGCAGGCATGTAAGCAACAGCGCTTAGGTCATCACCTCGCATCGGTGTGGTTTTTTCTGTTTGCTGCGGGAAGTTTTTACATTGCCGGTGAAGAGGTCAGCTGGGGGCAGTGGTTTTTTGAGTGGGAAACGCCTGAGCAGTGGCATGCGCACAATGATCAGGGCGAGACCAATCTGCATAACGTGACGCCGTGGCTGGATCAGAAACCCCGCAGCTTACTGGAAATTGGCATGATCTTTGGCAGCTGGGTGATACCGCTGATGCTTCACTACCGTTTGTTAACATTGCCGCACGCGCTGACAGCGCTTCTTCCCTCGCGTGAATCGGCGTATTTTGTGGGGCTGTTTCTTATCACCAAAAAACTGGATAAACTGCCGGACATGGGCTTCAGGCATTTTTTTGAGCGCGGTAGTGAAGTGCTCGAAACCCTGATCTATTATTACATTTTGATGTACGCGCTCAGTTTCGTGTTTGGTGAGCGCGCGCGGGCATTGCCATCTAAGCCATAATGCTTGCCATTTTAAGGAGCATCGCTATGGTGCGCGCCACATTTAACCTGAGGAGTGGTACATGAAAATTGACGGTTCTGCCGTGCGTCAGGGCATGGTGATTGAGTTTAAAGACAAGCTCTGGCTGGTGGTGAAGCACGAAATTCGTACGCCAGGTAACCTGCGCGCCTTTAATCAGGTCGAACTCAAAGACGTGAAAAGCGGCACGAAAGATAACGTTCGTTTTAGCTCCAGCGAAACCATCGAGCGCGTGCAGATTGAGGGTAAGAGCTGCAATTTCCTCTATGCCGATGATGATTTCCTCCACTTCATGGATAACGAAAATTACGATCAATTCACCATCAGCCGCGACACGATCGGCGAGAAGTTGCCCTTCCTGCAGGAAAATATGACGGTACATATCGAAATGTATGAAGGCCAGCCGATCAGCGCGCATCTGCCTGATACGGTGGTGCTCACCATTAAAGAAGCCGATGCGGTGGTGAAGGGGCAAACCGCGTCGTCATCCTACAAGCCGGCGATTATGGAAAACGGCATCCGCGTGATGGTGCCGCCGTACATCGCATCCGGCGAGCGCATTGTGGTAAAAACCGAAGACTCCAGCTTCGTCGAACGCGCGAAGGATAAGTAACGTCACATTACGTGCTGTCTGTCATTCTGAGGCTTTAGCCGAAGAATCTCTCTTACAAAGATGAGACTCTTCACTAACGTTCAGAGTGACAAGCGCTATGCTACCAGTTTTTTCAGCGGTTGCTGTACGCGCGCGCCTAGATGCTGAATGATCTGCGCTGCGCACGCTGAGCCTAAGCGCCCACACTCGGCCAAAGATTTACCATGGGTGAGTCCGTATAAAAATCCGGCGGCGTATAAATCCCCGGCTCCCGTGGTGTCGACCACTTTGGTTACCGCTGCGGGTGCAATGGTTACACGCTCAGAAGGGGTGAGGATGATGGAGCCTTTCTCGCCGCGCGTTACCGCCACGAGCGGGCAGGATTTTTGCACCGCGTCTAGCTGCGCCTCCCATGATAGATCTGGGTAAAGCGCGGCAAGCTCGCCTTCGTTACAGAACAAAATGTCAAAGTCACTCGCGATGAGCGCTAAAAATTCATCGCGCGAACGGGCAACGCAAAAGACGTCAGACAAGGTAAAGGCCACTTTCGCGCCGTGCTTCTTCGCCAGCGCAAATGCCTTACGCAGCGCGGATTTGGTGCAGTCCATATCCCACATATAGCCTTCACCATACACAATACGGCTGGTTGCGATCAGCGCTTCATCAATGTCGGATTCATAGAGTTCATTGCAGGCGCCGATAAAGGTGTTCATGGTGCGCTGACCATCGGGCGTCACCAGAATCAGGCAGCGAGCGGTAGAGCGGCCAGAGGTCGCGCTGGGCGTATCAAAATCAACGCCGACGGCGCGCATATCGTGGCGGAAAATTCTCCCCAGTTCGTCATCAAATACTTTGCCGATGAAGGCCGTTTTTGCCCCCAGCGATGCCATGCCGGCCAGCGTATTCGCCGCCGATCCGCCCGATACTTCCGTCCCCGCACCCATCGCATCATACAGCGAATGTGCGCGCTGCTCATCGATCAGCATCATGGTGCCTTTTTGCACGCCGTTTTTTTGTACAAAGGCTTCATCGGCAAACGCGATGACATCGACAATCGCATTGCCAATCGCACTGACGTCGTAGGTTTTAGTCATAGGAAATCCTTTCATCACCGTTCGTTTTTCCCTCACCCGCTGCCAATTCGCTGACGCGAAGCGGCAGCTTCCCTCTCCCACTGGGAGAGGGTTAGGGTGAGGGCGCTGCGCGCCCAATTATCGCACGCGCGCGCGCTAAATCTTCCGGCGTGTCTACACCAAGTGCGGCGGTATCTGCAACTGAAACTGCGATGGTCATGCCTGCTTCCAGCGCGCGCAGTTGCTCGAGTTTTTCGCGCACCTCAAGCGTGCTTGGCGGCAGGCAGACAAAGCGTTTCAGCGCTGCGTAGCGGTAAGCATACACGCCGATATGGTGGTAGCGCACCCCCTGGCCATACGGTGCGGTCGCACGCGTAAAATACAGCGCGCGACCTTGTTTTCCTGAATCATCGAGTGCGACAACGGCTTTGACCACGGAGGGATTTTCATGCTCATCCTGCCGCGTGATGGGCGTGATGAGGGTGGCAATATCTGCGCCCGTCGTGCGCAGTACGCGTACTAAATCCTGAAGCAATGTGCTGTCAAAAGTCGGTAAATCGCCCTGTAAGTTAATGATGATCGGATCGTCGGATGAGTGGAGTACCCAATCCTCATGCTGCAAGGCTGCCCAAATGCGGTCGGAGCCGCTGGGTAAATTCGGATCAGTCACCACCGCCGTGCCACCATGGGCGCGCACCGCCGAGGCGATTTCTTCACCGTCGCAGGCGATCACCACTTTGCCAAGCCCCGATTCCTGCGCGCGTTTCATGACCTGCACAATCATCGGCAGGCCAGCAATATCGGCCAGCGGCTTGCCCGGAAGGCGGGTGGAAGCCATACGCGCAGGGATGAAAATAGCAACGCTCATGCGCGTCGTTGTGACATAAGCGGGCGCGATGCACAAGAATCTTGCGTGCGCTGGGAGCTTATGTTACCCGCAAATGAGTTGATTACTAGCACAGGGAATTTGTCGCATGGCCTCAAATAATGGAATGGAACTGAATAAAATTGCCGCAGCGGTGTTGCTCGCGGGGCTGATTGGTATGGTCGCTGGAAAAATGACCGAGTTTCTGTACGAAGGTGGGCCGAAACATCCTGGCCACCATGCTGAGGAAAAACGTGGCTATAGTATCGAAGTGGTCGAAGAGAGCGCCGCCGGCGATGCCGGTGCCGCCGCACCTCAGGGCGCGCCGGATATTTCCGCGCTGATGGCAAGTGCGGATGCCGCCAAAGGTGGCGCGTATTTCTCGAAAAAATGTGCGGTCTGTCACGGCGTTGACAAAGGTGGACCGAATAAAGTGGGTCCCAATCTGCACGGGGTAATGGGGCGTAGCATCGCCAGCCATGCAGGCTTTGGTTATTCTGATGGTCTGAAAGCCAAAGCAGGTGAAAGCTGGAATGTAGAAAACATGAACCAGTTTCAGTATAACCCGCGCAAATGGGCGCCTGGCACCATTATGGCCTACGCGGGCACAAAAAAAGATGACGAGCGCGCGAACCTGATTGCCTATCTGCAAAGTCTGAAATAGCGGCAACTTCCTTATAAGGGGGGCGGTATGGAACCATCGATTCTGTGGCTGATTGCGGGTGCTGCGATGCTGGCGCTGGAAGCGTTTGGCATTCCTGGCATCGGCTTTTTATTCGCAGGACTTTCCGCGATTTTAGTAGGTATCACGGTACAAAGTAATCTGGTGGGGCAGGCGGCCTACGTGGCGCAGATTGCGCTGTTTTTCATGTTCACTGCCATTTTCGCCGCGCTGATGTGGAAGAAGCTCAAAGCCTGGCGGTTAAATCCGAAACAGGGCGAATATAGTAATATGGTCGGGGATAGCGCGACCATCGCCCTTAGCGGACTGCAAAAAGGTGCGCTGGGTCAGGTACGCTGGTCAGGTACGCTCATGCAGGCAGAGCTTGACGCTGAGGAGCCTGCACAGGCCTTGCCGGAAGGCACACGCGTGCGTATCACCGCCGTGCGCGGCAATGTGCTGATTGTGCGCAGCTAATCTTTTACACAAGATGCTTCATAGCCCTAAAGCCTTTGGCGATGGTTCCCACCCCACCACGCAGATGCTACTGCACGCCATAGAGGCAATGGCGGGGGAGGCACCAGAGCGTGCGCTGGATATGGGCTGTGGATCGGGCATTTTATCGCTAGCGATCGCTCAAAAATGGCCAAAATGCCTGGTCACCGCAGTGGATATTGAGCATGAGAGCATTACCGCGACGCGTGCAAATGCAGCAGCGGCGGGGGTTGCAGCGCGCATCCACGCACTGCAGGCGGATGGATTTTCCCACCCGGATATTGCCGCAAGTGGCCCTTACGATCTGCTGGTGATGAACATGCTCGCCGCGCCGCTGGTGCGACTGGCGGCGGATATCCCAGCGCATCTGGCAGCGCAGGGAGTGGTGATGATTTCAGGCATTCTGGGCCATTTCATGCCAGCTGTGGATGCGGCCTACCAGCAAGTCGGGCTTGCGCCCATGCACCGTTTGCGCTCAGACGACTGGTGCGCGGCGATTTGGGGGCGCATTTAACCCGTAAATCCCTGATTTTTTTAAGCCCGCCGTCATCGTTCTGTCATATTTGCCGGCTAGAATGGTCAGGATGAAAAAGACTGTTCACAGCAGGCATCGCGCATGAAATATTTCTTCAGCGACGATAGCCTGATTTCCTGGGTGGATGTGCGTAAGCAAGCGTCCGGCTCGCAGGCGGCCTATTTGCGCGCGCGCGAGAGCGCAAGCCCAGAGGAATTGGCGCGCGTGCGCACAGCCCTGCAAGGCCACGGCTACATGACCACGCCGATGGAAAAAGATGGCGAAAATATGCTGGAGGTGCGGCGCTTTTCCAGCGGCCAGAGCCTGATTGCGCAGCTTCACACTGCCGGGGCGATTAGTGCCACCAAGCCTGAGCGCATGGAACAAAACGGCAAGCCCATCAGCTGGTGGCAGTGGTTTAAGCATCATACCTACGAAATGTGCCTGGGGCTGTATATCGTAGGCGATTCCAGCTATTTTCACTATGGCCGCCGTGAGCAAAAAAAGTTTTTTAATGATTACGGTAAGAGAGTTCCCGAGAATACCTATAGCGGTATTGCATACTTTTTAGGTACGGCAGCATCGATCGTATCGACTTGGCTGCGCGGCGATCAGTCCGATGACGAGGTAAAAAAAATCTCTGCGCGTATCCATGATAAGTTCGCGGAAGCTAAGATTACATCTTCGGATAATCTGGCGCGAACGGCGGAAAAAGAAACACACGGATTGGTTGGCAAAATCAAACAAGCGTTTATTTCCTACCCATCGGAAATTATGAATTTAGGCTATGCGGCGGCAGGTGCATTTCTTGCGGTAGCGGCACGTAAAAAACTCGCTATTTTTAAAAACCGTCGGGCTGCTGGTAACATTTCTGCATCGGAGACTGAGGAGCTTACAAAGCTGATCAAAAGCCAACCGCATGATGTGGTGCTGGGGCTAACGACGACTGCATCCGGGCTTTACGGTGCCTTAAAGCGCGAGCGTGAAATTAGCGAAGAAGATAAAGCAGGTAAAAATATTTTCGAGAAAGTTTGGCTATGGTTCACCCATAAGCCGCTGAGTGTCGCCGCGGCTGGTTACGGCGTCAGCACGGTGATTCATGCCTTTAGCACGCACGCGGAATGGGTTGCCGCAACCACATCAGAGAAACGTAGAGATGCTGCTTATCGTGGCGGATTCGTTGGCTTCAACCTTGCAGCGGAAGCCTTGATGGCCGTGTCATCCAAAGGTCACGGTGAAGGGGTGAAAACTGATGATACGGTGGAAAAAAGCGTGGTCGCGCTCACCGCCGAAACCATTGCTAAGCAAACTCCCGATAAGCAAGAAGCGCTGATTACGAAGATGAGTGCTGAGCTGGCCTCGCCGAAAGTGATGGGCGGCAATCAAGGCCGCATTGCCTCAGAGTTGCGCAAGCAAGTGCAGGCGGTGAAGAACAATCGCTGGTCTGAGCTGGTGCATGCCAAGAAAGCACAGCAGGCAGAGCCTGCCAGCGATCACGTCGCATCTGCAGTACTCTAACATTGCGTACGACGCATAAATCGTTAGCTTTTCATCATGGCATCCGGATTACTTGCTCTGCTTGACGATGTCGCCGCTTTGGTGAAAGCCAGTGCGGTGAGCGTCGATGATGTCGCGGCGCAGGTCAGCAAAACATCGGCGAAGGTTTCCGGCATCGTGATTGATGATGCTGCTGTGACGCCGAAATATGTCGTAGGCCTTGACCCCAAGCGCGAGCTGATCATTATTTTCAATATTGCGCGCGCATCGCTGAAAAATAAACTGCTGATTTTAGGCCCAGCGGCGCTGGTGCTGGGCTATCTCGCGCCGTTTCTGATCGCGCCCATATTAATGATCGGCGGTGCGTATTTATGTTTTGAAGGCTACGAAAAAGTTCATCACTGGTTTGTGCCAGCGCATAGCCACGATGACGCGGCGGATGCGATCGATGCCGCAGCGCTTGAGGCCATGCGCACTGAGGGCGCCATTCGTACGGATATGATTTTATCCGCTGAAATTATGGCGATTGCGTATGCGCAGGTCGCCGCGCAGCCTTTCGTCTCGCAGGCGGGCGTGCTGGCACTGGTGGCCATCGTAATCACGCTGGCGGTTTACGGGTTTGTAGGCCTGGTGGTGAAGGCGGATGATATCGGGCTGCATCTGGCCAAACATGCTCGCCATGAATGGCTGAGGGCGTTTGGCAGATCTCTGGTGCGTGCCATGCCTGGATTTCTGACACTGCTCAGTATCGTGGGGACGCTTGCGATGTTGTGGGTGGGTGCAGAAATTATCGCCCACGGCATTCCTATGCTGCATCATGCACTGGATGATTATGTGCGGATACTTGCGCCGCTAGGCATGCTCGCCTGGCTGATCAAAGCCCTGAGCCTGGCACTCTTTGGAATCATCGTCGGTAAACTGGCCGCGTGGCTGGTGAAGATAGGCGCGCCGTTGATTCGCCGCGCGCGCAGAACTTAAGCGGGCTGATCGGGGTAGAGTTCACTCTCAAGTGCGTAAATGCGGTCACGCAGTTTGAGCTTTTCTTTCTTCAACCGCGCAAGGCGCAGCTCGTCCCAGGATTCGGTGACACTGGTGATTTCTTGGTCAAGGTCGCGGTGTTGCGATTTCAGCTCTTCTAGCTGTTTAATAAGGGTAATTTCGTCGTTCATCGGAACATGCCAACCAAGAATCATTGTCGTTACTCGCCTGTTATAGGTGGTTTTTGTCGAGATGCAATATATCAATAAATTCGCATAATTAAAAGCAAAACCTACGCGTTATTGGAAAAAATGTTGCCCGTAGGCAACGACCAGCCGCGTAAGGCTTCTGAAGCGGATTGTGCCGATTTTCCCGGGCGTTTGAGCGTGTTGACTGTCAGCGCGCCCTCTGCACAGGTCAGTATCAGCGCGTTTTCTCCCCTATGAATGTCGCCCGCCCTGCTACCCTTGGGGGCATCGCTCACCACGGCGGCTAAGATTTTAACGGCCTCACCCCCCAGCATGACGTGCGCCGCCGGGGAGGGAGCCAGCCCGCAAATCTGATGGTACAGTTCGCTAGCGGATTTGCGCAGATCCAGTGTGCAGTCATCTTTGGTGAGTTTATGGGCGTAGGTCACCCCCTGAGTGGATTGTACCTGCGGCGTAATCGTGTGTGCCGCAAGTCCGCTGATGGCTTCGGGTAGCATCGCTGCGCCCATCTGAGCCATCGCGTCATGTAGCTCCGCCGCGTTCATGCCCTCAGCAATCGTAAATGGGCGGCGCAGTAAGACATCACCCGTATCGAGGCCTTCGGCCATCTGCATGATGCAGCAGGCAGTATGCCGGTCGCCTGCCATCAGCGTGCGCTGAATCGGCGCTGCACCCCGCCAGCGCGGAAGATCAGAGGGGTGGATGTTAATGCAGCCCATGCGCGGCGCTTCTAAAATAGCCCTGGGCAGTAGCAGCCCATAGGCGGCGACGACGGCAATGTCGGCCTCATGCGCGCGAAACATTTCCTGCGCTTCCACAGTTTTTAGCGAGGTCGGCGTGTACACGCTTAGCTGATGCTGACTGGCCAGCTGGTGCACCGGCGAGGGGCTGAGCTTTAGCCCACGACCCGCAGGGCGCGGCGGCTGCGTATACACGGCGCAGATGTCATAGCCTGCGGCCATCAGCGCGTTCAGCGCGGGCAGCGCAAAGGCAGGAGTGCCCATGAAAATGACGCGCATCAGCGCGGCCTTGGGGTTGCCACGCACGCCGAGCGCAGGCGCAGGTAGCGCTCGTCGGTGGCCATCTGCCCCGCTTGCGAGAGGCGCAGGAATTCCGCATGCGCAATCTCGCGCACCAGACTGTCATAAATGCAGGCGCAGTGCGGCACTAAATCTTGCTGTAGTTTGGTGCAACTGAGCATGAAGTTTGGCCGCGCTGACGGCGGCCACTCAGCCGGATTCGCCTCCACCGCCAGCGCTTGCGCCGCGTGTGCGATGAACACGATGCATAGTACAGCACGCAGCATTACAGCGCCGCCTTATCTTCATTTTCTGGATATTCGCTGATTAAGCCCAGCCGTTTGGCTTTGATCAGCTTACGCAAAATCATGTCGCGCTTCATTTTGGAAATGTGATCGACAAAGACGATGCCTTTGGTGTGATCAATTTCATGCTGGAGGCAGGTCGCTAAAATACCATCCGCTTCAAGCGTTTTTTCTACACCCTGTTCATTCAAGTAACGCACCGTAATGCTGGCCGGACGTGTGACATCAGAAAACTGATCGGGGAAGGAAAGGCAACCCTCCTTGAATACCGAATCATCCTCAGAACTGCTGATGATTTCAGGGTTGATAAACGCCAGCGGTTCGTGCGCACCTTCGCGCTGCGCGACATCCACCACGATGATATTGTGATGCACACCCACCTGCACGGCCGCCAACCCAATACCCTGATGGGCATACATGGTATCGAACATATCGCGGATGAAGGCGCGCACGTCATCGGTCACCTTCTCGATGTTTTTTGAAGGTTTCAGCAAGCGCTCATCCGGCGCGATGACAAGAGGTAAAATAGCCATAAGCTCAGTGTAGTGCAGGGTGTGCAGATTGCAAGTGGGTTGGCGCCTGCAGCCGACAGCTTACCGCGTGCACAAGAATTCCTCTCCCCAATTGCAGGAGAGGGATCTCTACGCTCTCGGCTCTACGCCCTTTTTCAGCCGCTTGAGCGTTTCTTCTTTACCTAAAATGGCGAGGGCTACGGGCACATCTGGCCCGCTCATGCTGCCCACGATCGCGGCGCGGATGGGCGGCATGATCTCGCCGATTTTTTTGCCGCTCGCTTCTGCTATGCGCATCAGCTCAGCTTTGATGGAGTCGGCGTTCCAGGGCTCGCTCAGGGCTTCAAACGCTTCAATCACGAGGGTTAAATGCGCTCCGTTTTTAGTGAGCGCTGCTTTTGCTTTATCATCATAACGCTCTGGCGCGTGCAGGTAAAACTGCACCGCTTCCCCAAGCTGAGGAAGGGTGCTGGCACGCTCTTTCACGCTGCCAATAGCGCGGGAGAGGAAGGACATAGTATCTGTCATCCTGAGCGTCAGCGAAGGATCTCCTGATTGAGGGAGATGCTTCACTGCGTTCAGCATGACAGGGTGCAGCAGTGCCGCCAAGTCTTCATCACTGCGTGCGCGGATGTAATGGGCGTTGACGTGGTTTAATTTATCAAAATCCAGCCGCGAGGGCGACTGACCAATATGCTCGAGATTAAACCACTCGGCGGCTTGCTGATCAGAAATAATTTCGTCATCCCCGTGGCTCCAGCCCAGGCGCAGCAGGTAATTGCGCATCGCTTCGGGCAGATACCCCATGCTCGCATATTCCATCACCGAGGTGGCGCCGTGGCGCTTGCTCAGTTTCGCGCCATCGGGTCCGTGGATGAGGGGAATATGCGCAAACTGCGGAATATCCCACCCCATCGCCTGATAGATAATGCTTTGGCGACCAGCATTATTAAGGTGGTCATCGCCGCGAATAATATGGGTGATGCCCATATCGTGATCATCGACGACAACCGCGAGCATGTAGGTGGGTGTGCCGTCGGAGCGTAAAATCACAAAATCATCAAGAGATTCGGTACCAAAACGTACCTCGCCCTGCACGGCGTCCGCCACGATCACTTCGCCGCTAAGCGGTGCTTTGATGCGGATGCTGGGCAGTACACCTGCGGGCGGCGTGCCGCCATCGCGCCAACGGCGATCATAACGAAACGCTTCACCTTTGGCTTCGGCCGCTGCTCGCATATCGGCGAGTTCTTGCGGCGTGCAGTAGCAATAATAGGCATGGC
This sequence comes from Alphaproteobacteria bacterium, assembly GCA_022841525.1. Lineage (GTDB taxonomy): Bacteria > Pseudomonadota > Alphaproteobacteria > Rickettsiales > UBA3002 > JALHRI01. The sequence goes on along the minus strand of JALHRI010000004.1, from coordinate 39,937 downwards.
CTAAACCCACCAGCGCTTCGGCGACTTCTTTATGACGTTGGCTGCGCGCCATTTGATACACAATGTCGCCATCATGCTGTAAGCCGAGCCACTTCATGCCATCCAATATGGCTTGCTTCGCCTCAGGCGTGGAGCGTGCAGCATCCGTATCTTCAATGCGCAGCAAAAACTGTCCGCCATGACGTTTAGCGAACAGATAATTAAACAGCGCCGTGCGCGCGCCACCAATATGCAGCATGCCAGTGGGCGAGGGGGCAAAGCGGGTAATGACTTTCATGGCGAATCCTTTGCGTGTGGGTCGTCGACAAGCGCGGCATGACGGGTTAGATACTAGGGGAATGCTTCTAGCAAAGGAATCCTCAATGCCAAGCATCTTTGCAGACTTTCGCTACCGAATGCGCAGAGCAATGCTGCGTCAACGCCCATCACGCATGATGTGGGCCGTGGTGGCGTTTGCCGCCGGTATTGCGCTGTATTTCGGATTGCCGCGCGAACCATCGCTGGCGCTTACCGGCGCGCTCACATTTGCCGCGCTGCAGGCCTGCCTATTCATGCGGCGGCGCACAGGGCTGCTTACGGTATTGATGGGCGTATTTTGCATCAGCGCGGGAGTGTTCGCCGCCACCTGGCACACAGCCAGACAACAAGTGGTGGTGCTTGAAAAAAACCTGCCGTCTAAAACCGTCACCGGCACGATTGAGATGATCGAGTTTCTACCCACCGGTCAGCGACTGACACTGGGGGATGTGGCGATTGATTCGCTGGCGCGCAGCGACACGCCGAGGCGACTTCGCTTAAGCATGCGCGCGAAAAAAATCATCCCACTGGAAGTGGGCATGCGTATTCAGCTGCGCGCCGGACTGCTGCCGCCTATGGGGCCTATTCTGCGCGGTGGGTTCGACTTTTCGCGCTATTTTTATTTTCGCGGCATCGGTGCGGTGGGCTACGGCATGAACCCTATTACCATCGTCAAGCCAGCGCAGATTGATGGCTTCTGGCAGTTCTGGGAAGATGCGCGGGTGAAGCTTGCGCGCACGATTCGCGCCACACTGGATCCTGAGCGCGCAGCGATTGCCTCCGGCCTGATTACGGGGGATGATGCGGGCATTTCAAAGCGTACGTATGAAGAGCTGCGCGCGGCGAATTTACTGCACATCATTGCAATTTCGGGTTCGCACATGGTGGTGATTGCAGGTGTGGTATTTTTCTCGCTGCGCATGTTGCTACTGATGGTGCCGCTGCTGGGGCAACGCATGGCATCTAAACAGCTTGCCGCGGCGATGACTATGGTAGCGGTCAGCGCGTATTTATGCATTACCGGTGTCGATGTTTCGGCGCTGCGCGCCTATATCATGATTATGCTGCTGCTATTATCCGTGTTGGTCGCGCGGCAGATGCAGCCCATGCGCGCGCTGATGATGACGGCGCTGATGATGCTGATCTACGACCCGTCAGATTTGATGGAGCCTGGCTTTCAGCTTTCCTTCGCGGCAACGATGGCGATGCTCGCGGTTGCCCATAGCGCCATCCTGCGTGACCGCGCGCGCGGCGAACATTCGCTGGTCGGACGCGTGATCTATGCGCTGCCGTGGCTGGCACTCATCAGCCTGATTGCTGAATGGGTCACCGCGCCGCTGGTGATGCATATGTTCAATCAGTTTTCGTTGTACGGCACGTTTGCCAACATGATCGCTGGGCCGGTGGTGTCGCTGCTGATTATGCCCTCGGTGGCGCTGTTTTTTTTAAGCCTGCCGTTGGGGCTTGAGACCTACGCGCTCACGCTGCTGGATGCGGGGATTGGCTTGCTGCTTACCATTGCGCGCATCACCGCCGAGCTTCCACATGCGCTGATTTACGTACCTTCGCAGCCGATTTGGGCGCTGGTCATTTACGCGCTGGCGCTGGCGTTTTTATGTTTGTGGCATGGCCGCGCGCGCCTGATGGCTATTCCTGTCATGATCGCCTCGACGCTGACGGTGTTGGTAGTATCGCCGCCACAGCTAATCGTCTCGCAGGATATGCGCCATGTGGTACTGATGGATGCGGGCGAGCCGAAACTCGCCAGTGGCAGAGCCTATGCGATGGTGCCCGAAATGCTCGCCCACGCGATGGGGCGCGAAACGCTTTCCGTGATGCCCGCTTCGGATCATTGGCAGTGCGAGGGGAAAGCGCGCACCCGCCGCTGTGTATGGACGAAGAACGATCAGCGTATTTTCTTCGATTTTACCTGGGATAAATCTGGCAGCGTGTGCGATCAGGTGCGCGCAAAACAGGCGAGCATGCTCATCACCGATGCGTACGGCGTGCGCTGCGATGACGTGCGTACCATCACGCCGTATAGACGGCGCATTCACGGCGCGCATAGCTGGTGGCAAACGGGTGAAGATGCGCGCTGGCAGCTGCTCACGACGCGCATGATTCAGGGTGACAGACCCTGGTCACCACTGATTCCGCCGCGCTATTAATAACGTGCGGGGGTACGCGGCGTTTTACCAATCGCAGGCGGGCGGACATCCGCCGCGGGCGCCGGATATTCCGGCTGATAGATCGAATAATCAGGCGTACCAGCGGGAGTTTCCACCGGCTGAGTGGATTGATAGCGCGCGTCGGAGGTTGCAGAAGCTTGCGCCGCCCGTGCAGGGGCAGGAGGTGCTGGCTGCGGCTGCGGTGCGGGTGCATTTGGTTGTGCGGCTTGCTCTTGTGCTTGCGCGTTATCCGATTTTGCGCGTTTTGGCGCTGCGACTGCCCAGCCGCGTTTGGCCATGCAATCGCTGAAAGCGGTTACCAGCTCGGCGTTTCGCCCTGTGCGCGACGTGGAAGTGCTGGCGGCTGCGACTTTGGTTTCGGCCATGCTGCGACACTCGCCGCGAATGACGTGGTAATCGCCCTGAATCTGGCTTTGATGACAGGCCGTAACCGTGAGCGCCGTGATAACAAACATTAGCTTATGCATGCGATTCTGCCTTACGGATATAGCGCACCATCGCGGCCTCATCGAGATCCGATTGTTCGCGACGATCGCGTTTTTTGGTCTCGCGCGCCTTCCATTGTTTATAGGCTTGTTCATAGGTTTTCATTTCGCCGTAGATCACGCGAATGGCAAGCTGAAGTTTGCTGATTTCTTCCTCGGTTTTCGCCAGCAGATTGCGCAACTGATCCTGACGTTTTTTGATGTGGCTGGAATAATCACCGAAAAAATGCGCCATGTCCGGCATGGCGGTGGCAGACTCCATTTCCTCGCGCAGTTGCTGCATCAGCTTGGCAATGGTGCTTTCAATCTCCGCGCGTTTCACTTCCAGCTTGGTGACTTGCTGGGTGATCAAATCCATCTCGCGTTGTTTGATTTTCATCAGCGTGAGCATGCTTTTCATTCGGCAGCCTCACGGAGTGGTTCTTCTGCTTGCCGCCAGGTAACGCCGAGAATTTGTGCCAGTTGCGTGTAGCCTTCCTCTAAACTGGCCGACTCGCGCTCGCGCTGGGATAAAAACTGCTCCAGCAGCGGATGCAGTGCCATCGCGCGGTCTACTTCCGGATCCGATCCGCGGCGGTACGCGCCCAAGCGAATCAGCTCGGCCATATTGTCGTAAGAAGCCATGAAGCGCCGCGCCTGCGTGATAAGGGCGTTTTCATCTTCCTGATTACAATCTGGCAGCAAACGCGAGACGGATTTAAGGATATTGATCGCCGGATAGCGGCCACGCTGCGCAATCTCGCGGTCGAGCACCATGTGGCCATCTAAAATCCCGCGCACGGCATCGGCAATCGGCTCGTTGGTGTCATCGCCTTCCACCAGTACGGTAAATAATCCGGTGATGTTGCCCTGCTCGGGCGTGCCTGGGCCTGCGCGCTCGAGCAATTTGGGAAGCTCGGCAAATACGGTGGGGGTGTAGCCTTTGGTGGTGGGCGGCTCGCCGGCGGAAAGGCCGATTTCGCGCTGCGCCATCGCAAAGCGGGTGACGGAATCCATCAGGCAGAGAACCTGAGCGCCGCGGTCACGGAAATATTCGCTGATCGCAAGCGTCGTATAGGCCGCCTGACGGCGCATGAGTGCGGATTCTGCCGACGTAGACACCACCAGCACTGAGCGCTTGAGGCCTTCTTCCCCCAGATCGTCTTCGATGAATTCCTGCACCTCGCGGCCACGCTCACCCACCAGGCCGATGACGTTAATATCCGCACTGGAATAGCGTGCCAGCATCGACATCAGGATGGATTTGCCCACGCCTGATCCGGCGAAAATTCCCATACGCTGGCCGTTACAGCAGGTCAGAAAGGTGTTAATCGCGCGCACGCCCAAATCGAGTTTACCCGCGACACGGCGGCGCGAGGTCGCCGCAGGCGGTGTGCCTCGCAGACGGTAGGGAATGCCACCTCTAGGCAGCGGGCCTTTGCCGTCAATCGGCTCGCCGAGGGCGTTGACAATGCGCCCCAGCCAGGCATCGCACGGCTCGACATTCAGCGCGCTGGCGGTCACGGTCACGGTCGCGCCCAGCCCCACACCTTCTACCGAGGAAAACGGCATCAGCAGTGCCACATCATCACGGAAGCCCACAACTTCGCACAGTACGGTGGGGTGATCCGGATCGCTGCTGGCGACCTCGCAGCGCGCGCCGACAGAGACATGCTGCTCAATCCCCTTGCAATCAAGGAGCAAGCCGCGCACGGCGCTGATGCGCCCGCACACCCGCACCGGGCTGACACGGTTAATTTCGCCGATTAAATGCTGCTTTAAGGAATGCACGGGGAACTTTCTATCAGGCAGAAACCTAACAGATTTTAACGGCTTGGTCAAAGCCAAGCCTTAGTCATCCTGCGATGACATTTTTGCCTCATGGGGGGCATATTGCATCTAATTCTTAATGAATGATTAAAATATCGCTTGGCGAGGCATGCGATTAAGGGTATATTAACCATTGTTGACGCGGTATAGGGTCAAAACACTCTCCATTGCGTTAAATATGCTTAACAAAAATAGAAAAATAATAATAAAAACAATAGCTTGGATAAAAGCGCATTAACAAAACAACAGGGAGATTCGTATGCGTGTGTTGCTGGTTGAAGATGATCCATCCACCGCGAAGGCCATTGAGCTGTCACTGGCGTCTGAAGGCATTATTTGCGATACCGCCGAGCTGGGCGAAGAGGGTCTCGAGATCGGTAAAATCTACGATTACGATATTATCATTCTTGATCTCATGCTGCCGGACATCGACGGCTATGAGGTGCTGCGCCGCTTCCGCGCTGCGAAAATCAACACGCCGATTCTGATTTTATCGGGGCTTTCGGGGCCGGATCAGAAAATCAAAGGTCTTGGCTACGGTGCGGATGATTATCTGACCAAGCCGTTTAACAAAGGCGAGCTGATTGCCCGCATTCAGGCGATTGTGCGCCGCTCGAAAGGCCATTCCGAATCGGTAATGCGCACCGGTAAGCTGGTGGTGAATCTGGATACGCGCTCGGTAGAAGTGGATGCCAAGCCACTGCATCTGACCAGCAAAGAATACGGGATTTTAGAGCTGCTGAGTCTTCGCAAAGGTTCAACCATCACCAAGGAGATGTTTTTGAACCATCTCTACGGCGGTATTGACGAGCCGGAGCTCAAAATCATTGACGTGTTTGTCTGCAAATTGCGCAAGAAACTGCAAGATGCTGCCGGCGGCGAAAACTACATCGAAACGGTGTGGGGTCGTGGCTATGTGCTCAAAGAGCCGGAAGGTGAACTCGCCGCATTGCCTAGCAAAGCCAAGGCAAAAACTGAGGCGTAAATCAGCGTTTCTGGAAGATGCCCTGCGGGGCATCTTTCGCAGGCAACAAGCCGTAATGATCGGGCGCTTTCAGCGCTTCTGAGCTACCGAGCATCAGGTAACCACCACACTCCAGCACATCGATAAGCTGCGTCAGCACGTGCTCGCGCGTGGCCTCATCAAAATAAATCAGCGCGTAGCGGCATAAAATCAGGTGATAGCTGGTATGTTGCGGTGGGCTGAGTAGATTGTGATCGAAGAAACGCACTCGCTCGCGGATCGATTCTTTGATCTGCCAGCGCTGATCCGACAGCTGCTGAAAATATTTCATCAGCATGGTGATGGGCAGGCCGCGCTGCACTTCAAACTGCGAGTAGAGCCCTGAGCGCGCGCGCGCAACAACGGTGGCGGAAAGATCGCTGGCATCAAGGACGGCATGTTGCAGCAGCGAGGCTTCCTGCAGTTTCATCGCGACTGAGAAAATTTCCTGCCCCGAGGCGCAGGCCGCCGACCAGATGCGCGGCGAGGTGATACCCGCACTGACAAACGACGGCATGATATGGCTGATCAGGTAATCGAAGGGTTTAATGTCGCGGAAGAAGAGTGATTCGTTGGTGGTGAGCGCATCGATGATGGCGGTCTGTATTTCTGAGGTGAGCTTCTCTTCGCTCAGCGCCCATAATAAATCGAGCACCGTAGGAAAGCCGAAATTGCTGGCGACGGGGGTGAGCCTATTTTCCAGCAGGTACGATTTTTCAGGCGCCAGTACAATCCCGCTTGCATCTTTTAACCAAGAAGAAATCTCAGTAAATAAGGCAGGTGGAATCGTGCTCTCGTGATCGCTCATGTGATGGTGTGCGTCAGCAGACTGGCTAAATCGTTGAGTGGCAGTGTGGCATGCGCCAGCCCTGCCTCATGCACGGCTTTGGGCATGCCCCAAACGCGGCTGGTGGCCTGATCTTGCACCACCATCATCCCGCCTGAGGCCACGACTGCCTCTGCGCCCTCAATCCCGTCTTCGCCCATGCCGGTGAGGGTGATGGCGAGTAGTCTACTGCCGTAGATGGTGGCGAGGCTTTGCAGCATCGGGTTGGCAGAAGGCTTGCAGTGATGCTGGGGTTTGCCGTCGTTGGTCATCACCACGGTGCGGTCGTGGAGACGTTCAAACGTCATGTGTTTGCCGTTACTGGCAATATATACATGCCCCGCTTGTACCACCAGTTTATCTTCCGACAGATGCGTCGGCAGCCCGGATATTTTCTCCATTTGTAAGGCAAAATCCTGCGCATAATCGGATCCCAGATGCTGCGTGATCGCAATCGGCGTATGCACGGTTTTACCCTTCAGTGGCGCAAGCAGCGTGCGCAGTGCTTCGGGGCCACCGGTTGAGGAAGCAATGGCCACGATGCGTGGACGAAGCCCGCTTAACATCTCAAAACTGTGGGGGTGTGCCTGCATGCCCGGTCGCACTCAGGGGAGTAGGCCAAGCTGTTGCAGCTTACCGGTGATAATGCCCTCATCAAAAGGTTTCATCACATATTCATCGGCACCGGCCTGCATCGCTTCGGTGATTTTGGGGATCTCGTTTTCGGTGGTACAAAAAATGACTTTCGGTTGCGCGATGCTGCCATCACCACGAAGTGTGCGCAAAAAATCGATGCCATTCATGACCGGCATATTCCAGTCCAGCATGATGAGATCGACCTTGTGCTTGCGCGCGTGCTCAAGGGCTTGTTCGCCGTTTTCTGCTTCAACGATACGAAAGCCCAGCGGCTCTAAGATGCGGGTGATGACTTTGCGCACGATTTTGGAATCATCCACGATAAGGCAAGTCGTCATACGCTGCATCCATCAATCAGTTGAACCACATCCATAATCACCAGAATGCCTTTTTTCAGTTTGAAGACGCCAGCAGCAATACTGCGCCAGGCAGCATCCAGGTTGGCGGGCGCGGCCTCAAATTCGCGCATGGAAAGGCTTAACACATCGCCCACCGCATCGACCATGAGGGCGAATAATTCGTGATCGCTTTCAACCACGACGAACATGGCGGCCGCACTATTGGATTCTTCAATGCCAAGGCGCTTGCGCATATCAATCGCGGTGACAATCCGGCCACGAATATTGAGCGCACCGGCAATGGCCGGAGGTGCCATCGGGATGGGAGATACCTGCAGATTGCGCAGGACATCCTGCACGCTCATGACGGAAATACCAAACCACTGATTGCCAATTTGCATGGTCACGAATTGCTGCTGGGTATGGCCGTAAACGCTGGGTTCTTTGGGGCGGTCTAGGGTGGTAAGGGCGGTGCTCATCAGGCAGCCTTTCTTGACTGTGTAGCTAACGAACGCATGATCTCCACCAACGCTTCGCGGTTGGTTTTATTGACCACGCCTGAAAGCCCGCATTCGGCAACCTTTTGCTGCACTTCATGATTAACCGTGGAGGTAAAGGCATAGATGGGGCACTGCGCATGCGCGCCAATTTTTCTGGCCGCTTTGGCAAATTCAAACCCATCCATCTCGGGCATTTCGATGTCTGTGACAATCAGATCAAACGGTTCGACCGCATTGCTGAGGAAGGCAAGTGCCTCGGCCCCGGAGGCTGCCGCGTGCATGGCAAGACCCAGGGTTTTGAAATAATTCACCGTTAAATTGCGGAAGAACGGGCTATCTTCCACATAAAGCACATGCAGCGATTCCAGGCCTTCAATGCTGGCCTGTGTCTCGCCTGCGCGCGTATGCAGCGTGGTTTGAATCAGATGGGCAATGCTGAGTACATCGGTGGTTTTATCGCCAATGATCATACCACCAAGGTAGAGCGGATTTTCGCTCACCAGCTGAATATCGACGGGCGCCTGGACAATATCGACAATGCGTTCGACCACGAGGCCAATCGACCTGCTATCATAGGTAAAGACGATGATATTGACCGCGCCGGAGCCTGGGATAGCGGTATTATCAAGGCAGCGAAGCTGCATTAAATCACCGCGATATTGCACCACCGGCTCGCCGCCAGAATACTCAATTTTAGTCGTATCAATTTCTTCCAGACGCGACACCAGTTCAAGCGGCACGGCTTTCTGCGCATCGCCGCCAGCGGTAAATACAAGGTAGCTGGTGCTGCGAACGCGCTGGGTATTTTCCACCGCTGCGGCATGTTTGCCAGCGCCTTCGTGATCGCCAAGGGCTTTGGCAAGCCCGTTGGGATCTAAAATCATGATCACGCTGCCATCCCCTAAAATGGTGTTGCCGGCATAAACCGCCAGATGCTCAAGCACGCGCGAGGTGGGCTTCACCACGATTTCCTCGGTATCGTGTACGCGGTGTACCAGTAGGCCAAACTCGCTGGCGCCAACCTTAATGACGGCAACGTAAGCTTCATCTTCTGCCCCATCTTGTGCGGGCAGCCCCAGCACTTCGGCCAGCGACAGCATGGGCAGCAGCTTTTCGCGCAGGCGCAGTACACGCGCTCCGTGAATTTCTTCGAGTTTGTAATCGGAATCTTCCGCGACGCTCACCAGTTCGGCCACATTCAGCTGCGGAATGGCAAAACAGCGCCCGCGCGATTCAACAATCAGTACCGATACAATGGCAAGGGTCAGCGGAATTTTAATATCAAACGTCGAGCCTTTGCCGACTTTCGAGCGCAGCTCCACCGCACCGCCAATCTTTTCGATATTGGTGCGCACCACATCCATGCCCACGCCGCGGCCGGAGACGCTGGTGACTTTTTCTGCCGTGGAAAAACCAGCACGGAAAATAAACTGTAAAATCTGTTCTTCGGCCATGAGGCTCAGCTGTTCCGGCGAGGTGAGGCCGTTTTCTACCGCTTTTTGCTTCACGCGCTCGATGTTGATGCCGCGCCCATCATCGCTGATTTCGATGATGATGTAGCCGCCTTCATGACGCGCGCTGAGCGTGACCGTGCCAGTATCTGACTTGCCGCTGGCGAGACGGTCTTCCGGTTTTTCCAGACCATGATCGCAGGAATTGCGCACCATGTGGGTGAGGGGGTCTTTAATC
>JALHRI010000004.1:0-30155 GCA_022841525.1 Alphaproteobacteria bacterium | reverse complement strand
ATCGCTTCTAATACCTGACGGTCGATCTCGGTATGTTCACCGATCATTTTAAGCTCGATTTTTTTACCAAGCTCGAGCGACAAATCACGAATTAAGCGCGGAAATTTCGACCATGCGCCGCTGATGGGCTGCATGCGGGTTTTCATGATGCCGTCTTGCAGCTCGCTGGTGATTTGCGAGAGTTGCTGAAGCGGTGCCAGTAATTCGCGCTCTTCGCGGTTGCGCGTGACCTGTAGCAACTGATTGCGGGTGAGTACCAGCTCGCCCACCATTTGCATCAGATTTTCCAGTACATCGATATTGACGCGGATGGATTGCGTCGCCGCATTCGCGCCGCCATCTTTCGCCGCAACGGGGGTATCCAGCCCGTGTTTAATGGCTTCTGCCTGCGCCCCTGGGCTAAGCGTCGGTGCGGGTGCGGGCGCAGCGGAAGCCACCGGCACTGCCGCAGGGGCTGCGGCCGGAGTTTCGGCAGGCGTGTCTTCAATAAACGCACTGATCGCGCCGCTGGAATCGAAGCCTTCAATGGTAGGCGAGGCTTCAGCAAACGCGCGTTCTAATGCTTCCATTTCATCGATAGAAAAGGGGCCGACTAAAGCCGGATTGATGGCCGGCGGTTCAGGTTCAGCTGCGGCTGCAGGAGCAGCATCCGCGCCGGTGATAGTGCCGTTACTATCGGCAAATGCATTGAGCCTGCTGATGAGATCCGTATCATCCCCCGCAGGCTCTGAGCCGTTGGCGGATAAATAATCGATCAGACCTTTAATGGTATCGAGCGCTTCGAGTACCAGTGAAATCGCCTGCGGCGAGACGATAATGACCCCGTCGCGAATTTTGCCGAGCACGTTTTCGCCCGCATGCGCAACTGACGCCAGGCGCGGCAGCCCCAAAAATCCGCACGTGCCTTTAATGGTGTGCACCAGGCGGAAGATATTGCCTAAGATTTCCTGATCATTCGGGTTTTGCTCAAGCCGCACGAGTTCCTGATCGAGCAGCCCAATCGACTCGGTGGTTTCTGTAATAAACTCGCTGATTAAATCATCCACGATGTGCCCTCACCGAAGAAAGCGTAACGGGGACATTCCTAAAAGCAAGCGATGTAATGAGCGATGAGAGTCAGAAGATAAAAAAATTAGCGGCTGTTACATCTACATCAGCGAGGACGCCGTCGCGCGTACGGGCTGATTGACGAGCAGCGAGAGACTATCTTCGCTCATCTCGAGGCTCAAAGCGGCATCCATCTCGCGTAGAATACTTAAGGATAGGAAAATCTGCGCCAGTTTAGGCGTCAGCGGCGCGGTATCATCACCGCACAACACGGCGCGGGCTTCATCATCAAGCTTAATGGTGGGGCCGCTGGCGCGTATGTGCAGGCGCTTAGCGGTTGCCGTTTCTTCGACGCGCACACTAATGGTGCCGCCACGAATCAGGCTGGCACTGGCGATAATGAGCAGGTTCAGCAGCAGCCTCGCCATTTTATGGCTGAAGGAAACGCCGGACGCATCCGCATGGTTATCCGGCCAGTCGAGCGTGATTTTGGTAGAGGAAAAAAACGCCTTCGCCAGTATTTGTTTTTCCGAGAGCGATGCTTCGCCCCCATCGGAAATACGGCCGTAAGCCTGACGGTAAAATTGCAGACGGTTCACCGCTTCATGCGCGCTGGATAAAATCAGCTGCATGGCTTCGTTTTGCATGTCGAAGCCTTCTTCACTTAAGAACTCTGCGCCGTTATTGACTGCGCCAATCGGCCCCGTCAAATCGTGGCATAAGCGGGTGCAAAGCATCTCGGCAAGTTTGGTTTCATCAATCATGCGAATATTTTTGGCGATGGTGGTGCTGGAGGGCATTAAGCCCAATGTTTCTAACGATACTGTCTGCATCCTCTTAAGGTAAATCAAAACCTTTAAGGAAAGGTTAAAACCCGCACGATTTATGCGCGCGAGTGTAAAATATCCTCCGTCAGGGCGGTCAGGCTATGCAATAGGAACATATGCACTTCCTGCACATGGGCAGTGATGCTGCTGGCCACCATGATGGTAAGTGCGGCAGATGCAGGTTTTCCCTGCGCTTTTTCACCGGTGAACATCACGCTGTAGGCACCGCGCTCAGTGGCCGCCTTCAGTGCGCGCACCACATTGGCGCTTGTACCGGAGGTGGAAAGCCCAATGGCGATATCGCCTTCGTGGCACAGCGCTTCGATCTGACGGGCGAAGACATAATCATAGCTGTAATCGTTGGCGACAGCGGTTAAAATGCCGCTATCTGCCGACAGCGCGATGGCGGGAAGGGCGCGGCGGTCATCGACGAAACGGCCAACAAACTCACCGGCGATATGCATAGCATCGCAGGCGCTGCCGCCATTGCCGAAAAAGAAAATCCGCCCGTTACGCGCAATGCAATCTGCCAAACGCTTGGCGAGTGCGAGCAGGTCATGCTCATGCGCGCTGATGGTGGAGCTCAGCGCGCGGTGCTGCGCGTGTGCGCGCTCAAGCAACAGGCTCATACATACACCTTTTTAAGCTCAGCGATGTTACTGGCATAGGCAGATGCACCGCCGTGAAATATCGCCGATCCGGCCACCAGCACGTTCGCCCCTGCCTTGAATACTTGCGGCGCGGTGGTGGGCGTTATGCCCCCATCGACTTGCAGTAAAATATCTCGGCCAGTACGCGCGATCATCTCGCGGATGCGGGTGATTTTTGGCAGCTGAGAGGGCAAAAACGCTTGCCCACCAAAGCCGGGATTCACCGTCATCACCAATACTAAATCCGTCGTGTGGAGGATATATTCCAGCACATCGGGCGGGGTGGCTGGGCATAGCGACACCCCAGCTTTTTTGCCACTTGCGTGAATTTGCGCCACTAACCGGTCAAGATGATGCGTCGCTTCCGCATGTACGGTAATCCTGTCTGCTCCCGCCTTGGCGTAAGATTCGATATGCGCCTCAGGATTACTAATCATCAAATGCACATCTAGCGGCAGTGTGGTGTGCGGGCGTAGTGCCGCAATCACCGCCGGGCCAATGGTCAGATTCGGTACGAAATGCCCGTCCATCACATCGACGTGGATCATGTCTGCACCGGCGGCGCTTACCGCGCGCACTTCTTCGCCAAGCCGTGCAAAGTCAGCCGATAAAATGGAAGGAGCAATGTGTATCATCGCCAAAATGCTAGCAGTGGCTAGGGGCTTTGCCAAGGGGCGAATGTCTCGCCACGCAGCATTTCTTCGTAGCCCTGCCGCGCGCGGATGACGGCAAATTGATCAGAGTTCACCAGCACTTCGGGGGTAAGCGGGCGCGAATTATAGCTCCCACTCATCGAGGCGCCGTAAGCACCTGCCGTGCGCAGCGCGAGCAAATCGCCCGCGTGTAAGACAGGGAGCATGGTATCTTTCATAAACACGTCGGAAGATTCGCACACCGGCCCTACCACATCAAATGCAGAAAGAGCGGTAGTGGCTGCCATCACCGGAATAATATCGTGATGCGAATCGTACAGTGCTGGGCGCATGAGATCGTTCATGCCCGCATCGACGACCGCATAATGGCGACCCTCATTTTCTTTAAGATGCACCACGCGCGTGATAAGAATACCGGCATTGCCGGCAATCAGGCGACCCGGCTCGCAAATGAGCTCAATGTCCAGGCCTGAGAAAATACCCGCGATCATGCGGCCATAATCGGCAGGCAGTGGCGGCACATCGCCGTCGCGGTAAGGTACGCCCAGTCCGCCGCCAATATCCAGCGTGCGGATGGTGTGGCCTGCAGCGCGCAGTTCCACCACAAACTCGCGCACACGGCTGTAGGCCTCTTCAAACGGCGCAAGCGAGGTCAGCTGCGAGCCGATATGCATCGAGATGCCTTGCACGCTAATACCTTCCATCTTCGCGGTTTCAGCATAGAGAAGCCGTGCGCTGCGCATGCTGATGCCGAATTTATTTTCTTTCTTGCCGGTGGAAATTTTGGCGTGGGTTTTCGCATCCACATCCGGATTGATGCGCAGCGCCGTGGGCGCTTTGACATTTTTTTTCAGGGCACATTCATTCAGCAACGCAAGCTCAGAAGCCGATTCCACGTTGAACTGACGAATCCCTTCCTCCAGCGCATAGTCAATTTCTTCGCGCGTTTTGCCAACGCCTGAGAACACAATGTTTTCAGGGTTTATACCCGCTTTTCGCGCGCGAAAAAGCTCGCCCCCCGAGACCACATCCGCCCCCATGCCCGCTGCTGCCAGCGTGCGCAAAACGGCGATGTTGGGGCAGGCTTTCACCGCAAAACACAGCATCGGCGATAGAGGTGAGAGCGCCTCGCGCAGCACCTGCACGTGGCGATGCAGGGTCGCAGTCGAGTAGGCATAAAACGGCGTGCCTACCGCCTCGGCAATGCGTCTGATCGGCACGTTTTCGGCGCATAGTTCGCCGTGCTGATAGGTGAAATGATCCATTAGGGCTGCGCATCCTCGCTGAGCGATTCTTCCAGCTCGCGCTCACGCTGTTGTTGCTCGCGCAGAAACTCTTCACGCTCGCGCTGCTTTTCGCGTTTTTTAGCCTCGTAAGCGGGGATTTCAGCCGGTCGCATCAGTGGCCGCTGAATGGCACAGGCGCTGACGAGCAACCCTAGTGCCCCGAACATGAGCATTCTTACAGCCATTGTTTTCTCGCCTCTTTCATCGCGCGCTTTACTTGCACAGGCGCGGTGCCGCCCGCAGAAGTGCGCCTGGCCAAACACGCATCCAGCGCGATGAAATTGTGCACAGCGCTTGAGAGCGCTTTATATTCCTTGCGCATCTCAGCAAGCGACACGGCTTCCAGCGCGATCTGTTTTTCTTCCGCACGCTTGACTATTTTTCCGGTGATGTGATGGGCATCGCGAAACGCCACCGCGTGATGCTGCACTAAAAAATCCGCCAGATCGGTGGCGTTAATATAGCCCAGCGCGCAGGCGCGGCGCATGGCAGATGCATTTACATCCAGCGTCTCGATCATGCCCGTCATGACGCTCAAACAGAGTTTCGTTTCATCGAGGGCGAAAAACAAGGCGCGCTTATCTTCCTGCGTATCTTTATTATAGGCAAGCGGCAGGCCTTTCATCATGCTGATGAGGCCGTTAAACTGCGCAGCAATATGCGCTGATTTTCCGCGCACCAGTTCGGCACCGTCAGCGTTGCGCTTTTGCGGCATGATCGACGAACCGCTGGTGAAACTTTCATGCAAACGTACAAAACCGATTTGCGGCGTACTCCAGAAAATTAGCTCCTCAGAAAGCCTAGATAAATGCATCGCGGTGATGCTCAGTGCTGCGGCGATTTCCAGCACGAAATCGCGGTCAGAAACGCTATCGAGGGCACTCGCGGTGATGCTATCAAACCCAAGCGCCTTAGCGGTCATATTGCGGTTGATGGGGTAGCTGGTGCCTGCCAGTGCGCACGCCCCCAGCGGGCTTTGATTCAGGCGCACGCGCGCATCTTCCAGCCGTGTGCGGTCGCGTCCAAACATTTCGACATAGCTGAGCAAATGAAACGCAAAACTGATCGGCTGTGCGGGTTGCAAGTGCGTATAGCCGGGCATGATGGTATCTGTGTGTGGCTCGGCACGTTTGATAAGCACTGCCTGCAGCGATTTCAGCGCATCATTCAACGCCTCCATTTCGCGGCGCAGATACAAGCGCAGATCGGTGGTGACTTGATCATTGCGCGAGCGCGCAGTATGCAGTTTTCCCGCGACATCGCCAATGATCTCTTTTAATCGTGATTCGATGTTGAGGTGAACATCTTCAAGATCGGTTTTGAAAACAAAGCGGCCCGACTCAATCTCATGATGAATTTTTTTGAGGCCACTGGTTATCACTGTAGCTTCTTTTTTGGTAAGAATACCGCACGCTGCCAGCATGGTCGCATGCGCGAGAGAGCCTTCAATGTCTTCGCGCCACAGGCGCTGATCGATGGCAACGGAAGGGTTGATGGCGGCAAATGCCTCTGCCGGAGCGTGCGCAAAATGCCCGCCCCATAATGCGGTGGCGTGCGGTTTTGGCTTTGAGCGAGCCGATTTTTTTGTTAGGCGTGAGGACATGAAAAAACGTATAGCGCAGTTTTGCTTCGCTGCAATCATTTGCTTTGCAGGCAGTGCACTTGCCCAATCGCAGGTGATGAAAAACTCGTATCGCTGGCACCCTGTCACCATGGATGCGCCCACCAGCGAGCTTTCAGTAAGCAAGGGATTGACCAGCCTTCAGGCTTATAAAGGCCAAAACGTGCTGATGAATTTCTGGGCTACCTGGTGCACACCGTGTATGGCCGAACTGCCGGCGTTGGATGCACTGGCTCGGCGCTATCCCGATTTAACCGTGCTGACGGTAGCAACGGATAACGCGCCCTACGCCGAGCTTCACGATCTGCTCTTTACCAAGCTGAAACTTCGCCATGTGCAGATGGTGCATGATCACTCCGGCGCGCTGATGGAGGCGCTGGGTCGAGGCGGCATGCCGATCACCTACATGATGAATGCTGAAGGCAGGCTGACGCATTGGTATATGGGCGCAACCGATTGGAACAGC
Organism: Alphaproteobacteria bacterium; assembly: GCA_022841525.1. GTDB lineage: Bacteria > Pseudomonadota > Alphaproteobacteria > Rickettsiales > UBA3002 > JALHRI01. Next base: position 23,605 of record JALHRI010000004.1, on the reverse strand, counting down.
AACGAACAGACGCAGTTTTTAGAAAAAGCGCTATCCATTAAAGCGCAAAGCGCGGTGCGACGTAAGTAGGCGCTGCGCCTTCTTGGGTACACAGGGCACGGGCTTTTTCTTCTGAAAGTGCGCCATGATGATGCGCCAGCACACCGCCAGTGATGAGCAGACTATCGATGCCGTAGCGGTTCGCGCCTAAAATATCCGTCAGCGGGTTATCGCCAATGGCGAGAATGTGGTGGATAGTGAGTGGTGAGTAGTCAGTGGTGAGTGTTGTCAGTGCCGTATCATACACCGCCGCGTGCGGTTTGCCGACATAATGCACCGTGCCGCCGATGCTCTCGTAGGCTGCTGCCAGCGTACCCGCGCAGAGCATGTGCGTGCCATCTTGCTTGACCACTTCCAAATCCGGATTCACGCAGAGTAGGGGCAACGAGTGCGCATGTAGTTCTTGCAGCAGCGGCAGCACTTCTTCGTGCGGTTGGAAGTCGTAGGCGTAGCCGGTGTTCAGTACAAAGTCAGCATCCGCCATGGTTTCCACACGCGTGAGGCTCGGCGCGCCTGCGAAAATTTCCTCATCTTTCGAGGGGCCAAGATAGTAGTAACGATGATCGGATGATCGGATGATCGGATGATCCGTGCGAAGGTTGGCCACTGGCGACTGGCCACTGGCGATTGCATACGCCACTTCGCCTGAAGTGATCACCTGCACATAATGATCGCGCGGAATACCAAGGCGCTCAAGGTTGGCTTCCGCCGCTGCCGCGCGGCGCGGCGCGTTCGATAAAAACACCACCGGTTTTTGTTGCGCGTGCAGATACGCCAGCGCATCCGCCGCGCCAGGGTAAAGCTGCGTGCCATCATGCACGACACCCCACAAATCGATAACGAACGCGCGGTAACTCTCAAGAATTTCCGGTAATATCATGTGGCCTCAATAAACATGTCGCCAGTGGCTGTAAAGTTCGATAAACGAAGGCGGTATCACTTAGAGAAAAGGTAACCATGAATATTGGTCAAACGATTCGCTGGTTGGCGCATTGCTACAAAGCGGTGTGCAACCGTTATCATACCGAGTTAGTACCGGTGTTGGCGCCGTATCTTTCGACGGACAGCGTGATTATCGATATTGGCGCGCATTCCGGGCAGTTCTCAAAACTGTTCAGCAGGTTGGTGCCGCAGGGAAAAGTGTATGGCTTTGAGCCGGGTGCGTATGCGTTGTCGATTTTTCGGTTAGTGGTGAAACTGCGCCACTTACGCAACGTGCAGATTGTGCCGCTGGGATTGTCTGATGCGCCTGCCGAACAAACCTTGTTCATGCCCATCAAACGCAGCGGTGCCTTTGGTTTTGGGCTTTCCAGTTTAATGCCCTTACCGTCGTACGATGCGCAGCATACGCATAAGGAAACCATTCGCCTCACCACGCTCGATGAATTTGTGAAGGAGCAAAATATCGCGCGCGTGGACTTGATTAAAATCGATATTGAGGGCTGGGAATTACCCGCCCTAAAAGGCGCAAAGCAGACGATCGATACCTTCCATCCCGTGGTGATGGTGGAGGTGGATGCCGAGCATCAAGCGCGCGCAAATGCCACGCCGGAGGATATTTTTGCGCTATTTCCGCCGGACAGATATGCAGTGCTTAAAACCGACGAGCATCAATCATACCGCACATGGCAGGTGCAGGGTTTTGAAGGAGGTGGCGATTATATTTTCGTGCCGAAAGAAAAGTTACGCACTTAACGCCGCCCTGCGTGATTTTGTCATGCGGCAGGGGTAGGTTACACCAGCCCACGAATTTTGTCTTGCAGGACCTTTTGGGCACCACCACCGCCGATTACGCGTGGTGCTGGCAATTTTGTGACTGCTGGGGTCACCACTAAACTAGCCAGTGATTCAGCACTTGGTCTGCTGTTATTCGCAAGGACTTCCAACGCCGCTTTTTGCTGAGGCGTTACAATGGCGCCGGTGATGTTAGCTTGATTTATGCCCTGTGCCATTTCAAGATTTCCAACTTCCCTTAAATCCAAGCCAGAGAGATCGAAGCCACTCAACTTAAGGAGCGTATTAATACGACCATCTCTCCATCTCGAGACTACTGCGTCTAATCCACTAAGGTCAGGAAGAATGTTGGGATTGGCTCGGCGGTAGTCATTGAAAGATGAACGGTCACCATATCGTATCCATTGAGCGCATACGCTTTTATGTAATGTGACATTTTGCAGATTGAATGCGCGCGAAAGTGAGCCTCCATTCTCATCCATTTTGTACGCGCTTAAGTCAACCGCCGCATAATTTTGTTGCTGGCGTAGAGCGTTAAATCTTCTCTCCCAGCCCTTGTCTAAATATCGAATTAGCTCTCGAGTGTTTTCTTGGGTAGCTTTAGAGGGGGCGTCTGTTTTTTCTGGCTCTGCATCAATGACGCATAAATTATTGTGATGTATGTCTTCTTCGCTCAGCGCGTCAGCTTGCCGTTGTGTAATGCGTGCTGCCTCCAAGTTCTCTCCACTACATTTCAGAAGCGCGGTAGCAATGTCCTGAATACCTGTTAAATCTAGGCCGCGAAGGTTATACTCATACAAGGTGCCTGATGGGTAAACACCAGCCGAACCTTTAAAGAATTTATGTCGATCAATTGTCTTTTGTGCGAGGGTGTCAACCCAGCGCATATCGATAGGAGCATCTGGGTTGTCTTGGCGGTATTTGTTAAAAAATTTAGGTTGATGGATCGTTGCAAAAACCTGAGGGTTTAGCGTTACGCCGCGCCAGTCAATCTCAGCAAGAAATTCGCTAGGTTCAAAATACCTTTCGGCATCTGTAACTTCGCGTGGGATGGTGCCATCCCACTCGTTTAGGTCAATGGGGGCATAGTTTGCTGCAGCGCGCGCTTTGTTGAAGGCCTCAACATTGCCTGTTTTTATGTAGCCAACTAATGCTTCAATATCAGTATGTTGCTGGTGGGGGGGGTAGATGACGACATGGTTTGCTTCATAAGTAATTCGTTTTTTACCACAGCCACGCTACGCGATGTATGAAGGTTTGATGAAGATTACTGATGGCGCTGTGCATCCCTCTCCCCCACTGGGGGAGAGGTTAGGTGAGGGGGAAGTATTAAGGATACGTTTCGCGGTGATTCCACCCTCACCCCACCCTCTCCCTCGGTGAGGGAGAGGGCTTTGTTTCGCTCAGCGCGCCGTCAATCAGCGCTACGGATTCGGCCACGCCAAACAGCGCGATGAAATTGCCCATGCGCGGGCCTTGGCTGGCGCCCAGTAGCACTTCGTACATCGCTTTGAACCATTCGCGCATGGTTTCTTTACTGTAATGCGTCATGCCGATGTCGTAAATTTTGGTCTGAATATCTTCCGCTGTCGTGCCTGCAGGCAGCGCAGATAAATAGCTGCGTAGTTCACCCAGCGCCGTGCGCTCAAGATCAGATGGCGCGCGGTAGGTTTTGGTGGGTTTAATGAAGTCGTGGTAATAGCGAATCGCGAACTCCACCAACTTGGCCAGCATGTGCTGCGCGGTGGCGGCTGCCTCAGGATATTCGCGGCGAATATACCCCCACAACACATCCGCATTCTGGGCATTGCCTGCTGATACCAGATTGAGCAGCATGCTAAAGCGCAACGGTAATTCTGGTGCCGGCGGATTGCCATTATGGATGTGCCAGACGGGGTTATCGAGGCGTTTGCCTTCATCAGTCTCCGCAGCGTATTTTTCAAGGTACGTCAAATAATCATCCACCTGCTGGGGGATGACGTCAAAATATAGCTTCTTCGCTTTGCGCGGATTCACAAACATATACAGCGCCAGCGATTCGGTGGGGGCGTATGTCAGCCACTGATCAATCGTGATACCGTTGCCTTTGGATTTGGAAATTTTCTGCCCCTTCTCATCGAGGAAAAGCTCGAACATCATTTGCTGCGGCGGTGTGCCGCCAGCGGTTTTACAAATCGCATCGTAAAGCTGCGCAGAGACCAGATGGTCTTTGCCATACATTTCGTAATCGACGCCAAGGGCCGCCCAGCGCATGCCCATATCCGGCTTCCATTGAAGTTTACAATGACCACCGGTCACGGGGATTTCTTCGCGCGAGCCGTCTTCTTCCTCATACACAATCGTGCCCTTGCTCACGTTGCGTTCCAGCACTTTGGCAAGTAGCACTTTGCCCGAACGCGGGCTTACCGGCAAAAACGGCGAATAGGTTTGCTGACGCTCATCACCAAGGGTGGGCAGCATAATGTCCATCACCCGGTCGTAATTTTCTAAAATACGCAGGAGGGCAGCATCAAACTCGCCGGATTTATAAGTTGCCGTGGAAGATTTGAATTCGTAATCAAAACCAAACGTATCAAGAAATGCGCGCAAGCGGGCGTTCATGTGATGGCCGAAGCTCTCGTGCGTGCCAAACGGATCGGGTACGGATGTTAGCGGCTTGCCTAGATTCGCTGCTATCATCTCGGCTTGCGGCAGATTATCGGGCACTTTGCGCAGACCGTCCATGTCGTCGGAGAAACAGATCAGGCGGGTGGGAATGTCAGAGATTTGGCTAAAGGCATGGCGTACCATTTGGGTGCGCGCTACCTCGCCAAACGTGCCGATATGCGGCAGGCCGGAAGGGCCATAACCGGTTTCAAACAGCACGTAACCTTTCGGGTTGCCTGACTTTTTTAAGCGCTCAAGCAGTGCCAACGCTTCGGTGATGGGCCAGGCTTTGGCGTTCAAAAAAGCAGGTGTGGTCATGACATATCCTTTGTTTGGGGCCATATAGCCGCAAGATATGCGTTAACACAATGGTTAAAAAAACTTGCGGGCCCTTAAGCAATTGCGTAGAGGTGGAAGCCTCGAGTCTTTCACTATCAAATTTTCCGTGCGCGTGTGGTCGCTTATGATTGTTCCAACAGTAATGCGAGTGTTCATCCTGGCCTGCGGCACCCTGGGCGCTGTGGTTGCGACATCCGCTGCCAGCGCCGCACCGGTCGTGATGCTGCAATTCGGCTCGTATGAGAGCGAAGCGGAGGCTAAAAAACGCCTCGATTACATGAAGACCAAACATGCAGGCATTCTGGGCGACATGCCAAGCCTGGTGCGTGAAGTGAAAACACCCTACGGCTCGACGGTGTACCGCACGCAGGTGGGGCCGCTGGCGGGCAGGCCGCAGGCGCAGTCAGTCTGCGCGCAACTGGCCAGTAGCGGCGATAATGAATGCTATATTGTAGAAACTGCGCTGCCGCAAACGGCGCCTGCGACGGCGGCGGTGGCGCAAGCAGCGCCACCTGCGCCTGCCACACCAAAGGTGCCTGCGGCGGCCGTGGCGAAGGCTAAACCTGTGTCTGGAATGGAAAATGAAGGTCGTCCTGCAACTGTCATTGCTGATACTGATCCATTATGTGGTGGTGGTGGCAAACCCTCACGTGATGGTACCACTTGCCTAGCCAAAGCGCCTGCACCAACTGCGCCGAAAGTGATACTGAACGCAAAACCTGCGCCGCTTACGAAAGCGCCGGTAGCTGCAACGAAAGAGGCCGCCGCACCGGTGACGGCTGCGCCAAGCAGTGCGAAAGTTTTGAGCACCCCTGCGCCAGAGAAAACGCTACCTGTCGTGGCGGCCAAGACGGAAACTGCACCGCCGCTTAAACCACTTAAAGGCAGTGTCAGCGATATTTACCGCACGCTGGATGCCCCGACCACTACACCAGCGACCACTACACCAGCCACTGCAGCCAAAGATACCAAAACCCAGACAGCAGCCACTGCCGCTGCGACGGAGTCTGCATCTTCCGCGGTGGCGGTGGATAGCCGCGTGGCATCGGCCGCCGTGCGCGAGCCGATTACTGAGACGGCAAAAGCGATCAAGCAAGGCAGTGCTGAAACCGTGGCGTCGCGCATCAAGCGTGATCCCGAAACGGCGGGCATGCTGGCAAGTGTGGGGAGTTCTCAGTCACAACCCATCACTGCGCCGCCGATCAGCGTGATTAAAAATTCTTCTTCCGCGCCGCAGAATATGGCGCCATCTACTGTGGATGCGGCGCTGGCCGAAGCGGTGGCATCGCAGCCGAAGAAACTGGCCTCGCGCACTCCTAAAACCGTGGATGAAGCCACCCGCGAAACCTCGTGGTTTGATGACATTAATCCGTTTTCTGAGAGTGATGCGCCTGAGGAAAAAACCGCGCAGCTTAACGATACTGCGGCGCAAGAGAGTGCGGATGAGGAAGAATCCTTCTTTGACAGCATCAATCCGTTTTCCGAAAGCCCTGCTCAGAAAGCTAAAAAAGCAGTGCTGAGTGAACGCGCCCCTAACGTGACGGTGCCGCCTGCTCAGTCGATGGCGCGATCGGAAGCACCGGTGATCTCAGATAAAAAGGTGACCCCAGAGACGAAGATGGATGCACCGGTACTCGCTGCGCCTGTCGTCTCTGTGCCTGTCGTTTCTGCGCCTGTCGTTTCTGCGCCTGTCGTTTCTGCGCCTGTCGTCTCTGCTCCGAAAGAAACCGTCGCAGCTACGCCTGCGGTGCTGCAGTCATCGCCTCTGGTGGCACCATCACCTGCGGATCAAGCGGTGAGCGACATGCGTCTGCCGCCGCCACCTCTGCCGGATAGTGAAGCGGAGCGTGCAGCGCTGAGTCAGCAACTCAGACCACTTCCGGCACCAGGGTCGGCTATGCCGCATGTAGCTGCGCCAGTGACAAATCAGGTGCGCGCTGCGCCTTCCATTAGTGCGGCACCGCTGACGGCACCGAAAATTGCAAAAGGCACCAGCATTACCGAAGCCGCCCGCGTGATGGATGCGCACCGCGTACAGGTGGAAGAGGCGCGCCGCGTGCCGCTTACTGAGGATGCGCCGGTGATTGCGCCGCCGCCTCCGGTCATCGCATCGTCTGCACCGGCGACGGTAGCCGCTGCCGATATGCCGAGTCAGTCGAGTACGCTGCGCACTATGTGGGCGCATATCAGCTATTTTGACAGCCAGCAGCAAGCCTTAGCGTTTTGGGAAACCTTCCGTCGGGCGAATCCTGATTTCCCCAGCGTGCGCGTGCGTGTGACCACGCCGTATGTTGCTAAGCAGGAAGGCAATCCACTCATCTCGCTGCGTGTTGGGCCGTTTGGTAGCCAGGCATTCATTCACGAGTTATGTGATAGCGATATCGTCGATCGTGGCGACTATGATTGCGCGCCAGTAAACGATGTAGGATCGGCGCCCTCAAGTACGCAGCCGCGTATGGTGCAGGCGGTCGGCACCAGCGCTGGACGCTACGGTGCACCAGGCAAGGGGCTGCAAGCGCGCGCGGGCCACTGGGTGCAGCTAGGTTCGTATGACACGCAGGAGCGTGCACAAAGCGCCTGGCAAAGCATGAAGCTCAAACACGCTGCCGCACTGCGCGCGATGCAGGCGCAGCTTTCCACGCCGCCGCAAGGCAGCCACGAAACGCCAGTGTACCGCTTGCGTACCGGCCCGCTTTTAAGCCAAATGGCCGCCCAGGAGCTTTGCCAGCGCCTGAAAGCAGATGGGGCTAGCTGCCTCGTCGTTAGCGAACAGTAAATGCGCTTACGATTTTTAGGCGCTTACGATTTTCGGTAGGTCTCGCGCGCCATGTCGCGGATATCCACGCTACGCTGACTGGCGAATACTGCGTGTTGATTCAGCACGGCAAACGCCGCATCGGTCAGCGCTGATTTTTGTGCGGGAGTTCTTCCTTCCAGCAAATAAATCCAGACATGAACGAAACTGCGCGCCGATACGCCATTTTCCAGCACCCCAACCAGCGACTGATCGCTGATGTGCAGGCGCGTTTTCAGATCTGCAGGCTGGAACACACCGCAGCCAGACAGGGCGTCGTGCAGCAAACGCAGAAGATCTGCGCGCTGAGTTTCTGGCGCAATTTCAGGGCTGATTTCAACTATCGCGTGGGGCATGAAGTATTTTTACATGGCTAAGTTCAGCTTGCAACGTAAGAATCACCGCGAATGGGTTGACAGCCGCTGGCGATTGCCCTAGCACACCCATCCAGATGTGGAGGAGTGGCCGAGCGGTCAATGGCAGCAGACTGTAAATCTGCCCTCGTATGAGTTCGTTGGTTCAAATCCAACCTCCTCCACCATCTTGATTTTCTATACTCAGTTTCGGCTTACTTCCTACCATCTGGGTGCGAAGCACCCTCAACCCGTAATCGATCCAGTGAATCGTTTACGCCTCTACCTCAGGGAGGCAGAGGGAGGGCGCCGCGCCAGCGGGAGGGTGAGGGTGTCTAAAAAACAATTGAAACGACTATATATACTTCAACTAGGGTTATTTTTGTGATCTGTCTTGTTAAAAACGATGGCAGGTGAGGGGAGGTTAAAGTGCAGACCATGCATCATGTCGAATAAAAACCACGTACTTATAGAAGGATACGTGATTTAAGCGAATTCTGTTGGAATTGCTTTACAACCGCGTACTTAGTAAGTAATGCGGGGAGGTTAAAGGTTCACCCTGGCTTTATAGGAATGTTATGCGCCTGAATTTCTTGGCTTTGGCCTCAGTATGTTTTGTGGCAGTTGCCTCAGCCGCCAGCGCGCAAGTCGTGGTGCCGGAGCCTGCCCGCCCAGATGCGACGCAGCGTCAGTTCCGCGTTATTGAGCGCCCTTCCGTTGGCGGCGCGCCGGTGATTACCTTTCCCGAAGAAGCAGGCGATAAAGTGCTGAGCGGGGGCGCGAGCTTTACCCTCAAAGATGTCAAGATTGAGGGTGCAAGTGCGATCAGTGCTGATCGCTTAGCGCCGTTATATAGTAATATGATCGGCCAAAAAGTCACACTGGGCGCGCTGCGCAAGCTGGTGTCGGATATCACCGCATTCTACCGCAACGAGGGCTATATTCTCTCGCGTGCCGTGTTGCCGCCGCAGCGTGTAAGCTCTGGTTCGGTGAAAATTGCGATTATTGAGGGCTTCGTGAATAACGTAGTGCTTCAGGGCGACGTTGCTGAAGATTCTATCATTCAAAGTTACGCCCGCAAGCTCGAGCAGGCCAAGCCGCTCACCGCAGCGCTGCTGGAGCGCTATTTGTTGATCATTGAAGATACGGCGGGCGTGACCGCGCGCGCAGTGCTTCAGCCAGCAGCAGGCGTTACGGGCGCATCGGACGTTATTGTGAACGTCGAGCGCAAAGCGTATCAAGGCGCCTTCACGCTGGATAATCGTGGTAGCCGTTTCTTAGGCCCCGTGCAGGGTGGGGCCAGCTTTGCCACCAACAATTTGCTGACGCTGGATGAACAGATTGAACTGCGTGTGCTGAATTCGTTGATTGATTATGATGAGCTTTCGCTGGGTCAGTTGCGCGCGGAATTCCCGATTGGTGCGGAAGGTACCAAACTGTCACTGCTCGGCAGCAATGTGCGTACGGATGCTGGTCACACCATCCGCGATCTGGATGTAGAAGGTCATGCCCGTACCTTCTCGGCGATGGTGACGCATCCCTTCATTCGTAGCCGCAAATCGAACCTATACGGCAATGTGCAGGCCAATATTCGCCATATCAATGCCTCGAGCCTTGATGACAGGCTGTATGAAGACAAGCTGCGCACGCTGGCGGCCGGAGGGTCGTATGACTTTACCGATGACTGGGTGGGCGTAAACCGTATGGATGCCCTGATCACCAAAGGCTTCGGCTGGAATGATGATAGCGATAACGGCGTACGTTCGCGTGCGAATGGCCGTACGAATTTCTGGAAATTTGGCGGTGAGGTGTCACGCTTGCAGGCGATTGATGGGCCGTGGTCGCTTTTTGGAGCACTGAGTGGTCAGTATTCTGCCGATCCGCTGCTTTCAGTGGAAGAATTTGCCCTCGGTGGCGCAGCGTTTGGCTCGGGCTATGATACCGCGGAAGTGACGGGTGACAGCGGCTTGGCAGGTCGCCTTGAACTGCAATATAGCGACAGCTACAGCGCTGATTTTATTCCGCAATATCAGTTTTACGGCTTCTACGATGTGGGTCGGGTATGGAACCGCGACATTAACGCGGCCGCGGGCGATGAAGAGCATGATTCTCTGGCGTCTGCCGGGGTAGGTACGCGCTTTAACATTATTGATCCGGTGTCGGCTAGTTTAGAGCTGGCTTTCCCGCTCACTCGTGATGTGGCAGCACTGGGTACCGATGGCGATAACCCGCGGCTATTCTTCGGTCTGCAATATCGTTACTAGTTTTCTTAATCAACTAGTTACCTTGGTTTTTGGCGTAGTGCCATCTGGCACGTAGCTTGCACGTGAGTGGCAGCGTCTAAGCCCCTCGTTGTGGCTGTAAATAATTATTAATAATTGGTTAATATTGCATTGCATTTGTTTTAATTACTGTTATGTTGCTTTTACGTAACAAAGCTTCTAAAGACCTAGTTTCGATCCACCGTATTTGATTTAGCCTTTGATTTTTTGGAGATCGCCATGCGCTCACGTTTGCTCACCCACGCGCTACTCACCTCTTGCAGCGGCGCTTCGTTGCTGCTTGCCAGCGCATTTCACGCGCAGGCGCTTCCTACGGGTGGGCAGGTAGAGTCCGGATCCGCGACCATTACGCAGCCCGATGCAAACAACCTCGTGATTGATCAGCATACGGATCGCGCGATTATTAACTGGCAGAACTTTAATATCGGTAGCGGTCAATCGACACGCTTTAATCAGCTGAGTGCAAGCTCAGTCGCACTCAACCGCGTGCTCGATGGCAATCCGACGCAGATTCTGGGTAATTTATCCGCCAATGGCCGTGTGTTTATTGTCAATCCCAACGGCGTGATTTTCGGTGCCGGTTCGCGCGTCGATGTGGCAGGCTTAGTGGCCACTACGGCGAATATTCGCTCGGCAGATTTCATGGCTGGGCGGATGCATTTTAATCAGGCGGGCAACCGCGATGCGCGGATTGTGAATGAAGGTAACATCACCGCCAAAGACGGTGGATTGGTAGCGCTGGTAGCACCTTCGGTGCATAATAGCGGTGTCATTACTGCGCGTATGGGCACCGTGGCCATTGGCGCGGCGCAGACGGTGGCGCTCGATTTTTATGGCGATAATCTTTACGGCTTCAAACTGGGCGAACAGGCACAAGGCGCTGGTGCTGGCGTCAACAATACTGGCACGATTGCGGCTCAGGGTGGCCGTGTTCTCTTAAGTGCGAAAACTGCACAGGATGTGGTGAATCAGGCGATCAACCTCGAAGGCGTGGTGGATGCGACCAGCATGCGCGAAGTAGGTGGTGAGATCGTTATTGATGGCGGTGAAGGCAGCGTGCGTGTCGCTGGCACGCTAAACGCATCAGGCAAAAACGCCGGTGAAAAAGGCGGTCGTATTCAGGTAACGGGTAAGAAAATTACGCTTGCCGGCGCAACGGTCGATGCGACCGGTAGTGCAGGCGGTGGTAGTGTGCGCATTGGCGGTGATAAAAAAGGTGGCGGTACGATTGCACGCGCCGACTATGTGGATGTGGATAGTGCCAGCATTATCGATGTGAGCGCGACCAACAACGGCAATGGCGGCAGCTCGGTCGTATGGTCGGATATTGCAACGAATTTCTATGGTCGCCTGCGCGGTCGCGGCGGTGAAAACGGCGGCGATGGTGGCTTTGCCGAAGTTTCTTCCAAGAACACGCTCAGCTATAATAGTGCCGCTGATTTAGGTGCGGCCAAGGGCAAAGGCGGGCACTTGTTGCTGGATCCGGTCAATTTCGTGATTGATGCCCTTAATGTTGCAGGCTTTATTGCGACACTCAACGGCGGCACGGACGTCACCATTGAAACCTTCGATCCATCAGGGCTGGATGCGGGTGATATTACCATCGATGCGGCCATGAACTGGAGTGGTCTTGGCTCGCTGATTTTGAATGCGATGAATGACATCATTGTCAATCAGTCGATCACCAGCACTACGGTGGCGGCCGGTGGCAACGTTATCATGAACTCTGCAAATAATAACACCATTAATGCGGCGATCACGACCAGTGGTGGCACGATCGACATTAATAATAGTGGCGCGGGTGTGGTAGCGGTTAATGCGGCGCTGACCAGCGCGACGGGCGGCATTGATATCGATTCCGCTGGCACGATTGATGTTAACAACGGCGCCAATATCGATGCCGGTACGGGAGCATTGGTCTTAACCGCAACAGGTGGCACCACGATTGCCGATGCGGATTTGAGCGGTACGGGTGTTACCTTGAATACGTCGGTTGTCTATGACGGAGCACCGATTATGCGCGGGATCTATGCGCGCAATGGTGTGTTGACCATCAACGGGCCTGTGAACGCCTCGGGGATTAGCCGGCTGAATCTGGTGGCAGATGATTTCGCGATTAACAACACGGTCACCGCAACCGGCTTTGGTAGCGTGTATGTTTCCACGCACACTTCCGGGGCGACGCTTGGCCTCGCCGGTGCGGCAGGCGGTGGGCAGCTTTCCTCGGCTGAACTTAATCGCTTTACTACTGCGTTACTAAGCATTGGCGGTGAGACCACCAATGTTGGGGCGCATACGTGGTCTTCTAATATCGCTAGATTGGTTTTAGGCGCTAATGATGTGAACCTGAATATTGTCGGGGATCAGAACTTCAATCAGGAAGTGATGATTCGTGCCGATGGTAGCCTTAATATTGGTGCGCAGCTCATTAATGTGGGTGCTGCCAATAATCAGATTGTCTTTGATTTTATTGAGTCGCTCGGAGTTGGCGGCGGTGCAGGAACGGTTCAGCTGGATGATGCTGAGCTAGATCGTATCGCGGATGGTTGGGGTCGCATTGTTTTCCGTAACGTCGATTTTCTGAACATGGGTGCGTATAACAACTGGCGAGATACGGTCAGCATTGCTGCATTTAATAGCCAAGATGTCACGATCTCCGGCGATCAGGTTGCCGTAGGTGGTGCTGGTGATGTTGATTTCTTATTCTATACCTTGAGCGATCAAGCGATTGATATTAGCGGTAATATCGATGTAACGGCTGGTGGCAGCGGGAATATCGTTTTGGGTGGCGCTGGTGGCAGCAATGCCTATGAACTTGGTGCTAATTTAATCGGCAATAACATTACCGTGGCGCAACCGGTCACTGTCACTGGTGCTCCAGGCGTTACCCGCTTGCTGCATGCCAATACCGGCACTTTCACAATTAGTGATGATGGCTTCTTAACGAATGGTAGCATCGATACCGGAACCGCAAATGTTGCGTTGGTCGCCGATAACATGACCATTGGCGGTGCCATTACAGGTGCAGGAACGGCCTATTTCCGCGCCGCAACGCTTGGTCGCAGCATGGGCTTGGCGGGTGGCGTCGGTGATCTGCAAATTGACTCGAATGAGCTGGATTTGATTTCGGCAGCGAATCAAGTGTACGGCGATGCAGCGGGCATTGGCTTCACCGCCGGTGCTATTGATGTTGCCGCGCGTAGCTGGGCGGGTCATGGGCTGACGATTGTGACCACTGGAGAACTGACGGTCTCCGGCAATCAGAACTACAGCAACATGTCCTATCTGTCGCTGGGTGCGAGCGATTACGACATCGCGGCGAACCTCAACGATGTTACGAATAATAATGCTCTGTTATTCTATTTTACCGGCACTCCAATGAGCATTGGTGGCGCGGTTGGCACCACCAACATCGATAGCGCCGAGCTTGATCGCATTCAAGATGGGTTTGCGAGCATTCAATTTGGTGCCGGTGCTGCGAGCGATGTAACGGTAAATGCCTATAATAACTGGCGCGATCCAATTCAATTTACCAATGCCGGTACGCTTCTGATTAGCGGTGCTCAAAGCGCTGCTTCAGGCTCGAATGCCGGTGTGCAGTTTGCAAGTGGTGGCCTGACAACCATTAACAGCAATGTCGATTTCTCTGACAGCACCACGGGTGGCATTCATTTCACCGGCAGTAATGCGCACAGCGTGAATCTGCGTGCGAATTTGTTCTCTGGTGCAGATGGTATCACGATTGATCGTGTGTTGAACTTAGTAGGCGCTGCAGGTGCAACGCGCCGTATCGACGCCGGTCTGGGGGCAGTGACCGTCAATAACGATGGTGTGAGCACATTTGGTGCGATTAACGGCACGAACAAAAATCTGCGTCTGTTTGGCAATGCGCTGAACCTAAACGGCGCAACCATCAGTAGCACGTCGGGCAATATCCGCTTTGATGGTGGTAGTGTCACGCTGACGAATGGCCAGATCAATTCGACGTCGGGCAATATCACACTCAACAACACGGGCGTGTTCTTTAGCAGCTTGCCGAATAGCCTGAACACGGGTGGTACGGGCACCATTGATGTGAATCAGTGGTTCGGTGGCTCCATTAACAACGCCATCGCGGCGATTTCCAATACCGGAACTGGTTGGAACACGGTGGATGTGGGTGACGGTATCTTTGTTGAAAACATTCAGATCGACCAGAACAATCTGCGTCTGCGGTCGATGAACGGGCGCGATGCAACTACCATTACCGGCATTTCCGGCGTGGGCGCTCTGGGTACGATTGTGGTTCTGAACAACGTGAATAACAGCCAGATTGGCGGCACGAACCGTGGCTTTACCGTGAATGGTATCGATAATGGCAACCCAGCCATTGAAAACGCGGCGATTTACTATCAGGGCAACCATGACACCACGCTGGTGCGTGGTAACCGCATTGTAGCCATGGGCGATTCGGCCTTAGTGACCGAGTACGGCCTGAATAATGCAAACTTCACGATTGATGGTAACATCATTACCGGCAACACGTTCACCGGTGCCGATGGTGACTGGGGCGTGGGTAACCAGTTTGTGGTACCGAACGTTCCGCGTCAGTTAGTGGCGTTCAACCAAGGCCTGTCCAACGTTGTATTTACCAACAACCAAATCACTGGCAATTCGGGCACGGCGCATCTGGTGGCGATTGAATCGGCCGGTATCAATGTTGCAGACAACACGTTTAATGGCTTAACACACGGCGCTGCACTGCGTCTTCGTGGTTCAGGGGTCGTTACTGTTACCGACAACAGTGTGGATGGTAGCAATCGCGGTCGCGGTATGCATATCAGCGGTGTTGCGGATTCGGTATTCACCAATAACGATGTCGCCAATACCGCTATCGGTATCTGGATTGATGGCAGCGATAACGCCACCATCACCGGCGGCACGCTGACCAATAACACCACCGGTATTCGCATTAACCCAAGCGTGAGTGGCCTGGTTGACGGCGTGACCATCATCGGTGGCACCACCGGTCTTGAGGTCATCAGCAGTGATGACACCACGATTCAAAATAGCTCGATCACCGATGCGCTGACCGGCGTTTCGGTAACGGATAGCGCGGGCTTCATCGCGACGAACAACGTGCTTAACTCGAACGCGATTACGCCTACAACGAATGCGGGCTTTGATCTGGTGAACACGACTGGCGCGCAGCTGACGGATAACACCATTCGCGGCTTCCGCACTGGTATTAACCTCAGTGGCGGCAGTGATGCGACCATTACCGGCGGCATCATTCGCGGCGCCGATGTGGCGGGCATTAACAGTGAAACCCATTCAAACCTGAATGTGAATGCTGTGAATATTCGCACCGTAGGCACAGCGGCCAATGGCATTCGCTTAGTGCTGGGTGGCTCGGCGACGGTGCGGGGTTCGCAAATTACCACGCGCGGTAACGGCATTTATGCCGATACGCTCGAAGCGCTGGGGCTGTATGGCAATACGATCGATGCGCCTGGCAGTGCAAGCGGCATTTACGGGATTTCAGTGAACAACGTGACGAATGCACAGATTGGCAGCCTGACGTTAGGTGAAGGCAATACCATCTCCAACATGGAATATGGCATCAGCGTTTCTAACAGCCTCGGCGCTGATATTCTGGGCAACACCATCAACGGTGATAATAATCACACCGGCATTCAGGTGACCGATAGCGACAACATTGCGGTACGCGGCAATATCCTTCAAGTGCTGAGTGATCTTGGCAACGTGGCATTTGAATTCGATGCCATTCGTGTGTTAGGCAGTACCTATGCTGATATTCGTCAGAATATTCTAACGGCTGCAAACGATGGTCAGTTAGCGGGCCGTTATGGCATTTACGTCGATGGCAGCCATGGCGTCAGAATTCGTGGCAATGATCTCACCGCTAACAGCGGCGGCACCTTGGCACGTAACGATGCCATTCGTGCCACCGGCAGCAACTATGCGGATATCCGCAATAACGATCTGATCGCGAACGGCGGCACCATTTCACGCAACGGTTCGGCCATTCATGTGATGGGTACGCCGTACGCGACCATTTTCAGAAATGACCTGACGGCATCAAATGGCGGCATTCTTGCAGGCCAAGATGGCATCTGGGCAGAATATGCGAGTGGTGCCACTATCAACAATAACCGCATTACCGTGACCGGCGAATCGGGCATTACGCCGATTGGCCGTGATGGTATTCATGTGAGCTTTGGTGGCAAAGGTGGCGATTCGGTTGCTGAAATCAATGACAATACCATCACTGCTGAAACCGGCAATGTCGTGGATCGTCATGGCATTCATGTCGAACATTATGGCAATGCGTATTTTGTATCCGAAATGGAGCCGATGATGATCGGTTGGCCGTATTATGCGCCGCAATATACGGGTGGCTTGGTGATTGATGATAACATCATCACCGGAACTGGCGTGGATGGCATCCGGGTGCGCGGCGACTATGCGCGCGTAATGGATGATAGCGTTGGTGGTGGTGACGAAGAAGGCGAACCATTCGTGGTCTTTGGTGATCTTCCTCCTGAAGGTTTCCTAGCCCAGCGTGCGCCGCTGCAAATCACCAATAACCGCATCACCAATACCGGTGATGATGGGATTGATTCTGAAGGCGCTGTGGGCGTTATTATCAACGATAACCGCATCCGTTTTGCCGGTGGTCATGGCATCACTGCGGATGTCGTGGGTGAGGCGCGTCGTAACAATGTACGCTACACCGACGGTCATGGCATCTTCCTGCGTGATTCGGATAACGTACAGGTGACGGATAATTTGGTGCGTGATGCTGAATATGATGGCATCCGGATTCAGAACTCCAGCTTTGCTTATCTGGAAAACAACACGGTGCGCGATAGCAACCGTGGTATTCACGTGCTCAGCGTTGGCGATGGGGTCAGCGATAACGCGACCCTGACCGGCAACACGACGTACGACAACAGCCAGGAAGGCGTGCGTGTTCGCGGTGGTAACAACCATACCATTACCAACAATGTATCGTATGACAATGGTGCGCAAGGCTTCCGCCTGATCGGTATCGGCAACACGCTGATCGATGGCAATACCGCCGAAGATAACGGTGCGGCCGGTATCCGTGTCGAAGATTCGGAAACCATCACCATTACCAACAATACCAGCAACGGCAACCTGCGCGGTATTCGGGTGTTGAACGGCTCGAACATTACCGTGACCGACAACATCACCAACGATAACCGCCGCGAAGGTATTCGCTTTGATACGGTGGTGAATTCACCGGTGGTGACGGGCAATACCATGGTTAACAATCTGGTTGGGTTTGCGGCGTATAACCGTACTGACAACCTGACGCTCAATGGTAATATTTTCACCAATAACGCAACCGGTGTGCTGTTTAACAACTCCGACAATGGCCGTCTGGAAGATACGATCATCGATATCGCCGCTGGCGGTACTGGTCTGCTGCTGGAAAACGGCGCCGGTAACTTCATCGTGCGCGATGTGACCTTCAACGGCGGTGAAGTTGCCGTGTTGATTGATGGTGGCATTTTTGAAGACAGCATTGGTGGTGGCGAAGAAGAGTTCTCTCCATCGATCTCGCTCGTCGATAACGGCCCAACCGGCATGCAGTTTGAAAGCAACGGCAGCTTCTTCAATGGTAACAACTTCTATTTCGTGCTGCGAAACGGCGCGATGCTAGGCGAGACCTTGATTGCTACGCAGCAAACTTTCGATGGGGTGCGTGCGGCGAACTTCTCCGTCGCTCAGCGCGATGCAGCAGAGGCTAAAACGATCGACGTGCAGGACGGATTCTCGGTAGGCGACGTGTTCTACCGCAGCTTCATCTTCAATTTTTCTGCGCTTGATCAGTTGGCGCAGATGAAAGGCAATCCATTCAGCGGTGATGTGTTCTCCTACGATGGCCTGACGTTGAGCAATAATATCCTGCTCAATAACTTCCAGTTTGACCTTACGGGACTAAATCTGAGTCTGCTGAACCCGGCAGCGGGTGGCGGTAATGGAGGATCGGCTGGTGACCTCAACGATCTTTCGACTGCTGGTGGTGGTAAAAAAGGCGATAAGAACGCCGGTGCCGATCAGCTCAACGATCTGGAGACCGCTGCGGGTGGCAATCAAGACACATGCGGCAACTCATATCTCGGTTCGGGCGCTGAGTTTGGCTATAATGGTGGCAGTTGCTCGGGTAATGGTGGCAGCATCTAGGGCGTAACGTTTCGGGGAGAGGAATGATTTTTCTCTCCCCCACTTGCCTTTAGGATGGAGACACACCATGGCCACTAACCCTGCAAAAAAAACGACCGAGCAGCCGAGTGGGCTGCCCTTATTCTTTGTTGATCCCAAAGCGGTGGATAAAGAACGTCACCAGACAGCGGGGATTCAGCAGGGCGTTAATTTTGCATTTGCTCGCGAGTGTAATTCAGTGCCGCTCAACACGATTGAGTTTATTGATGCCTCGCGCACGCTGCCGATTGTGTTTACCATGGCCAGCGAGCCCATGCCTGCGGCATTGCTCGGGTTAGAACGTGAGAATTATTTCGTCGACGGGGCAGGGGTGTGGCGCGAAGGTGCCTATATTCCGGCGTATGTGCGCCAATATCCCTTCATTTTCTTTGATGCGCAGGAAGAAAAAAAGCTGATTTTATGTGTCGATGAAGCCTCGCCGCATTTTACCGCTGCAGCCGGCGGCGATGATTTGCGCTTCTTTGAAAATGGTGAGCCAACGCAGCTGACCAATAACGCGCTGGAGTTCTGCAAATCGGTGCATGTGCATTACGCGATCACGCGTAATTTTTGCGCAGATTTAGTGAAGCATGAACTGCTGGAGCCCAATACCTCAGACATTACACTCAACACCGGCCGCAAGATTCAGCTCAGCGGGTTTCAAACCATCAGCGAAACCAAGTTGAATGCGCTTTCCGATGATGTGTATTTAGAATTCCGCAAAAAAGGCTGGCTGCCATTTATTTATTTCGCGCTGGCATCGACCGCGAACTGGCGTGGCCTGGTGGATATGGCTGC
Organism: Alphaproteobacteria bacterium; assembly: GCA_022841525.1. Classification (GTDB taxonomy): domain Bacteria; phylum Pseudomonadota; class Alphaproteobacteria; order Rickettsiales; family UBA3002; genus JALHRI01. The sequence goes on along the minus strand of JALHRI010000004.1, from coordinate 4,385 downwards.
CGCCCGCGAGATGAGTGTGAAGGGTACCGCCTAAACACTATCCCTTGCGGTGACGCCACCAGCCGGATTCATTGATCGAATAAATCGGTTCGTAGTGAAATACCCGCGAATCCTTGGTAAGTGACGTAATCTGGTTGTCGAGCAAATACAGCGTGCCACCTTCCTGCACGGCAAGTACGGCATGCAAAATGCCTAGATTATGATCGTTCAACACCACAATACGCATGGCGCTGACCGGTACGCCCAGCAGCCGTAAACTCATGTATTTTGAAATGGCATAATCTTCGCAGTCGCCGCTTTTTTGCTGGAATTCCACCGGCGTTGCCCAGAAATCCGGCACGCCCCAATTCACAATATCTTCGCGGTACGGACGTTCGTTGAGCAAATCATTCACCGCCTTTAGCTGATCCGCGCGCGATGCGCTGCGTAATGCTTCGACATCGCGCATCCAGCGCACGACGGCGCAGGCCTGGCCGCCGCGCCCTCCAGATTTTCGGCACTGCGATTCCATGCTCGTGCGCTGTGAGGGATAGCGGCTGAGCACCCCCAGCCATTTGGTAAACGGCTTGGTATCGCCGGAGGCAGTTTCGCTTGTGCCAAACAGCCGCCAATTTGCTGCGTTAGCTGCAGCCGGTGCAGCAAAGATGCTGGCAGTAAGCCAAAAAACTAAAAAAATACGCACTGCATGCATGAATGGGTGACCAAACAGTGAAATGGTTGTATGAGCAATTTATCCCATTTAAGAAGGCGAAGTGCAAATGAATCCCCCTCTCGCACCGGCGCAGATGATGCGTCCTGATAGTGATAATGACCTTTCTGCCATTCCCTCCTCGCGCAAATTGTGGAGCGTGTGGGCGCTGATCGCGCTGGTGATACTCGTTGGCGTGTACAGCATCACGGCGAATCTTGCCGCACAGGAAAAAGTGCATGTGGAGCATCAGCTGACCATGCTCGCAAATAATGCGGCCAATCAATTATCCGATAAGCTTTCCAGCCATCAAAGCACGCTCGAGCAAGTGGCGGCGAATGTTTCAGTACAGATGTATCTCACGCAGATTAACGACAGCGATTCTCAGGTCATCGCCACGATGCCGGAGCGCGATTATCTCGAAAATCTGATGATCGCCACCGCGGTGAAAGGCGGGTTTAAGGCGGCAGCCAGCGAAAACGGATCGGTGCGCGCAAGCCTGCCGCAGCAGCCAGGATCCGCACTGGCGCTGATCGATGCCAGGGGGCGGATGGTGGTTTCCACCCGCGGCATGATACCGCTGCAAGGCGTGCTGGAATCATTCCTGGCAAATGCGCCGCAAGATCGTGCGAGCCATAGCGATCCGGTGGCGCTGAGTAAAGAAGTCGTCGCGGTGTTGATGCAGGCACCGATCTACCGCGTGCAGGCAGAAGCCAGCGCCGAGGCGCGCATTGGCCGTGTAGTGGGTGTGCGCGTGCTGGATGTGCCCCTCATGGCTTCGGTGTTTGAAGCGCCCAAGGGCGGCGAAATTTTAGTAGTTGCTCGCAAAAATTCATCCACGGTGAGTGTGCATGATGGCAGCGTGATGTTGCTGAATGCCGCCATCAGCAGCGGCACGGTGATTGCTGAAGCACTGCAGAAAAACGCGCAGGTGCTCGAAGGTATTCGCGATAATAAATCACCTGCGATGGCCACCGCGATGGATGTGGCGGGCAGCGATGGCTTAGCGGTAGTGGCAAGCTACGATACGGCGGAAGCGTTTTCTGCACTCAGTGCCAGAACTTTGTGGATCTGGGCGGTGACGCTGCTCGCGCTGGCGGGCATTACTGCGTTTTTATGGGCGCTGCTGCGCCATTCGGTGAGTGTGCGTGCCGCCGCATCGGCGAAGCATTATCAGGCACTCGCTGAAAAACTGGATACCAAAACTAGGCTGCTGAGCTTAGTGACGGATACCACGCCCAATGCCATCACCATTCTTGATGATGAGCAGCGCATTTGCTTTACTAACTGGCCGCGTGTTCATGGGCTTGAAATGAGCGCGGATGATCTGCAGGGCAAGCCCGTTTCGCTGATGATGGGGGTCGATGTCGCCGCCAGACTCAAGCCCCGTGCAGCTCAAGCGCTAGAGAGCGCCAGCATCGTGCAGGCGATAGAAACGCTGGAGGGCAAACAAGGCACGCGCATTTTGCAGTGCCTGTATATTCCGCTGGGAAACATTCCGGTCGATTTGCCGTTTCTTACCAGTGCTAGCCGCGGTGTATTGGTGATTGAAGAAGACATCACTACGCTTTCTAACATGCGCGCGCAGCAGGAACAAACCTTGCGTCGCGTGGTGGATTGTCTGGTCGGATTTGTCGATGCGCGCGATCCGTATGCGGCGGAGCATTCGCTGCACGTTGCTGCGCTGGCGCGCGCGGTGGCAGCGAGTATGCAGCTGGATGATACGCTGCTGGATACCTGCGAAATGGCAGGCAAACTGCTCAATATCGGCAAGATGCGGGTGCCGGAAGATGTGCTTTCGCAGTCGGGCAAACTTGATGCCACAGCACTACAAAAAATCCGCGAAGCCATTGCCTCTAGCGCTGCCGTGATTGACGGGATTCATTTTAGTGGCCCTGTTGCCGATACGATTCGCCAATCGCTTGAGCGGATGGATGGTGCGGGTCCGCTCGGTCTTGCGGGCGAGGGTATTTTGCTTTCCGCACGTATTGTATCGGCGGTGAATGCGTATATTGGGATGATTTCGGCGCGCGCCTACCGTGCCCCACTTGCGCCCGAGCAGGCAGTTCAGTATTTAATGCAGGCCGCAGGTTCCGCCTACGACGCGCAGGTGGTAGCCGCGCTCGTGCATTATCTCAGTCAGCAACATGGATAAGTAGGGAGACCCTATGCGTATCAGATCACTCATCAAATGGATTATTCTCGCCGCCCTGATTGCCGGTAGCTATTACGCTTATATGAACGCGGGCAGTTTGATCACGCAGCAGGCAGAAAAAATCGCTAGCCAGGCAATCGGCGTGGCGGTGGATATTGGCCGCATTGATGTATCGCTGAAAGAAAAAAAGGTCAGCGTGCAGGGCATTACGGTGGCGAACGTGCCGGGCTACACGCAGCCCTATATTGTACGCGCAAAGGGCATTGATATTGGCCTGAATACCGCCAGCCGCGAGCTGATTGACTTTAACAATATCCGTCTGCGTGGATCGGAAGTGTATGTGGAAGTCACGGAAAAAGGCATCAATGTCAATGACCTCAAAAAACGTATCAACGCGAGAAAAGGCACGGAAACCAAGGCTGAGAAACAAGTCCGCGTGATTATCGAGCGCATGGTGATCGAGGCTTCTACCATTCACCCCAGCGTGTCGGTGCTGGGGAAAGACATTGCGGCCATCACGTTGCCGCCGTTGTCGTTTTCCAACATCGGCAAGGGTGGTGGCGTGACGGCCGGTGCCGCCGTGCAGCAAATTGTGTCGCACTACGTGACATCTGCCGAACAAGCAGTGCAGCGCGCCAGATTATTATCGCCAGTGAAAGACGTGGAGAAAAAAATCAAGGGCGTGACAGATAAACTGAAGGTGAAAGGGTTGTTCTAGCAATGAGCGATATTACCCGCATTGAAGCAGGCAGCCGCATGAGTGAGGCGGTGATTTACGCAGGCAAAGTCTATACATGCGGCTTTGTTGCGGAGCGTGCTTACGGCAAATCGGTGTACGAGCAAACGGCCGATATTTTAGCGCAGCTCGATGATGTATTGGCGCGTGCGGGCAGTGATAAAACCCGCATCTTAAAAGCGAATATCTGGCTTACGGATATGGCAAGCTTTGACGAGATGAACCGCGCGTGGGATACGTGGCTGGTGCCGGGAAAAACACCTGCCCGCGCCACGGTGGAAGCCAAATTGGCCGATGCCGGTTACGCGGTTGAAATCATGATTGAAGCGGCGGTAGCGTAGAGTGCTTTGTCGCCAGTAGCCATTACATCGGCGTAGTTTTCCAGTGTAACGGCGGCACCGCTGAAATGGCGAATGACGCCGCCGGCTCCTTCAATGATCGGCACGAGGGCGAGGATGTCGTATGGTTTTAAGCCCACATCAATCACGATGTCGCGCAGTCCGCGCGCCAGCAGCCCGTAGGCATAGCAATCGCCGCCAGCCACGGTGTGCTTGCATTGCTTGGCGAGGGTTACGAATCTTTCGGTCTGTAAGGGCGTAAAAAACGCCGCCGATGTCGTGGAAATTTCCGCCGTTGAGAGTGACGATGTTGCGCGTGTGCGGCAGGGCGAGCCGTTATAAAGTGTGGGCTGGCCACGCACACCCACCCAGCGTTCACCCGTGATGGGTTGATTGAGCACACCCAAAATCGGCACGCCGTTTTCACATAGTGCAATGAGGGTGCCCCATTCTTTTTTGCCTGCCAAA